>NZ_WTYH01000001.1:2574545-2941591 GCF_009827335.1 Aurantiacibacter arachoides | reverse complement strand
TTGCTCGAAAAGGGTTACGAGGTGCACGGCATCAAGCGGCGCAGTTCCAGCTTCAACACCGGCCGGATCGAGGACATCTATCAGGATCCGCACGTCGACAACCAGAAATTCACCCTGCACTATGGGGACCTGACCGACAGCACGAACCTCATTCGCATCGTGCAGGAAACCCGGCCCGACGAGATCTACAACCTCGCCGCGCAAAGCCACGTCGCGGTCAGCTTCGAGACGCCCGAATACACCGCCAATGCCGATGCCATCGGCACGCTGCGCCTGCTGGAAGCGATCCGCATCGCCGGCCTCGAGAAGACCACGCGCTTCTACCAGGCATCGACCAGCGAGCTTTACGGCCTGGTGCAGGAAGTACCGCAGCGCGAGACGACGCCGTTCTACCCGCGCAGCCCCTATGCCGCGGCCAAGCTCTATGCCTACTGGATCACGGTGAACTACCGCGAGGCTTACGGGATGCACGCCAGCAACGGCATCCTGTTCAATCATGAAAGCCCGCTGCGCGGCGAAACCTTTGTCACCCGCAAGATCACCCGCGCCGCTGCCGCCATCGCACTGGGCCGGCAGGACAAGCTGTTCCTCGGCAACCTCGATGCCAAGCGCGACTGGGGCCACGCCCGCGAATATGTGCGCGGCATGTGGATGATGGTGCAGCAGGACCAGCCCGACGATTACGTGCTCGCCACCGGCGTCACCACCGAGGTGCGCGAATTCGTGCGCTGGGCCTTCGAGGATGCGGGCGTGCCGCTTGAATTCCGGGGCGAGGGCATCGACGAAAAGGCCTACAGCAAGGCTGACGGGCGCTGCCTCGTCGAGGTCGACCCGCGCTATTTCCGCCCGACCGAGGTGGAACTGCTGCTGGGCGATCCCACCAAGGCGAACGAGCAGCTCGGCTGGAAGCACGAGACGAGCCCGCGGGATCTGGCGCGTGAGATGGTGCTGGCCGACATGGAGGTGATGAAGGCCGAACCGATCGCGGGCTTCGACTGATGACCTACGACCTTGCAGGAAAGCGCGTCTACGTCGCCGGGCACAAGGGCATGGTCGGATCGGCCATCGTCCGCCGGCTGGCGCGCGAACATTGCGAGGTGCTGGTCGCCCACCGGCAGGTGGACCTGCGCGAACAGGCGGCGGTGCGCGCGTGGTTCGCCGCGAACCGTCCAGATGCGGTGATCGTGGCGGCGGCCAAGGTCGGCGGCATCCACGCCAACGACACCTATCCGGCCGAATTCCTCTACGACAACCTGATGATCGAGGCGAACCTCGTCGAAGCCTCGCGCCAGGCCGAGGTGGAGAAGCTGCTGTTCCTCGGTTCCTCGTGCATCTATCCGCGCATGGCCCCGCAGCCGATCCCCGAAGATGCCCTGCTGACCGGCCCGCTGGAACCGACCAACGAATGGTATGCCATCGCCAAGATCGCGGGCATCAAGCTGGTGCAGGCCTATCGCCGCCAGTATGGCTGCGATTACATCAGCGCCATGCCGACCAACCTCTATGGCCCCGGCGACAACTTCGACCTTGCCAACAGCCATGTCCTGCCGGCGCTGATCCGCAAGGCGCACGAGGCGAAGGAGACGGGCGCCGATAGCATCACCATCTGGGGCACGGGTACGCCCCGGCGCGAGTTCCTGCACGTGGACGACCTTGCCGACGGCGCGGTCTTCCTGCTGCAGGAATATTCGGACGAAGAGCACGTCAATCTCGGCTCCGGCAAGGATTTGCCCATCGGGGAACTGGCGCGGCTGGTGTGCGATGCGGTGGGCTTTGAAGGCAAGATCGTCACCGATACGTCCAAGCCCGATGGCACCCCGCGCAAGCTGATGAGCGGCGACAAGCTCGCCGCCTTGGGTTGGAAACCGACCATTGGGCTGCGCGAGGGTATTGCCGATGCCTATCGCGCCTTTTTGGAAGGCCAGCGCAAAGCCTGAATTGCATACTTCCTTGGGGTCAGCGACGAGCCGCAGCGAAGCGCGAGATCTGGGTCAGTTCCTGTGCGAGGAGGAGTTCGGCAATCTGGCTGTTGGCGAGCAGGGCGCGGTGCAGATCGGCGAGTCGCGGGACGAGTCGCTCCATCTTGCCGCCGCTCCAGCGACGCAACTGGTCGGCGATCTCGCGATGTTCGCGAAAGAATACGCCCTGTGCCTTGAGGAAACCCATGACGTCCTCGCCCGGAAGCATCTTGCCGGACAGCGAGGCCAGTTGTGCCGCGCGCCGCTCCAGCGCCAACGCGACACCCACGGGGTTGAGCGATACCTCCCGCATGCGGGCGATCTCACCCGGCAGCTTCTTCAATTCGCCGCTTAGCGCGGCATTGACGAGGGGCATGAAGCCGTCCTCTTCGGTCCGCGCACCGATCAGGTCGTAATCCGCCTGCTCGACAGTCCGCGGGTTTTGCGGCGCGGCATCGAGATAGAGGGCCAGCTTGTCGACTTCCGACTGGGCCAGCCGCACGTCGAGGTTCACTGCCCCGGCGATCCGTTCGGCCAGATTGCCGCCCAGCCGCAGTCCTGCCGCATCGGCCATGGCGCGCACGTCGGCGGTGACGGATTTCAGATCGGGCGGATAGAAGACCGCCACCAGCGCGTCTGCCCGCTTCAGCAGCAGCTTGGCGGTGCGTGACTTGTCGGTGGCACTGGTGGCGACCACGAACACCGGCCAGCCGCCCTCCATCGCGCCGCGATCGGCAAGCTCGCACCAGCTGGCAACGGCATCGTGCGCGTCGTCGCCGGAAACCCGCGCGAGGATATGGCGGGTATCGCCGAACAAGGAGGTGGAGCGCGCCTCATCCACCAGCCGCGCGGGATCGGACTTCAGTTCGGCACCCGACAGGTCGACCCGCTCGCCCGCGTCGGGAAGGTCCGCCACCAGCCGGGCGACGGCAGTGGAGGCGCCCGCCTCGTCCTGCCCGCAGAAGAAGAACAGCCGGATCGCGCCGCCACTGCGCCGCAGCACCTGCGCAAGATCGCGCTGCGTGGCCTTCACTGGTCCCGGTCGCGCAGCACGCGCGCCAGCCGGGCCACGATCTGGTCGGCCACTTCCTTTGCCAGGTTCTCCAGCGCGGTCTGTTCGGCGGCGATGGTGGCGTATTCGCTGTCGACCACGTCGATGCCCGCGTCAGAGCCGGCGGTGGCATCGATCAGGATGGTGTCGGTGGCGATCTCCACCAGCTGGTAACGGGCGCGCAATGTGCGCCGCTCGCGGCCGATGGTCTCGTCGGTCAGCAGGCCCAGGCCCTCCAGCCGATCGTCCAGCACCACGTCGAGCCGATACTGCGCCGACCCTGCGGTCTGCCCCGAGGCCTGTCCATAACCCAGCCGGTCGTTCAGGGCATTGCGCACCAGCCAGCCCTGGTTGCCGGGTATCGCGGGAACCTCGACCTGCGCCAGGCCGCGCGCAACGGTGCCGCTGGAGCCGCCCGCATACATCGGCTGCAGTCCGCAGCCGGACAGCAGCGCAAGGGCGGCCAGAAGGGTGAGCGCCCTTGTCATGTCACGATGTTGACCAGCCTGTCGGGCACCACGATCACCTTGCGGATTGCCGCTCCGTCGATCGAACGCTGGACGTTCGCGCTGGCGAGCGCAAGGGCTTCGAGGTCTGCCTTGGAACTGCCCTTGGGCGCGGTCAGCGTATCGCGCAGCTTGCCCATGTGCTGCACGGCGATGGTGACCTCGTCCTCCACCAGCAGCGTGGGATCGACCTCGGGCCAGGCGGCCTGGGCAACCAGCCCTTCCCCGCCCATGCGCTGCCAGGCTTCCTCAGCCAGATGCGGCATCATCGGGCTTGCCATCAGCAACAGCGCGCGGATGGCATGGTTGCGGCTGGCGCCCGGCGCGGCCTTTTCCGCGGCGCTCGTCAGCTCATACAGGCGGGCGACGGCCTTGTTGAAGGCCAGCGCCTCGATATCCTCGGCGACGGCGGCGATGGTCTGGTGCGTCTTGCGGGCGAGCGCCACGTCTTTGCCCGCGGCGTTGGCGTCGAACTGGCCGAACAGGCGCCACAACCGCTGGACGAAGCGGCCGCAGCCCTCGATCCCGGCTTCGGACCACGGCAGGTCGCGTTCGGGCGGGCTGTCCGACAGCATGAACCAGCGCACCGCGTCGGCGCCGTAGTCGCGAATGATGTCCTCGGGGTCGACGACGTTCTTCTTCGACTTCGACATCTTGACGACCTTGCCGATCGTCACCGGCTGGCCATCCTCGTGCAACACGGCAGCCTCGGCCGACCGGCTGATCTCGGATGGCGCGTAATACACCTCGCGCGCGCCATCCTTGCGGCTGTAGGTCTCGTGCGTGACCATGCCTTGCGTGAACAGGCTGGCGAAGGGCTCGGCCACGTCCAGATGCCCGGTATGCGCCAGCGCGCGGGTCCAGAAGCGCGCGTAGAGCAGGTGCAGGATCGCGTGCTCGATGCCGCCGATATACTGGTCGACCGGCATCCACTGCGCCACCTCGGCAGCGTCGAAGGGCCTGTCCGCCGGCTGGCTGGCGAAGCGCAGGAAATACCAGCTGGAATTGACGAAGGTGTCGAGCGTATCGGTCTCGCGCACGGCGGCGGCGCCGCAGGCCGGGCAGGTCGTGTCCTTCCAGGTGGGGTGCCGCAACAACGGGTTGCCGGGGACGGAAAAGTCCACATCCTCAGGCAGCACGACGGGCAGCTGGTCCTTCGGCACCGGCACCACGCCACACGCGTCGCAATGGATGAACGGGATTGGCGTGCCCCAATACCGCTGGCGCGAAACGCCCCAGTCGCGCAGGCGCCATACCGTGGTGCCCTTGCCCCAGCCCTCGGCCTCGGCGCGGGCGATGACCGCGCCCTTGGCTGCCTCGACCTCCATGCCATCGAGGAAACCGGAGTTGACGAGGACGCCGTCGCCTGACTCCGCCTCGCCCGCGAAGGGCCTGTCGGCCTCGTCAGCCGAAGCGGCGACCACGCGCGGGATCGGCAGGCCGTACTTGGTGGCGAACTCGAAGTCGCGGCTGTCGTGCCCGGGCACGGCCATGATCGCCCCGGTGCCGTAATCCATCAGCACGAAGTTGGCGATGTAGACAGGCAGCTCCGCCCCGGTGAACGGATGCGCCACTTTCAGGCCCGTGTCGAAGCCCAGCTTCTCGGCCGTTTCCAGTTCCGCGGCGGTGGTGCCACCCTTCTTGCACAGGGCGATGAAGTCCGCCGCCTCGGCGCTGGTGGCGGCCACGGCGCGGGCGATCGGATGGTCGACCGCCACGGCCACGAAGCTGGCGCCGAACACGGTGTCGGGCCGCGTGGTATAGACCTCGATCGCCTCGTCGAAATTGGTGCCGGCAAAGCGGAACTCCAGCCCCTGGCTGCGACCGATCCAGTTGGCCTGCATCGTACGGACCTTGTCGGGCCAGCCGCCCAGGCCATCCAGCCCCTCCAGCAGGTCCTCGGCAAAGTCGGTGATCTTGAGGAACCACTGGTTCAGCTTGCGCTTCTCGACCTCGGCGCCGCTGCGCCAGCCCTTGCCGTCGATCACCTGTTCGTTGGCCAGCACGGTCATGTCGACCGGGTCCCAGTTGACCTCGCTCTCCTTGCGGTAGACGAGGCCGGCTTCGTAAAGGTCGACGAACAGCGCCTGTTCGTGGCCGTAGTAAGCGGGATCGCAGGTGGCGAATTCTCTCGACCAGTCGAGCGCGAAGCCCAGCTGCTTCAGCTGCCGCTTCATCGTGGCGATGTTGTCGTAAGTCCAGCCGGCGGGATGGACGCCCTTTTCCATCGCCGCATTTTCCGCCGGCATCCCGAAGGCATCCCAGCCCATCGGGTGGAGCACTTCGTGCCCCTGCATCCGGCGATAGCGGGCCAGCACGTCGCCCATGGTATAGTTGCGCACGTGGCCGATGTGGATGCGCCCGCTGGGATAGGGGAACATCTCGAGCACGTAGCTCTTGGGCCTGGTGCTCGCGCTGTCGGCCTCGAAACAGCGGGCTGCGTCCCACGCCGCCTGCCACCGCGCATCGGCAACGCCGGGATCGAATCTCTCTGAAGTCATCCCCCGCCCTTAGAGCCTGCCGGTTGGCGATTAAAGGTTCGTCGCACCTGCAACGCCCCGGCTGGCGAACTTCGCCAGCAAGCGCAGCGGCAGGCGCTGAGGTTCAGATGACGGTGGAACGCCTGAGTTCGCGCGCCTTGGTCAGGATGATATCCTCCAGCCGCTGCACGGTGGCGGCAGCGACCGGCGCATCCATCCACTGCCCGCCCTGCATCGTCTGCCGCGTGGCGGCAACGCGCAACGCGTCGGCCCGCAGGTCCTGGTCGAGGATGGAGACAGATACCTTCACCCGTTCGTTCGGGGTGTCGGGATTGACGTACCAGTCGGTGATCAGCACCCCGCCGCTCGAATCCGCCTGGGTCAGCGGCATGAACGACAGCGTCTCCAAGCTGGCGCGCCAGAGGTAGGAATTGACGCCGATCGCGGTCGTGCGCGCAGCGGCCATGTCGGTGCGCAGCCGCTCGTCGCTCCCCCCACCACAGGCGGACAGCCCCAGCCCCGCGAACGCAAGCGCGGCGGCAGTGACGAGGAAACGGGTGTTGGAAGCAGCCATCATGGGTCCTGTATACGCTGGAATTGCGCCTCTATACGCATCGCGCACTGTGCGGCAAGGCGTGTTGCACGAATGGCCGGACAATGCGCCGCAGGGCCGTGAACCGCTGCTTAATGTGCGCAGCCGGCGACAGCCAGTTGTGGGATGGGCGCAACACTTTGGAAAAAGCCACATCGCGCGGCGACAATTCGTGGCCTTGGCGGGCACCGGGGCCTAGCTTGCGAGTCCTAGTCATGACGCAGGGCCGAGTCGCCCGTTCATTTTGCGTGCATCGATGTTTGGAGAGAATGGCAGCCATGGGCAGGTATCGGCAGGGTCTGGCAGGAAAGGCGGCGCTCGCAGCGTCCGCCACGCTGCTCGCCGTGGCGTTGCCCAGTTCCGTCTTTGCCGTGGGAATGCTGGCCGGCGACAACCCGCTCGCCAGCCGCATCGGCTTCACCCCCGCCGCTGCCGACCCTGACATGGCGGAATTGATCGCCCAGCGCGCCGATGGCCAGCCGCAGATGATGCGCTTCACTCCCGCCGGTGCCGCCGTCTCGCGGGCCGACCGCTCGCTCACCGTCGCCGTGCGGCTGGACCGGCAGACCGCCCAGTCGTTGGCGGCCCAGTCGCTGGCCGCCCGGACCGCCGCCCCGCTGCCCGAGGGCGCGCTGGGTGGCAGCACCCTGCGCGTTACGCCCACCCGCTACAACCTTGGCATTGCCCGCGGTTATGGCCGCTTCGCGCAAAGCCCGGTCGCCGCGGCGGAAGAGACTCGCCTGGCCGCTGGCGCGCCGACCCGGTCGGCGGCACTGTCGCGCTCGCTCTCGGATGCCAACCTGCCCGATCTCGCCAGCTTCAATCCGCGCAGCGGGTCGGGTGCAGAACAGAGCCGTTTCGCCGCTCGCGTCCAGATGGACGAGGAACGGCCCGCCGCCCGTCAGCCCGACGCGCGCCCGAGCGTGGGTGACCAGATGCTCGACCTGGGCGGCAGCTACCGCCTCACCCGCAACCTCGATATTACCGCGGGCGTGCGATACGAGCAGGACCGCGATATCGTGCCGTTGCCCGAGGTTGACCAGCAGGATAGCCAGGCCGTCTACATCGGCACGCAGTTCCGGTTCTGATCCCATCATCGCCGGCCAAACGAACCCCGCTTCGGCGGGGTTTTTCTTTGCGCGCCGCGCCGCCCTTTCCTAAGACATGGGCGACACAATAAAAATCAGGAGAGAGACGCTTATGGCCCGAGTAGCAGTCGTCACCGGAGGAACGCGCGGCATCGGCCGCGCTGTCTGCGAATCGCTCCTGCGGGATGGCTTCACCGTCGTCGCCAGCTACGCCGGCAACGATCAGGCCGCACAGGCCTTTACCGACGAGACGGGCATCAAGGCCTACAAGTTCGACGTTGGCGATCACGAAGCGACGCTGGCGGCCTGCCAGCGTATCGCGGACGAGGTCGGCCCGATCGACGTGGTGGTCAACAACGCCGGCATCACCCGCGACGGCACGCTGATGAAGATGAGCTTCGACGACTGGAACGACGTGATGCGCACGAACCTGGGCGGTTGCTTCAACATGGCCAAGGCCGCGTTCGAGGGCATGAAGGACCGCAAGTGGGGCCGCATCATCAACATCGGCTCGATCAACGGCCAGGCCGGTCAGTACGGCCAGGTCAACTACGCCGCCGCCAAGAGCGGCATCCACGGCTTCACCAAGGCACTGGCGCAGGAGGGCGCGCGCTTCGGCATCACCGTGAACGCCATCGCGCCGGGCTACATCGATACGGACATGGTTGCCGCCGTGCCCGACACGGTGCTGGAGAAGATCGTCGCCAAGATCCCCGTTGGCCGACTGGGGCAGGCGAGCGAGATCGCCCGCGGCGTGAGTTTCCTCGCCAGCGAGGAAGGCGCGTTCATTACCGGCTCGACGCTCAGCATCAACGGTGGCCAGCACATGTACTGACGGGCGCAGGCGCGGCCACGCCCGCGCCGATGCAACGGCGAAGCCGAGCAGCGCCCGGCTCGGCCAGCCGGTCGGCGGCCGCGAGGCCGTCGAACCGGTCTGACGTCCGGGCGGCGGCTTTGCCGTCGCCAGGCCCCACAGCCTACTCCACGTAAATTCCTGCCACGCGCCATTCGCCGTTCTCGCGCAATAGCGAAACCGTCTCCACTGCACCTGCGCGATTGTCGAAGGTGGTGCGATATTTCACCACGACGTAGCCCTGCGGGGTCGGCGGCATCTCGGCCGAAATCAGGTTTCGCGAAAGCGTGGCGCCCAGCGGCGCGCGCACCTCGTCCAGCGCATTCGCCCATACCGCCTGCGTGTTCGCCTCGCGAAAGGCCCGGGCGGTGAGAGCGTAGGAGGCGCCGGCATCACCCGCATCGCCCAGTTCCAGCCACTGGCGCGCGGCGGCCTCCGCCTCGCCCTCCGCCATCTGGAAACGCGGCGGGGTTTCGCTGGCGGCGTTGGGATAAAAACCCAGGGCGAGGGCGGCAAGAACAAGGGACATGATGCAAACTCCGGCAATGATTGCGACGCGGGAAATCCACGCCCTGCCCCCGGTCTCGCCCGCACCCCCGTCAGCTGCATCCCCCAACGTCTTGTGGCCAAGAAAATGGGGGCCCTCGCTCTCGCGCTCGAACAGCAGGCGGGCGGCTTCCTTGCTGCTCGTCACGGCCAGCTTGCGCCGCGCGTTGCGCAGCCGTTCGTTGACCGTGTGAACCGACAGGTCGAGCGCGATGGCCATCGACTTCGCGTCGTGGCCGTGCAGGATCAGGCGCAGCGTCTCCCGCTCCTTCTCGCTCAGTGCCTCGTATCCGCCCGCCATGCACACCAGCCTTAATGCGCGATGCCCACCCCGCCACCCCGAAAAAATCGTAGGGCAAGGCAGGCCGCGGCTCTAGGATGCGGCACCATGGCCGAAACATTCCACCCGCCCGTCAAGCGCTCGGTCGAGATCGCCGGCCACAAGACCTCGATCAGTCTGGAGCCCCTGTTCTGGGACCTGTTGCAGCGCGCCGCCCAGCGCGAGGGCCTGCCGCTGAACGCCGTGGTCGCGCGGGTGGATGCGGCGCGGCTGGAGGCGGACCGCCCGCCGGGGCTCGCCACCGCCGTGCGGCTCTGGCTGACGGCCGAACTGCGCGACCGGGCGGAGCAGTAAAGCGGCGATTCAGCTGCGCAGAAGCAACCTGTTGAGAAGAACAGGGGGAATTTCATGCGAATCATTCGACACGCCGCGGCGATCACCGCCTGCCTTGCCCTCACAGGCTGTGCCGGCCTGATGCGCGACCGCATCTATCAACCCGTCCCCGTGGCACAGACGCCGGTGACCTTTGCTGGCGAAGCCCCGTCATCGGTCCTGGCGACCACCGGCGACGGCCTGGCGCTGCAGGGATATTACTGGGCACCAGCACGGGGCAACGACACCGTGGTCGTCTACTTCCACGGCAACGGATACAACCAGCTGGTCGGCGCGGCGCGGGCCGAGCCGCTGCGCGCCGGGGGGCACGGTGTGCTCGTCGCCTCCTATCGCGGTTACGGCGGCAATCCGGGCGAACCGGGCGAGGCTGGCCTGATGGCCGACGCCGAGGCCTGGCTGGCCGAGGCACGGCGGCTGGCACCGCAGGCGCGCGTCTATCTGTTCGGACACTCGCTTGGCGGGGCCATGGCGCTGGAACTGGCGGCGCGGCACGAGGTCGCTGGCGTGGCCACGCTGGGTGCCTTTACCCGGCTGGCGGACCAGGCCCCGGCGGTCGCGCGCCCGCTACTGGCAGACCGTTATGACAACGTGGCCGCCATCGCGCGTGTGGCAGAGCCGGTGCTGCTGATCCACGGGTCGGCGGACACGGTGATCGCCTATGCCGCGGCTGAAGAACTTGAACGCGCGTCTGGCGGCAGGGCTACGCTGGTGCGCCTGCCCGGTGCAGGCCACCATGTCGATCTGGACCAGTTGGCGATGCGTATCTGGCGCTTCTGGGAAAGCGGCGCCGTCGGCACCTGAAGAAAGGGCGGCATCCCGAAGGATGCCGCCCGATCGCTTGGTCGTAGTGTCAGTATTTCGCGGTAGCGTCGCTGGCGGGGAAGCTCGCGTCGCTCGCCTCGCTTACACTGTCCCAGGTATCGGGCTTGTCGCGCATTGCGGCGGGGCCGGCATTGCGCACGCCAGTCTCTCCCTGTGCATAGGCGGCAGGCGAGCGGCCAATGTTCTTTTCGTAATAGCGGTATCCGAGGTAGCCGAGGCCCCCGAGGGCGGCGAGTTTCAAAAGCATGTGGTAATTCCCTTCGCCTCGACAACGGTTTGGACATGGAAAGGTTCACAGCCGGACGAACGATTGACCGGCTTTGGTCTCATGCGAATGCCGGTTGACCGCATCTGCTGCACAAGCCAGTTACCGCGCATGACGACGCACAAGAAAATCCGCAAAGCCGTGTTCCCCGTCGCGGGACTAGGCACGCGATTCCTTCCCGCAACCAAGGCGATTCCCAAGGAACTGCTGCCGATCGTCGATCGTCCGCTGATCCAGTACGCGGTGGAAGAGGCGCGGGAAGCCGGGATCGAGCAGATGATCTTCGTCACCGGGCGCGGCAAGACCGCCATCGTCGAGCATTTCGACATGGCCTACGAGCTTGAAGCGACGATGAGCGCGCGCGGCAAGGACATGAGCGCGCTGGACGCCACCCGCGCGACGCCGGGCGACATCATCACCGTGCGCCAGCAGGTCCCGCTCGGCCTCGGTCATGCCATCTGGTGCGCCCGCGCCATCGTGGGTGACGAGCCCTTTGCCATCCTCCTGCCGGACGAGATGATGATCGGCACGCCCGGCTGCATGGCGCAGATGGTGGAGGCGTATAACGCAGTCGGCGGCAACCTGATCTCGGTGCTCGAGGTGCCGCGCGAGGAAGTTTCCAGCTACGGAGTGATCGATCCGGGCGCGACGCTTGAAAATTTCGGCGGCGCGCTGACCGAAGTGCGTGGGCTGGTCGAAAAACCACCGGTGGCCGAGGCGCCATCGAACAAGATCATCTCGGGCCGCTACATTCTCCAGCCAGAGGTTATGCGCACGCTCGAAAACCAGGAAAAGGGCGCCGGCGGTGAAATCCAGCTGACCGACGCGATGGCGCGGATGATCGGCACCCAGCCGTTCCACGCCGTCACCTTTGCGGGGGACCGTTACGATTGCGGCAGCAAGGTCGGGTTCGTGGAAGCCACGCTGGCCCTGGCTCTGGCGCGCGAGGACATGGGCGCAGAGGTGCGGGCGATGGCAGAGCGGCTGCTCAGGGCCTGATTCCCTTCTTTCTTTCGCAGATACAAAAAAGGCGGACCCGACGGCCCGCCTCTTTCACATCCCGTCCAAGGGAAACTTAATCTTCGGGACCACCCCGGGCGGCATCGATGCCGTTGTCGGTGTCGAGGTTGGCCATCATGTAGGGGCGCGGATCGACCGGGGCGCCGGCGACGCGCACTTCATAGTGCAGGTGCGGGCCGGTCGAGCGGCCGGTGCTGCCGACGTAACCGATCAGGTCACCCTGGCGGACCTGCGAACCGGCGCTGACGGTGTAGCTGGAAAGGTGGGCATAGCGCGTTTCCATGTCGCCGCCGTGGCCGAGCTGCACGTAGTTGCCGTAGGAGCTGTACCACTGCGCCATTTCGACGATGCCGTCGGCGGTGGCGTAGACCGGGGTGCCGGTCGGCGCGGCGAGATCGACGCCGTTGTGCTGGCGGCGGCCGCCGAGCACCGGGTGGCTGCGCATGCCATAGCTGCTGGTCAGCGTCGGATCGTTCATCGGCATCCGCGAAGGCACCGATACCGCGAGGCGCTGCGGCGCATCGACGATCGTGCCGTTGGTCGCGACCCGGCCACCATTTTCGAGCGATTCCCAGCTGGCGAACAGTTCGCCGAATTCCGCGTCGTTGCCACCGGGAGCGACACGCTCGACATCGATGGCGCCGGTTGCGGGCAGTTCGTTGGCGGCGGCAGGCGTGGCGAGTGCGATGGCACCCGCAGCGAGTAGGCTGGTGATCTTGACGAGCATTATGATCCCTTCTTGCGTCCGGGTGCCGAGGCACCCTCGTCAGATCCGCACAGCTGACCCCCCAAGGTCCGTTGCACAGACAATTTTATGAGATGGTCGGAACCCCCCGCCGTCTCGTGAGTATTGGGTATCCGGGAAGAAGTTAATCAAGCAAGGCTTGCGTAGACTTCTCGCGACAGACCGCACGCGAGACGCGCTGAGTCGTTGAACGGTGGACGAATCGTTCCCGGAAAATGGGAACCGATCAACGTTTTCCAGTATTTGTCCGGCTCCAATCCGTTCGCGGCGCACCAGCGGCGAAAATGTCTTGCCCCTGTCGAGACGTGGCCGATTTCGTCGTCAAGAATGCGCGTGAGGATCCGTCCGCCACGCGAATCGCCGTGCGCCACCACCCGCTCGATCATCGCCGGCGTCACATCGAGCCCCCGCGCTTCCAGCACCATTGGCACGATCGCGAGCCGTGCGGCAACGTCATGCGCCGTTGCCTCGGCTCTCTGCCACAGGCCGTCATGCACCGGCAGGTCGCCGTAGGCTGCGCCCATCGTGGCGAGGTGGCGCTCGATCAAGGCGAAGTGCATGGCCTCCTCCGCGGCAACTTGCAGAAAGTCGCGGATGAAGCCGCGATCCATCTGCGCACCGAATCGGCCCACGATGTCGAGCGCGAGGTCGATGGCGACGAATTCGATATGGGCGATGGAATGCCATAGCGCGATTCGGCCCTGCTGCGATCCGCCGCGCCCGCGCTTGGGCATCTGCGCCGCGGGGAGCACCTTCAGACCATCGGGCCAGCACGGGCGATCGGGCATGGCCACGCTCCAGCCGTCCGGCAAATCGCCCTTTCTCCACGCCCGCACGAGCGCGCGCGTGGCCATGACCTTGCCGCGCTTGTCGCCGGTCAGCAGCGCGGCGCGGATGGCCTGCGACAGGTCAGCGATCGCGCACCGCCTTTTGCGCCTCTGCCAACACCTCGGCGGCATGGCCCTTGACCTTTACCTTGCGCCAGACGCGCACGATCACCCCGGCTGCATCCACGAGATAGGTGGTGCGTTCCATGCCCATGTAGGTGCGCCCGTACATCTGCTTATCCACCCAGATGCCCAGCGCATCGGCCAATCCGCCTTCCGCCGGGTCGGAAGCGAGCGGCGCGGCGAGATCGTGCTTGGCGATGAACTTCGCATGCTTTGCCGGCGGGTCCTTGCTGACGCCCAGCAGCGCAACGCCCGCCTCGTCGAACGCGCCCTTCAGCGCGGTGAAGCCGATATTCTCGGTCGTGCAGCCGGGCGTGTCATCCTTGGGGTAGAAGAACACGACCAGCGGCTGACCGCGAAAATCGGATGGCTTGACGGTGCCGCCATCGGCGCGTTCCATCGCCACGTCGGGCATCGTGTCACCGGGTTCGGGTCGCGTGGTCATCGGTCTATCTCCAGTCGTTCGTCGAAATGGCGCCGCCAGGCCTCCGCGATGCCTTGCCGCGCCTCCACCAGCGACTGCAAGAGCGCGTCGTAATCGGCATGACCGCAGACGCGGGCGAGCACCGGGCGTGCGGCCGGGGGCGGGTCGCTGCCATCGGGTGCGAACAGCCGCCCGGCGACGAGGAAGCGGGTGAGCGCCAGATGACGCGCACCGTGGCCCGGGGGCAGCAGGCCGGCCTCCTCCTGCGCGGCGATGGCCCTTTCCAGCGCCGGATCCAGTCCCACGCCATCGCGCAATTGCAGGTAATGGACGAGAAACTCCGAATCGACGAGGCCACCGCGCAGCAGCTTCACGTCGAGCGGGCCGACCGGCGGCTTGGCGGCAAGCATGTCGCCGCGCATCTTGAGCACGTCGGCGCGCAGGGTCTCGGGATCGCGGGGCGTGCCCAGGACATCGGCAATGATTGCTTCCAGCGCGGCGCGGGCGGGCGGCGATCCGGTGAGCGGACGGGCCCGGGCAAGCGCCATGTGTTCCCAGGTCCAGGCATCCTCGCGCTGATACTTTTCGAAGGCGGTGAAGCTGACGGCCAGCGGCCCCTGCTGGCCCTGTGGCCGCAGCCGCGTGTCGATCTCGTACAGCGCGCCCTCGGCAGTCGGCACGCTGAGCGCCGCGGTGACGCGGGTGGCGAGGCGGTTGTAATACAGCGTCGAGGACAGTGGGCGGGGCCCGTCGGATTCGACGCCGATCTCGCCGGTGAACAGGTAGACCACGTCGAGGTCCGAGGCGTGGGTGAGCGCCCCGCCGCCAAGCCGCCCGAGCCCCAAGACGACCAGCTCGCTATCGGCGATGTCGCCGTGATTGCGACGGAAATCGCGCGTGGCGAGCGCCGCACCCGTCGCCACGGCAGCCTCGGCCAGGCGGCTCAACCCCTCGGCCACGGCGAGCGGATCGTGGCGGCATTCGATCAGCTGCACGCCGAGGGCGAAGCGTTCCTCCCCCACCACCTGCCGCAGCCGCCCCAGCGCGGCCTCGTAGTCGCTGCTTTCGGCGACCGCCATGCGCGCCACCAGTTCCACGACATCGCACGGCAAGTCGCCGCCGCTCGCATCGAACAGGCGGTCGAGCAGTTCGGGCCGCCGCGCCAGCGCATCGGCCAGCGGCTGGGCCAGGGTAAGGATGGCGAGCACGCGTTGCAGCAGCCCGGGCCGCTCCTCGAACAGGCGGAACAGGTTGATGGCGGTGGGCAGGCGTTCGAGCAAGGTCTCCCACCGTGCCAGCGCCCGGTCGGGGTCGGGCGCATCGCCAAGCGCCTGCAACAGGTCGACCCGCATGGCGGCAAAGGCCTTGCGCGCCTCTGCACTGCGCAGCGCGCGGTAGCTTTCGCGCCAGTGCCGGTCGCGCGCGTCGAACCGTTCGCGAAAGGCGTCTGGCACGGTGATTTGCACCGGCGGGGCAGCGTCCTCGCCCAGCAGATCGTCATAACGCGCTGCCACCGCGCCGCAGATGTCCGTCAGTTCGCCCACCAGCGCCGCGCCGTCGGCCAGCCCGTCCAGCCGCGCCACCCCGTCTATCGCCTCCGCACCGGCGGGAAGCTGGTGCGTCTGCCGGTCGTCGACCATCTGCAACCGGTGCTCGATGATGCGCAGCCGGTCATAGCTCGCGCCCAGGATCCGCGCGTCATCTGCCGCGATGACCCCCGCGCCGGCCAGCGCATCGAGCGCCGCGCGCGTGCCGCGCACCCGCAGTGCCGGGTTGCGCCCGCCGAAGATCAACTGGTGCGTCTGGGCGTAGAACTCGATCTCGCGGATGCCGCCGCGCCCCTTCTTCACGTCGAAGCCCGGCCCCGGCACCTGAGGACCGCGATAGGACTGGCGGATGCGCGCGGTGAGGCGGCGGATTTCCTCGATGGCAGTGAAGTCCAGGCTCTTGCGCCAGACGAAAGGGCGAATGTCGTCGAGAAACGCCGCGCCTGCCGCAAGGTCGCCTGCCGCGGCGCGGGCGCGAATAAAGGCGGCGCGCTCCCATGCCAGCGCCGAACTTTCGTAATGCGAGATCGCGCCACCCACCGGAATGGCCAGCGGGCTGACCTCGCTGGCCGGGCGCAGCCGCAGGTCGACGCGCAGCACGTAGCCCTCGCCCGTCGGCTGGGAAAGCATTTCCACCAGCTGGCGCGCGTAACGCTGCGCCGCCTCGCCCGGCTCGTCGCGCTCTCGCCGGGCGATGAGGTCCGGGTGGTAGAGCAGGATCGGATCGATGTCGGAGCTGTAATTGAGCTCGTGCGCGCCCTGCTTGCCCAGGGCGAGGCCGATGAAACCCGCGGTGTCCGCCCCCTCCACCCGCCGGCGCACGGCGGCCAGCATGGCGGTATCGAGTGCCCGGTCGGCGAAATCGGACAGCGCCTGCATCACCTGCGCCAGCCCGAAGGCGCCGGCGAGGTCGCCCACCGCCAGCACCAGCGCCAGCGCCAGGCGTTCGCGCCGCAGCGCCAGTGCCGCGTCGTCGGACCCCTCGCCGCTCGCCCGGGCCAGGGACAGCGCCGCCTCCCCCTGCCCCGCCGCCAGCAGTTCGGCCAGTTCAGGCCGCCGCTCGAGCGCGAGGCGCAGGAACGGCGAATGCGCCCGCGCGCGGCCAATCGCCGATGTCCAGTCCGCCATCATTCACACGGTCCTGCACTTGCTGTGTGCGCGGTGCAATGCCACAGGCTCCTAAAGCCAGAGAGAGGTTCGCCCGCATGATCCGCACACTCGCCCCCCCCGCATTGCTTGGCACTGCGTTGCTTGGCACCGCCCTGTTCGGCCTTGCTGCCTGCGCCACCACCACGCCGGCAGAGACCGAGCCGCGGATTTCGCTGCAAACCATGCAGGAAGCGGTGCGCACGCTCTCCTCCGACGCTTTCGAGGGACGGATGCCCGGCACGCAGGGCGAGGCGGCGACGATCGCCTACCTCGTCGAGCGGTTCCGTGCCGCCGGGCTGCAACCGGGCAACAACGGCAGCTGGGTGCAGGAAGTGCCGCTGATCAACATCACCGGCAGCGACTTCGCGCCGCTGACCGTGGGCGATCGCCAGTTCGCCCATGGCGAGGACTGGGTGGGCGTCAGCTATCGCCCGGTGGCCGAGACGCGGCTCGACGCGAGCGACTTGGTGTTCGTGGGCTACGGCATCAACGCGCCCGAGCGCAGGTGGAACGATTACGCAGGCGTCGACATGCGCGGCAAGGTCGCGCTGATCCTGGTCAACGATCCCGATTACGCCAGCGAGGGGCTGGACGGTCCGTTCGGCGGCCGGGCGATGACCTATTACGGGCGCTGGACCTACAAGTTCGAGGAAGCCGCCCGGCAGGGTGCCGCGGGCGCGCTGATCGTGCACGAGGATTTCGCCGCCAGCTACGGCTGGAACGTGGTGGAGACGAGCTGGTCGGGCACGCAGGCCTATGCCGATACCGGGGCATCCGCAGCGCAGCAGACAGTGATAAACGGCTGGGTGCAGCAGGATACGGCGCGCGCCATCTTTGCGGGTGCGGGCATGGACATGGCCGAAATGGCCGCCGCCGCCAGCCGTCCGGGCTTTCGTGCCGTGTCGCTGGGCCAGCGCGCCTCCACCCGGTTCGACAACACGGTGCGCCGGTTCACCTCGAACAACGTGATCGCCATGCTGCCGGGTCGCAGCCGACCGGACGAATACGTGCTGCACACGGCGCACTGGGATCACCTCGGCGTCTGTGCGGAGGGCGAGGCGGATCCGATCTGCAATGGCGCGGTGGACAATGCCACCGGCACCGGCGCCCTCGTCGCGCTGGCTGAAGCGCACGCCGCCGCCGGGCCGACCGAGCGTTCGCAGGTGTTCCTGGCAGTGACGGCCGAGGAATCCGGCCTGCTGGGCGCGGAATATTACGGCGCGAACCCCGTACTGCCGCTGGCGCAGACGGTGGCGGGCATCAACATGGACGGCATCGCGGTGCGCGGGGAATCGCGCGACGTGGTGGCGCGGGGCGCGGGCAAGAGCGAGCTCGACGCCTATCTCGCCAGCGTGCTTGCGGTGCAGGGGCGCGTGTCCTCGCCCGATCCCAACCCGGAAGCCGGGTATTACTACCGTTCCGACCACTTCCCCATGGCGAAGCGCGGGGTGCCGATGTTCTACGTGAAATCGGGCCTCGACCTCGTCACCGGCGGCACCGCGGCGGGGCAGGCGGCGGAAGCGGCCTACCGCGCCAATGCCTACCACGCGCCGGGCGACGAATACGATCCCGCCTGGGACTGGTCGGGCCTGATGCAGGACCTCGACCTCTACTACCGCCTTGCCCGGAACCTGGGGAACAACCGCGACTGGCCCGAATGGTACGAGGGCGACGAGTTCCGCGAGGCACGCGAATCAGCCTGCGCCGCCTCGACGCGCGGGTGCTGACATGACGGGTTTCAGGATGCCCGCCGAGTGGGCCGAGCAGGAGTGGATCTGGATCGGCTTTCCCGCCCATGCCGACCTGTGGGAAGACAACCTCGTTCCCGCGCAGGAAGCGATGGCTGCCTTTGCAAATGCCGTTGCCGAGACCGGCCAGCAGGTGCGCATGGTGGTGCGCGATGCCGCCGCCGAGATGCGGGCGAGGGATCTCGTTTCGGGCAATGTCCAGTTCGAGCGCCATCCCTATGGCGACATCTGGATCCGCGATACCGGGCCGCTGGTGGTGCTGGGCGAAGGCGGCAAGCGCCGCGCGCAGGGCTTCCGCTTCAACGGCTGGGGCGACAAGTACCTGCTCGAAGGCGACCGGGAAACGGGCGAATCGCTCGCCGCGGCGGGCGGGCTGGACTATGCCAAGGCCGACTGGGTCCTCGAGGGCGGCGCGCTGGAGACCGACGGGACGGGGTTGCTCGTCACCACCGAGCAGTGCCTGCTCAATCCCAACCGCAATCCCTCGCTCAGCCGCGAGGCGATCTGGGCGAACCTCCAGCGCGACCTCGGCTTCGAGCGGGTGGTGTGGCTAGGCGACGGCCTGCTGGGCGATCACACCGATGGCCATGTCGACAACCTCGCGCGGCTGGTGGGCGAGAACGCCATTGCCATTCCCATGGCGAGCGGTGCGGACGATCCCAACGCCGCGGTCTACGCCGATGCCCGCGCCCGCGCCCGCGATTTCGGGCTGACGGTCCACGACGTCCCCTCCCCCGGCTGGATGGGCGAAGGGGATGAGGTGGAACCCGCGAGTTACATGAACTGGGCGGTGTGCAACGACGTGGTCGTGGTGCCGACCTACGGCTCGCACCACGACGAGGATGCCGTCGCGGCCATCGGCGCCCTCTTCCCCGGCCGCGTCGCCGTCGGCATCCGCGCCGATGCGGTGCTGACGGGCGGCGGCAGTTTCCACTGCGCCAGCCAGCACGTGCCCAAGGCGCACGCAGAGCCGTGTTAACGATTTGTTAGGATTTTGGGCAGACAATCTTGGGCATGGCCAAGGCTGTCGCCCTCACCCGTGAACTTTCCGCCAATCCGCTGGAGGCGCTGCGCGTCACCGTGGTTGCCGGCTGCGCGCTGGCGCTGATCGCCGCGGGCCAGATCCTGCCGCTCTAGGTCTTTCCACCCGGCAGGAACGGTCAGTTCCCGCCGTGGTCCATTCCCGAATGATCCATCATGTGGGCATCGCCCTCGGGCGTTTCGCTCGGCGTCGGGGTTGGTGTGGATGGTGCGGCCGCACCCTGGCTCCGAGCCGCTTGCGGAACGCTGATTGACCGTGCGGGGGGCGGAGACGTGTTGCCGGCAGAGGCATCCGCAGCGGCCGCAGTGCCGGTGGATACGCCGCCTGCGTTAGCCGCCAGCCACGCATCGATCTCCGCGAGTTCGGCGCTCTGTTCCTCGATAACCTGCCGGGCCAGCGCCTTGGCTTCCTCGTCCGCGCCGTACTGCAAGATCACCTCGCTCATGGCGATCGCACCGCGATGATGTTCACGCATCCCCTGCATGAAGGCGAGATCGGGGTCGGCGGCAGGCGCGCCCATCGCCTCGTGCATCTCGGTCATGGCGCGCATGTAGGCCTGCTGGGCGGGCGTCATGCCCTCCATGCTGTCCATCCCGGCCATGCCTTCCTGCGAGGCCTCGCTTTCGGGGGCGGTCGAGGGTTCGCCATCGGAACAGGCGGCGAGCGCCAGCGTGGCGGCGGTCAGCAGGAACAGGGGCTTTCTCATGCGGTCTCTCCGGGTTGCCGGGATCAACGCAAGTCGGGCGGTGTTGCTCCCGCGCGGAGCATGGCGATGGCGTCCTCCAGCGGCATGACCCGCTGATGCTGTTCGCCCAGCGTGCGGACCGCGACGGTGCCTTCCTCGGCCTCACGCTTGCCCACCACCAGCAGGTGCGGGACCTTGGCGTGGCTGTGTTCGCGCACCTTGTAGTTGATCTTCTCGTTACGAAGATCGCTTTCGACGCGGATGCCGGCCGCCGCCAGCTTCGTCGTCACGTCGCGGGCGTAGTCGTCGGCATCGGAAACGATCGTCGCCACCACTGCCTGTACCGGGGCGAGCCACATGGGCAGGCGACCGGCGAAGTGTTCGATCAGGATGCCGATGAAGCGTTCGTAGCTGCCAAAGATCGCGCGGTGGAGCATGACCGGGCGGTGCTTCTCGCCATCTTCGCCGACGTAGCTTGCATCGAGCCGGTCGGGCAGCACGCGGTCCCCCTGGATCGTGCCGACCTGCCAGGTGCGGCCGATCGCGTCGGTCAGGTGCCATTCCAGCTTGGGGGCGTAGAATGCGCCTTCGCCGGGCAGTTCCTCCCAACCGAAGTCGGCATTGTCCATGCCCGCCTCGGCCACGGCGTCGCGCAGTTCCTGCTCGGCCTTGTCCCAGTCCGCATCGCTGCCGAACCGCTTGTCGGGGCGGAGCGCCAGCTTGACGTGGTAGGAGAAACCGAAGTCCCGGTAGACGCTGTCCGCCAGCTGGCAAAAGGCGCGCACTTCCGCCACCACCTGGTCCTCGCGGGCGAAGATATGCGCGTCGTCCTGCGTGAACTGGCGCACGCGCATAAGGCCGTGAAGCGCGCCATGCGGTTCGTTGCGATGGCAGCAGCCCATCTCGCCCAGGCGAATCGGCAGGTCGCGGTAACTGGTCGTGCCCTGCTTGAAGACGAGCACGTGCGCCGGGCAGTTCATCGGCTTCAGCGCCAGCCAGTCCGCGTCGGGCGCCACCCGGGGCGCGGCCACGCCGCTGTCCTCGGTGACATCAGGCACGATGTCGGGCACGGCGAACATGTTCTCGGCATACTTGCCCCAGTGGCCCGAACGCTCCCACTGCTTCACGTCCATCAGCTGCGGCGTCTTGATCTCGCGATAGCCGCCGGCGTCCATGCGGCGGCGCATGTAGGCCTCCAGCTCGCGCCAGATGCGAAAGCCCTTGGGATGCCAGAACACGCTGCCGTGCGCCTCCTCGGCCAGGTGGAACAGGTCCATCTCGCGGCCCAGCTTGCGGTGGTCGCGCCTGGCGGCTTCCTCCAGCCGGGTGAGGTGCGCGTCGAGCTGCTTCTTGTTCAGCCAGCCGGTGCCGTAGATGCGGGTCAGCTGCGCGTTCGCCTGGTCGCCACGCCAATAGGCCCCGGCGACGCGCATCAGCTTGAATGCGGCGGGGTCGAGCTTGCCGGTGCTGGCAAGATGCGGCCCGCGGCACATGTCGAGCCAGCTTCCCTCTTCGCCCGGACTGCCCGAGTGGTAGACCGTCAGTTCCTCGCCCTCGGGCAGTTCGGCGGCCCATTCCGCCTTGAACGTCTCGCCGTTCTGCTGCCAGCGGGCGATCAGGTCCTCGCGGTTCCACACCTCGCGCACCAGCGGCTTGTCGGCGCGGATGATGCGGCGCATCTCCTCCTCGATGGCGGGCAGGTCGTCGATCGAGAACGGCTCGCGGTCGTCCGGCGCCTTCACGTCGTAATAGAACCCGTCGTCGGTCGCCGGGCCAAAGGTGATCTGCGTGCCCGGCCACAGCGCCTGCACCGCCTCGGCCAGCACGTGGGCGAAATCGTGGCGCACCAGTTCCAGCGCGTCGGCTTCGTCTCGCAGCGTTACCAGCGCCAGTTCGGCATCGCCATCAAAGGGCCGGTTGAGGTCGCGCAGCTCTCCATTCACGCGCGCGGCAAGCGCGGCCTTGGCGAGGCCGGGGCCGATCGCGGCGGCGACATCGGCGGGGGTGGAGCCGCGCGCCATCTCGCGCAAGGAACCGTCGGGCAGGCTGATCTTGAGGAGTTCCGTCATGTCCCGCCACCTAGTGCCACTGGCGCGCGCGTGCAATCCGGCTTGCAGCCCGGCGCTCAGCGCCCATCTGGAGCGGATGACCGACACCTTCGACATCGACGGCGAATCCATCGCCTGTCGCCACAGGCCCGGCAAGGGCCCGGCGCTGGTGTTCCTGCCCGGCTACCTGTCCGACATGGCCGGCGGCAAGGCGACCGCGGTGTTCGACTGGGCCGAGGCGCACGGGCGCGAGTGCCTGCTGCTCGACTATTCGGGCTGCGGGGCAAGCTCGGGCGATTTTGCCGCGGGCACCCTGTCGCGCTGGCGGGACGAGGTTCTCGCCCTGATCGCGGCGCACGTGGCGAGCGAGGGCGTGGTGCTGATCGGTTCGTCGATGGGCGGGTGGCTGATGCTGCTCGTCGGGCTCGCGCTTGGAGACCGGCTGCAGGCGCTCGTCGGCGTGGCCGCCGCGCCCGACTTTTCAGACTGGGGCTTTGACGAGGCGCAAAAGGCGAAGCTGCGATCCGGCGAGACGATCTTCGAGGACAGCCACTACGGCTACGATCCCGTGCCCACCCATGCGAAGTTCTGGCACGACGCGGAGGCGAACCGCCTGCTCGGTGCGCCCATCGCGCTGACCTGCCCTGTCCGCCTGCTCCACGGGCAGGACGATACGGACGTACCGCCCGCTACATCGCTGCGCCTCGCCGCCGCGCTCGCCAGCCGGGACGTGCAGGTGACGCTGGTGAAGGGCGGCGACCATCGCCTGAGCCGCGCAAGCGACGTGGACCTGCTGCTGCATACGCTGGAGACCCTATGACCGATCTTTCCATCCTCGACCTCGTCCCCGTGCGCCAGGGCAGCGGGGTCGCCGAGGCCATCGCCGAGGCCGGCACGCTGGCGCAGGTGGCCGAACGCGCCGGCTACAAGCGCTTCTGGGTGGCCGAGCACCATGCCAGCGTGGGCATCGCGGGCGGGCCGGCCGCCGTCATCCTTTCGCACATCGGCCACGTGACGAACACCATCCGCATCGGTTCGGGCGGGATCATGCTGCCCAACCACAACCCGTTCGTGATCGCCGAGCAGTTCGGCGCGCTGGACGCGCTGTTTCCGGGACGGGTCGATCTGGGCCTCGGCCGCGCGCCGGGGTCCGCGCCGATCATCGCGCAGGCGCTGCGCAAGGACCTGCACCGGGCGGCGGAATATTTCCCGCAGGACGTGGTCGAACTGCGGGCCCTGCTGACCGGCGATCTCGACCTGCCGATCGTGGCCACGCCGGGTCTGGGCGCAAAGGTCGAGCTGTGGATGCTCGGCTCCAGCCTGTTCGGCGCGCAGCTCGCCGCCCGGCTGGGCCTGCCCTATGCCTTTGCCAGCCACTTCGCCCCGCGACATCTGGACGCCGCACTGGAAACCTACCGCGCCGAGTTCCGCCCTTCCGCGACGCTCGACAAACCGCACGTGATGGCGGCAATGGGCGTGCTGGCGGCGGATACCGACGAGGAGGCGCGCTATCTCGGGTCGAGCCAGGACCAGGCCTTCGTCGCGTTGCGCACCGGCGACCCGGGCAAGCTGCCGCCGCCGGTGCGCGACTACCGCGAGAACCTGCCGCCCGAGGCGCGGGCGATGATCGAGGGCATGGACGAGGCCCGCGCGGTCGGCTCCCCCGCCACGGTCCGCACAAAGATCGAGGCCTTCGTGCGCCGGACCCGCGCAGACGAGATCATCTGTGCCGGCGCCACCTTCGATCCCGAAGCGCGCCAGCGGTCGCTCGACCTGACGATGGATGCTCTCGCCTCGGCCCGTTAGTTACCGTTGTAACTTTTGAAGTGGCAATGATCCGGGGCCGACGATATGGCCGTGGGGGAACTTCCGGCGCGGGCACTCGCTGCTAGGGTTCACGAGTTGCGAGGAGACGGCCCGCCTTTTCGGGCCGCGACAAAGGACAGTGCTGGCCATGGCTACGAAGCCCCGCGCGAAGAGCGCATTCGCCCAACTCAGCCGCAAGGAACGCGGCTTTGCCGAGACCCTGCGCGAACGCATCCGCGATTCGATCCTGCCGGGCGAGCCCCCGCTGGAGGGCCATGCGCTGGACGAGGCCACCGCCTTCGTGATCGAAGCGGCCCGTCAGCGCGAGGAGGGGCAGTCCTCCATTCTCGTCCAGTCGGCGGCCGAGGGTCGCCGGTTCATGCGCATTGCCGTGATCAACAAGGACATGCCGTTCCTGGTCGATTCGATCGCCGCCACCATGGCCGCGCGCGGGCTTTCCATCCAGGTGCTGGTCCATCCGATGCTGCCCGTGCGGCGCAAGAACGGCGCGATCGCCGACCTGCCGCAGGGCGATACCGGCGAGAAGAAGGAAAGCTGGATCTATATCGAGACCGCGCGGGTCGATGCGCGCGAACGGCGGGCGCTGGAAAAGGAACTGTCCGCCGCGATCGAGGACGTGCGCGCCGCCGTGGCCGACTGGGCACCGATGCGCACCGCGCTGGAAGCCGATGCGGATCGCCTGTCCGATTCTGAAGGCGCCGCGCTGCTGCGCTGGCTGGCCGGCGGCATGATGACCCAGCTTGGCCACGTCATCCGCACCCGCGAGGGCAAGCAGACGAAAGCCATGGGCATTTGCCGCGCCTCCACGTCCGACCTGCTGGCCGAAGATGCCTACAAGCGGGCCTTTGCCTGGTTCGACGGCAATGGCGCAAAGAGCAAGGGCGCGCCCGGCAAGGTGCCGCTGATCATCAAGGCCAATCGCCTGAGCAAGGTCCACCGCCGCGTACCGCTCGACCTGTTCATCGTGCCGTTGTTCGAGGATGGGCGCGTGTCCGCGCTGTCGATCCACGCCGGCATCTGGACCAGCGCCGCGCTCGTCTCTCCGCCCGAAACCGTGCCGGTGCTGCGCCAGCAACTGAAGGCGATCATGGAGCGGATGGATTTCGAGCCAGGCAGCCACGACTACAAGTCGCTGGTGCATGCGCTCACCACCCTGCCGCACGATCTGATGATCAGCTTCTCGCAAGAGGACATCACCCGCGTCGCCATCGCCATGATGGGCTTGGACGATCGCCCGCGCCCGCGCGCGACGCTGATCACCGCCCCGCTCGGCCGCCACGTCTTCGGCTTCGTCTGGCTGCCGCGCGACATGATGAACACGCAGGTGCGACTCAGCGTGCAGGACCTTCTGGAAGAGCACACGGGCGCCAGCACGCTCGACTGGAGCCTCTCCATCGAAGGCGGCAACCTGGCGCTGCTGCGCTACGTGATGGATTACCGCGGCAAGAAGGGCGAGCCTGACACCCCCGCCATCGACCGGGCGCTGGGCGAGATGCTGCGCGGCTGGAACGACGCGGTGGAGGAAGCCCTGGCCGCGAGCGAGGACGAAAGCCGCGCTGTCACGCTGACCGCGCGCTATGCCAGCGCCTTTCCGGCTTACTATCGCGCCACCTACGGCCCGGCCGAGGCCGCGATAGACATCGGCCGCATGCGGCATCTCTCCGCCAATGCCGAGGACGATGGCGCGGGCCGCGATGCGCGCCTGTACCTGTCGGACAAGGACGAGGTCGGCCAGCTGCGGCTGAAGGTGTACCAGCACCGCGGTTCGCTGCCATTGTCCGATGCGGTGCCCGCGCTGGAGAACTTCGGCTTCAAGGTCCTTTCCGAGGTGCCCACCACCCTCGAGACAGAGGACAAGGGCACCATCCACGATTTCATCCTCGCCCTGCCCACTGGCATCGCCGCGGGCGACCTGCTGGAACGCAGCGAGGCGATCGAACACGCGATCACCGCCGTGCTCAACGAACGCGCCGAGGACGACGTGTTCAACCGCCTGATCGTGATGTCGGCGCTGGTATCGCAGGAAGCGGACTGGCTGCGCGCCTTCTACCGCTACCTGCGCCAGTCGGCGATCGCCTTTACCATCTACACCGTGGTCGATGCACTGGCCGGCGCGCCCAAGGTGACGCGCGGCCTGATCGCGCTGCTGCGCGCGATGCACGATCCCGCTTTCGACGGCGACCGGGCCGGGGAAATCGCCCGCGTCGAAGGCGATATCCGCGCCGGCCTGGCCGACGTGGTCGCCATCAACGACGATCGGCTGCTGCGCCGGTACTGGGATACGCTGCGCGCGGTACTCAGGACCAACGCCTTCGCGCCCGCGGGCAACGAAGCGCTGGCCTTCAAGTTTGACAGCACCCTCGTCCCCGGCCTGCCCAAGCCCGTTCCGTGGCGGGAGATCTGGGTCTATTCGCGGCGGGTGGAAGGCATCCACCTGCGCGCCGGGCCGGTGGCCCGCGGCGGCCTGCGCTGGTCCGACCGGCGCGACGACTTCCGCACCGAGATCCTCGGCCTGATGAAAGCGCAAAAGGTCAAGAACGCCGTGATCGTGCCCACCGGCGCGAAGGGCGGTTTCTATCCCAAGCGGCTGCCCAACCCGGCGATCGATCGCGACGCCTGGTTCGCGGAAGGCAAGGAAAGCTACAAGCTTTTCATCCGCACCCTGCTGTCGGTGACCGACAACCTCGTCGACGACAAGGTGGTGCATCCCGAGGACGTGGTCATCCGCGATGGGGAGGATCCCTATTTCGTGGTCGCCGCCGACAAGGGCACCTCGACCTTTTCCGACACGGCCAACGCCATCGCCATCGCGCACGACTTCTGGCTGGGCGATGCCTTTGCCAGCGGCGGATCCAACGGTTACGACCACAAGGCCATGGGCATTACCGCGCGCGGCGCCTGGGTCTGCGTGCAGCGCCACTTCCTGGAAATGGGCGTGGACGTGCAGACCGATCCGGTGCGCGTTGTGGGCTGCGGTGACATGTCGGGCGACGTGTTCGGCAACGGCATGCTGCTGTCGAAAGCCATCCGCCTGGTCGCCGCCTTCGATCACCGGCATATCTTCATCGATCCCGATCCCGATGCCGCGAAGAGCTGGAAGGAACGCAATCGCCTGTTCGGGCTCGAACGGTCGAGCTGGGCCGACTACAAGGAAAGCCTGCTGTCCAAGGGCGGGGCGATCATCCCGCGCACGGCCAAGCGGATCGAGCTGTCGAGCGAGGCGATGGCCGCGCTGGGCATCGAGGAGGGCGACCTCAAGGACGGCGCACTCGATCCCGACGGCCTCATCCGCCTTATCCTGAAGAGTCCTGTCGACCTCGTCTGGTTCGGCGGCATTGGCACCTACATCAAGGCCACGCACGAGAGTAACGCCGATGTCGGCGATCCGGCGAACGATGGCCTGCGCATCAACGGCAACGACCTGCGCGCCAAGGTGATCGGCGAGGGTGCGAACCTTGGCCTGACCCAGGCGGGCCGGGTCGAGTTCGCGCTGGGTGGCGGCCGGGTGAACACCGACTTCATCGACAATTCGGCGGGCGTCGACTGTTCTGACAACGAGGTCAACATCAAGATCGCGCTCACCGCCGCACGCCGCGCCGGACGCCTCAGCGAGGAGCGGCGCAATGCCCTGCTCGCCGAGATGACCGAGGACGTCGCCGCGCTGGTGCTCGAAGACAACCGCCTGCAGGCGCTCGCGCTGTCGATCGCCGAACAGGGCGGCGCGCGCTCCGTCGGCGCGCAGGCGCGGCTGATCGAAATGCTCGAGGAGATGGGCGGGCTGGATCGTGCCAACGAAGGGTTGGCCGACGGCGAAGGCCTCGCCCGGCGCGCCGCCGACGGTCATGGCCTGACACGGCCCGAACTCGCCGTCCTGCTGTCGCACTCCAAGCTGGTGATTCAGGACGCGGTCGAACGCGGCAAGCTGCCGGCAGACCCGGCGGCCGATGCGCTGGTGCTTGGCGATTTTCCGCCGCAGATGCGTGACACATACAAGGCGCAGTTGCTCAGCCATCGCCTGCGGCCCGAGATCGTCGGCACCGTGGTTGCCAACAAGCTGGTCAACCGCATGGGCATGATCCATCCGTTCGAACTGGCCGAAGAGGAGGGCGAGGGTCTCGCCGCCGTCGGCTCGGCCTTCGTGGCGGCAACTGCGCTGCTGGGCATGGATGCTGTGTGGGAAACGCTCGACACCGCAACGATGCCTGAAACCGCGCGGCTGATGCTGTTCGACCAGGCTGCGCTGGCCCTTCGCGGGCATGTGGCCGATCTGCTGCGCGCAGGCGACGGCGAGGTTTCACCGGCCGCCTTGCAGGACCAGATCGGGCCGATGGTGGCCAAGCTGGACGAACAGGTGGAGACGCTGCTGGGCGACGAGGCGCGCGCCCATGTCGACGCCATTGCCGCGCGCATGACGGCAGAGGGCGCGAGCGAGGAGCACGCCCAGATGGTCGCGCGGCTGTTCGCGGTGGACGGTGCCATCGGCCTGTCGCGACTGGCAAGCGAAACCGGCATCAAGCCCGTGGCGCTGGCCCACGCCTTTGTCGATCTGGGCACGCTGCTGGGCATCGACTGGGCGCAATCGCGGGCCGCGATCATGAACCCCGCCGATCCGTGGGAACGGCTGCTGGTGTCGGGTCTTGCCCGCGATTTCCAACAGATGCGGTTCGATTTCCTGCGTGGTCTTGCCCGCAAGCGCGGCAAGGATGCAGGCGATCCGCAGGCCCTGATCGGCACCTGGGCGGCCCGGCATACGGGCACGATCGCCCAGTTCCGCCGGATGATCGCGCGGGCGCAGGCGGCAACGCCGGTAGCGCCCGCGATGCTGGCACAAATCGCCAGCCAGGCGCGCAATCTGCTGCAGGGGCAGGGCCAGGGCTGAGTGCCTTTGGCGCAACCGGCCATGGTGACCGAAAGGGGGTGGCCGCTTGACGCGAGCACCACTTTCGGGTCAGCCGTGGCGGCCATGAACCGCTTCGACGTCGTCATCGTAGGCACCGGGCACGGCGGTGCGCAGGCCGCCATCGCGCTGCGCCAGCAAGGCTTCGCCGGTTCGATCGCCATGATCGGCCGCGACGCCAACCCGCCCTATGAGCGCCCCCCGCTCTCCAAGGATTATCTTTCGGGCGACAAGCCGTTCGAGCGAATCATGATCCGGCCCGAGGCGTTCTGGGCCGAACGCGCGGTGGAATTGCGGCTGGGCACCAGCGTCACCCGGGTCGATCCCGAAATGAAGTTGGTCGAACTCAGCGGCGGCGACACGATCGAATACGGCCACCTGATCTGGGCCACCGGCGGCGATGCGCGGCGGCTGTCGTGCCCCGGGGGTCACCTGGCCGGCGTCCATACCGTACGCGA
The DNA here is from genome assembly GCF_009827335.1 of Aurantiacibacter arachoides. GTDB lineage: Bacteria > Pseudomonadota > Alphaproteobacteria > Sphingomonadales > Sphingomonadaceae > Alteraurantiacibacter > Alteraurantiacibacter arachoides. Next base: position 2,912,217 of record NZ_WTYH01000001.1, on the reverse strand, counting down.
CAGGCGCGACGTCGATACGCTGATGGCGGAAATCGAAGGTGGCGCGCGCCGGTTCGTGGTCGTCGGCGGCGGCTATATCGGGCTGGAAGCGGCTGCCGCACTCACCAAGCTCGGCTGCGAAGTAGTGGTCGTGGAGGCGCAGGAGCGCGTGCTGAACCGCGTGGCCGGACCGGAGCTTTCCGCCTTCTACGAAGCCGAACACCGCGCCCACGGCGTCGACGTGCGCACCGGTGCCGCGGTCGATCGGCTGGCGGGGGAGGACCGCGTCACCGCCGTGGTGCTCGAAGACGGGGAGGAACTGCCCTGTGACGGCGTGATCGTCGGCATCGGCATCGTGCCTTCGGTGGGCACCCTGATGGCGGCGGGCGCCGCCGGGTCCAACGGGCTCGACGTGACCGACATCTGCCGCACCAACCTCGACGACGTCTACGCCATCGGCGATTGCGCCGCCCATGCCAACATCTGGGCGGACGGCGCGGTTATCCGGCTGGAAAGCGTGCAGAACGCGCATGACATGGCGACCACCGTGGCGCGGGCGATCTGTGGCGATCCGCAGCCTTACGAAGCCTTCCCGTGGTTCTGGTCGAACCAGTACGACCTCAAGCTGCAGACCGCGGGCATTTCCACCGGCCACGATGCCACCGTGCTGCGCGGCGAGCCGGAAAGCCGGAGCTTTTCGGTGCTCTACCTGAAGGACGGGCGCCTGATCGCGATAGACGCCGTCAATCGCACGAAGGACTATGTCCAGGGCCGCAAGCTGATCGAGGCACGCGCCACGGTTGCGCCCGAACTGCTGGCGGATGCCGAGGTGCCGCTCAAGGACTTGCTGTAATTTGTTTGCGAGCCCGCCTCCGCGGGCCGGTGTCCGGGCTTTGCCCGTTCAGCTTCGCTTCCCTCGCCAGACGCACTCCGCTTCGCTGCGTGCCCGTTGCGGGCGGGCGCCTGCCCTTGCGGTCGGCTAGTCGCCGACCGGGATTCGCCCCAGCGCCCAGCGTGCCGCCTCCGCCACGACAGGGTCGGGATCACCCGTCAGCGCCTCGACCTGCCCGGCGAGGGCCGGGTCGCCCGCGTTGCCCGCCGCGATCAGGCAGTTGCGCACGAACCGGTCCCGCCCGATCCGCTTGATGGGTGAGCCGGAGAATTTGGCCCGGAAGCCCGCATCGTCCAGCGCCAGCAATTCGGCCAGGTTCGGGGCGAGCAGCTCCTCGCGCGGCACGAAGGCGGCGTGGCGTGCGGCGGTGTCGGCGAACTTGTTCCACGGGCATACCGCCAGGCAATCGTCGCAGCCGTAGATGCGGGCCCCCATCGCCTCGCGAAATTCGTGCGGGATCGGCCCCTTGTGCTCGATGGTAAGGTAGGAAATGCAGCGCCGCGCATCGAGGCGGTAGGGCGCGGGAAAGGCATCGGTCGGGCAGGCATCCTGGCACTGGCGGCAGCTTCCGCAGCGGTCGGCATGCGGCGCGTCGGGCGCAAGATCCAGCGTGGTGTAGATCGCCGCCAGGAACAGCCAGCTGCCGTGTTCGCGGCTGACCAGGTTGGTATGCTTGCCCTGCCAGCCCAGCCCCGCCGCCTCGCCCAGCGGCTTTTCCATCACCGGCGCGGTATCGGTAAAGACCTTGAGCTGCACCCCCGGCACCGCGTCCACCAGCCACCGTGCCAGCGCCTTGGCGGCCTTTTTCAGCACGTCGTGATAGTCGCGGCCCTGGGCGTAGACCGAAATCCTGGCCTCGGCCGGCGCCAGCGGATCGATCGCGGGCGCGTAGCTCATGCCCAGCGCGATGACGCTCCTCGCCTCGGGCCACATGCTCTGCGGGCCCTGCCGCACTTCGGCGCGGTCCTCCATCCAGCCCATCGACCCGTGGAAGCCTTCGCCCAGCCAATCGTGCAGGCGCCCGGCGCGCACCGCATCGTCTGCGGCGGGCGCAATGCCGACAGCGGCGAACCCCAGTTCGCGCGCTTTTGCCTTCAGGCGATCCTCGATCGTCAGGGTAGCGGGCGAATTAACCATGTTGCGCTAGTCGCTCGTTCATTCCTAAGCCCTAGCGGAGGCGGGATGGATATGGCGACAGGCGAATTGCACACAGCGGATACCCGCCCTTTCGCCATCGAGGCGCGCGGGCTGGTCAAACGCTTCGATGACACGCTGGCGGTGGACGGGGTGGACCTCGCCATTCCCGAAGGCGCGATCTACGGCGTGCTCGGCCCCAACGGCGCGGGCAAGACAACGACCTTGCGGATGCTGCTCGGCATCATCGACCCCGATGCCGGCACCCGCCGCGTGCTCGGCGCGGACGATCCGCAGGATGTCGCCCGGCTGATCGGCTACCTGCCCGAGGAACGCGGGCTCTATCCGTCGATGAAGAGTTACGAGGCGATCGCCTTCATGGGTGCGCTGCGCGGCCTGCCGCTGGCCACGGGCCGGGCGCGGGGCAAGGCGCTGATGGAAGAACACGGCCTGGGCCACGCCATCGACCGGCAGATCCGCCAGCTTTCCAAGGGCATGGCGCAGACCGTCCAGCTGCTCGGCACGCTGGTGCACGAGCCGCGGCTGGTGGTGTTCGACGAGCCGTTCAGCGGCCTTGACGCGATCAACCAGGGCAAGCTGGAGGTGCTGATCCGCGGCCTTGCCGACCGGGGCACGACCGTCATCTTCTCCACCCACGTCATCGCCCATGCCGAACGGATGTGCGAAGGCATCGCCATCATCGCCGGGGGCCGCGTGCCCTATGCCGGCAGCGTGGAGACCGCGCGGGATCGCATCCCGGCACAGGTGCGGCTGGAAACGCGGCGGCGCGACGGTGCCTGGCGCGCGGCCCTGCCAGCCGATGCCAGGCAGATAGGCGATTTCTGGTCCTTTGCCCTGCCCGAAAGCGGGGTGGAACCGCTGCTGAAGGCGCTGATCGAGGGCGAGGCGGGCGTGCAGTCGCTCAGCATCGAGCGGGCCGGGCTGCACGATGCCTTTGTCGCCATCGCCGGCGAGGCGGCGGCGGCCGACATGGCCAGAACCGCCGTGGGAGAACCGGCATGAACCGCGCGGTCCAGTCAGGCGGGCGCCTGCCGCTGCTCCAGGCCGCGTGGGTGATCGCGCGCCGCGATTTCACCGCCATCCTGTTCAGCCGGTCCTTCATCTTCTTCCTGCTCGGCCCGCTGTTCCCGGTGGTGGTGATGGTGATGGCGGGCGGCGTGGGCGCGCAGGTGCAGAGCGCGGCGGCCAGCGTCGATGTCGGCGTGGCGATGCAGTCTGCGGACGTTGACGCCATGCTCGCCGCGCGCGAGGACCTGGCCGCGCAACTGGGCGGCGCGGTGCCGCCGATGGTCGCGGTGGCGCGGTTGCAGCCCGGCGAAACCTACGACGCCCGCACCGTGCTGGAGAACGCACAAGGAAGCCTCGCCGCCGTGGTCAGCGGATCCCCGCAGGCCCCGGTCCTGATAGCCACCGAGGGACATGTGGGGCGCTGGCAGGGCATGGTCGGCATGATCGCCGAGGCTGCGCAGGAGCCGGCCGCCCGCGCCTATCCGCCCGTCGCCACCCGCGTGGTGGGCACCAGCGGCGCTTCGCAAAGTTCGGGCCGGTTGCGCACGGCGCAGGGCGCGCAGGTCATGCTGTTCCTGCTGATCATGCTGCTGGCAGGCATGGTGCTGTCCAATCTCGTGGAGGAGAAAGGCAACAAGATCATCGAGATCCTCGCCGCCGCGATCCCCATGGACGCGGTGTTCCTGGGCAAGCTGTTCGCCATGCTCGGCGTCTCCGTGGTCGGCATCGTGGTGTGGGGCGCAACCGGGGCGAGCGTGCTGTTCGCCGCCGGGCAATCGCTCTCCGATTTCGCCAATCCCGGCGTCGGCTGGCCGGTGTTCCTGCTGCTGTTCGCGCTGTATTTCGCGATGGGCTACCTGCTGCTCGGTTCGATCTTTCTCGCCGTCGGCTCGCTCGCCACCACGGTGCGCGAGGTGCAGACCATGGCCATGCCCGCATCGATGATGCAGATCGTGGTCTTCTTCCTCGCCAGCCTGGCGGTGACCGACCGGGGCGGCTGGGTCGAGGCTGTCGCCATCGCCTTTCCGCTGAGTTCGCCCTTCACCATGTTGGCGCGCGCGGCGATGGAGGAAACGCTGTGGCCGCACCTGCTGGCGCTGGCGTGGCAGGGGCTGTGGGTGGCGCTTTTCGTGAAGGCCGGTTCCACGCTTTTCCGCCGCCGGGTGATGAAATCCGGGCCGCGCAGTTCCGGCCGCCGCGGCCTCGGCAGGGCCATGGCAGGGTTGTTCAGCAAGGGTTCCGGTGGCGCTGCGTAAGGTCATCGGCATGACCCAAGCCACCGCAACCCGCCGTTCCGCCCTGTTCTGGATCGGGGCCGGCGTCTCCATTCCCGTCCTTGCCGCCTGCGGTGTCGATCCCGCCGCCGCGCAGCAGAGCTTTCGCGTCACGCGCACCGATGCCGAGTGGCGCAGCCGGCTGACTGCCATGCAGTATCGCGTGCTGCGCCAGGAAGCGACCGAACGGCCCTACAGCTCGCCGCTCGACGACGAGCATCGACGTGGCACCTTCCATTGCCAGGGCTGCGGCAACCGCCTGTTTTCCAGCGCGCACAAGTTCGATTCGGGCACCGGCTGGCCAAGCTTCTGGCAGCCCATCGATTCGGGGGCCGTGGGCTACAAGACCGATCGCCTGCTGGGTTACGCCCGCACCGAGGAACATTGCGCCGACTGCGGCGGGCATCTGGGCCATCGCTTCAACGACGGGCCGCAGCCTACCGGCCACCGGCACTGCATCAACGGCGTGGCGCTGGCGTTCCGGCCCGCCTGACCTGCTGTGTAACGTCTGGCGCGACTCGCCAGACGCGCAGAACACCATCCAGACCGGCGACCGGCACCAGCCAAGCGGGCTGGCTGTCACTCGCCAGCATGGTCGCGGCATTGTCGCCGGGCGCGGTGCGATAGAGCGCGAAATCGCTCGCGGAGAGACACACCGCGACATAGTTCGCGCCATAGTCTGCCGCGATGCGGCGCAGATCGTCTGCCGATCCGCTGAAGGCGGTAATGGTGTCCACCATCGGGCGCTGGTTGCGATGATAGCTTGCGGCGATGACGCTGTGCTGCGTGCGGGCGAGGATTTCCGGCGCGTCGTCCATCGGGGTCAGCAGCAGGCCCGGCTTCAGCCCTGCCAGCCGCGCGAAATCGCAGGATCCCGCCACCACCGGCGCGGCGGCGCCCCGCGCCATCGTCGGCGTGGGCAGCAGCGGGTCGAGCGGCTTGGCCATCGCCGTCACCACCAGAGGCGTTGCCAAGACGAACACCCCCAGCGTTGCCGCCAGCCGCGGCACCAGCGAAGGGATCGCGCGGGCGCCCGGCAGCAGCAGCGCCAGCAGCGCGGCGGCAAAGGGTATAGCCAGCCACTGCGCGATCAACGCCTCGCGCATGACCAGCAGCGAATAGAGCCACGCGGCCAGCGCCAGCACGAACAACAGCAGCCAGTTTCCGCCCGCCCCGTCGGCAAAGCCACCACCACGTCCCGCCAGCCAGTATCCCCCCACCAGCGGCACCACCAGCCACACCAACATCAGCGCGGTCGAGACCGGCTGGCGCCAGAACGGCAAGCCTTCGCCGATGTAGCCGTGCCACCACTGCATCAGCACCGGATCGAGCGCGGCCATCGGGTTGGCGGCGCAGGGGCCGAGCAGCACGAGGGCGGTCGGCAAGGCGGCGAGCGGCACCAGCGCCAGCGCTGCCAAGCGCCCGGCGGGCGTGTGCTGGAACGGCAGGAATGGTCCGATCCCCGCCATCAGCGTCGCCATGGCAAAGGCGGTGATGTGCCCCGGCAGCAGGATGTCGCACCAGGGGCCGAGCAGTTCGGCATTGGGGCGGGTGGCGAGCGAGAGGAGAAGCGCAAAACTCGTCAGCGACAGCAGGAACCAGGGCAGCAAACGCCGCTCTTCCCCCAGGTAGCGCAGACCATAGAGCGCCGCGACCACCGCCACCAGCGGCAGCCCTTCCAGCGAGATCGCCAGCCATGTCGCTGCGAAAAGTCCTGCTGCCAGCGCCCCTCGCCGCAAGGGAGAAAGCATCGCTGCCGTCGTCGCCAGCGCCATCACCGCCTGTGGGCCGTGATGATCGATGGCCATGGGCGCAAAGACGCCGGGCACCAGCGGAAACAGCACGAACGCGAAGAGGCCGAAGCCGTAGGCAAGGCCCGAAAGCCCCAGCCGCAGCATGATCGCGCGCAAGGCGAACAGACCGCCCAGCAGCCACAATAGCGGCACCAGCGCCATGCCCCAGCGTTCTCCGATCACGGCAATCGCGGCAGCCAGCGGCAAGTCGACAAGGCGCGACCAGTGCATCGAAAAGCCCTGCGGGGGGTTCATCCGGTGCTGGCTGACGTCCCACCAGCTTTGCCCGCCGAGCCAGTCACGCACTTCGAGCAGGCGCGTCCAGTCGTCGGCGCTTTGCGGATTCCAGCCGAGGAACGGCAGCAACGCCAGGCGCAGGCCGCTGTAAAGCAGCCAGACCAGCACCACCGCACTTGCCGATCGCAGGAAATCGCCCGCGAACAGGCCCCTGTCATTGCCCCGCACTATCATCGGGACCGGCCTCTAGCGGAAAACGATGCGGCTGCGCAGTAGCCAGGTGACCGAAAAGCTCACTCCGATGGCGGCAAGCTTGGCGATCCGCGGGTCGAACCCCGCCCTGTCGCCCGCCCCGACGATGCCCGTGGTCAGCGCCAGGCCGATCAATGCGGAGGCAACGAACAGAACCTTTTGCCGATGGCGCGCCACGCCGCGCTCGGCCAGGCTGCCGACGAAGACCGCGCGGCTGGACATCAGCCAGTGCGCCGCGATGCCGAGCGCGTAGCCACTCGCCGAGGCACCCGCGGGTGCCAGCTCAAGGCTTGGCCCCAGTGTCAGCAGCGCCAGGAACGTGCCCATGTCCACCGCCAGCGCGCCCACGCTCGCCAGCAGGTATCGGGTCAGGCGGCGGTCCACGACCTGCCGGATCGCGGCGACCACGATCAGGCGGCCTTGCGCTCGTCGACCCGAGCGGGCACCTCGCGCACCGATGCAAGCGCCGCGGCCTGATCGGGCGTGACAGGGCGCGCGGGCAGCTCGCGCTCCACGCCCTCGTCGCCCGCCTCGTGATACTCGGCATCCTCGTTGACGCACCAGGTATCGTAGATGCGCCGTCCGGCGAGGATGTTCTCTACCGTCAGCATGGCGGTCATCATCGCGTGGTCCTGGTTGTTGTAACGATGCATCCCGTTGCGCCCGACGAGATGCAGGTCGGGATGCCGCGCCTCCAGTTCGGTCCGCATGGCGGCGACGTTGGCGGCATAGTCCTCGTCGTAGACGGGATAGGCCTTTTCCTGCCGCACCACTGCGCCGCCGATCACCTTGTCCGGGCTGACGAGGCCGAGGATGGCCATCTCCGCCTTCGCCAGTTCGACAAGATCGTCGTCCGCCATCGACCACAGGCCGTCGCCTTCGAAACAGAAATATTCGAGGCCGACGCAGGCCACGCGTTCGTCTGGCACCATCTCGGGCGACCAGCTGCGGAAGTTCTGCACGCGGCCGACCTTCACCTTGCTGTCGTGGATGTAGATCCAGTTGTCGGGAAACAGGTCCTCGCTCTCGATCATCAGCGCCACGGTAAGGAAGTCGCGGTATTTCAGGCGCGAGGCTTCCAGCGTCGTTTCGGGCAGTGGATGCAGCCGCGCGGCGAGCTGGCGCATGGGCGCGGAACTGATGACGTGGGCGGCCGTGATGACGACCTCGCCACCTTCGGGCGAAGAGGCGGTCATGCGCCAGCCGCCGCCATTCTCTTCGGCGCTGTCGGCGGCGAGCTGCTTCAGCTCGTGTCCCATGATAACCTGGCCCCTGCCGGTGGCGACGATCCTGTCGCGCGCCGCTTCCCACATCATGCCGGGGCCGAGGCGGGGGTAGCGGAAGGTTTCGAGCAGGGTCTTCGCCTGCGCGCCGCTGCCGTCGTTCAGTTTATTGAGGCCGAGGCTGCGCTTCAGCCCATCGACCACCGCGCCCCACAGCGACAGGCCCTTGATGCGTTGTGCCGCCCAGTCGGCGCTCATCTCGTTGCACGGCATCCCCCAGACCTTTTCCGTGTAGGTCTTGAAGAAGATCGAATAGAGCTTTTTGCCGAACTGGTTGCTGGTCCAGTCTTCGAAGCTCCTCACGTCCCGGTTGGGGAAGACCCTGGCCCTGGCATAGCTCGCCATGCACATGGCACTGCGCCACAGGCCCAGGTTCCACAGCGCCTCGAACGCGCGAAGCGGGTAGCTGTAGAACTTGCCCTCGTAATAGATGCGGCTCATCCGCGGGCGCTGGATGAAGTCGTCGGGCAGGATCTCGTTCCACAGGTCGACCACCTGCTGGCTCTTCGAGAAGAACCGGTGCCCGCCGATGTCGAAGCGGTAGCCTTCGTGCTCCACCGTGCGGCTGATGCCGCCGACATAGGTCGCGTCCTTCTCGATGATGGCCACGCTCTTGCCGGCCCTGGTCAGCAGATAGCCTGCCGTCAGCCCTGCTGGCCCGGCGCCGATGATGGCCACATCGACCTTGATCTCACCCGTATTGCGAGCGCCCTGCACGTCCATCGATACCCCCGGTCTGGTGTCCTGACCGGGCGTGAAGGAAATTGGTTATGGGATGGTTAACGCCGCCTCCACACCCTAGCTGTTGGGCGGCTATTCCCGCGCCTGCAGGCGCTGCGCGATGCGGGCGAGTTCATCGTATTGCAGCGTGTTCTCGAACACCAGGCCACAGGTGCCCTCGCGCCGCCAGCGGATCTTGCAGATCGTGTCGGGCAGGCCATCCGCGCGCAGCTTCACGCGTTGATCGAGCGCCAGGCGGCTGGAACAGGCGACCTTGGCGCCCTGCTGCGAGATGTCCTGGATGGTGGCGTATTCGCTGCGCCCGTGCGATTCGATCTCGGCCTGCGCCGTGAGGTTGAGCCGCACCGGCCGCCGGGAGAACCGGCTCGGGCTGGCGATGATACGGTCGATGTCAGCGTCTGCGGTGAAACGGAAGCCGGCGCGATCCCCCTCCTGCCAGCGCAGGTCGACGCCGTAACGATCGCCGTTCTGCAGTTCGACCATCATCGCCTGCCCCTCAGGCAAGGGGTGGAAGATGCGCATCGAGATGCCGTTTTCCGACGCATCGCGGATAACGCACAGGAACTCGCCCTGCCGCGTTACCAATTTGGCCGTGCGGATCAGGAAAGTATATCGCTGCGCAGTGCGCTGATCGCTGGTCGGCGCACTGACCGGCGGCATTGGGTCATCGTAGTACTTGCGCTGAACTTCACCCATGGGCTGCTCTCGTTGTCCTCGCTGGACGTGGCCGCCTGCGACCAACATTCCGGTTGTCGGAGAATCAGGGCCTAACGTGTGGCGACTGTCATTTCGTACCGCTGCCCCTGCGCATTTGTTGCCAGAACAGGTGAAGCGAACGTTTACGTTTGCCGCGGGGAAATGTTGGGCCAGCAGCGTACGGGCGGCGGGACTCGAACCCGCACGAGCAATGCTCAGGGGATTTTAAGTCTAGGGGAGCAAATTTCCGGTCGGTTCCTGAAGTTGCCTGAAACCTCGCTGACACTTCGAACATGCGCGGATCACTATGTCGGAACATACCCGGAAAACCCTGTTCATTCCCTGCGCAGTTACACACGATCTACACGGCCACACTCGTCAGCCTTTTTCACGATCTGGGCCAGATGAAGACCCTTCGAACACTCTTTGAAGTGTCATCCAAGAGTGTTTGAAGGGTCATTCAACAGAGTTCCGATTTCGGCAAAACAGGCCAACTTTAAGGGTGGGATGCTCGCTCATCACGACAACCAGTCTGGCGATCCGGGCAATCTCTCATCTTTTCAAGCGATGCTGGCCGTGCCCCACCTTCGAGAGCAGCCCGCGGGCATATAGGGAATTGCTGCGACCGTGTTCCGACAAGGCGTTGTTGACCAATTCCTCCCATTTCTCCTCTTTCGGTCTGGTAAGCGACATTTCACGATCGCCGACAGTGAGCGCCAAGATGGCAGGAATAGCTGCCTTGAGACCTGCGTTGGTCCAAACATTGCCATCCTGCATCAAATCCAAAATAGCCGCCTGGACCTCGCGTTCTGTCGTTCGGGTCGCGTGGTGGTCTTGTAGGGGTGCTGGTGACGAGGCTGCGTCTCCGTGAAAAAGAAGAGGGCTATCTTCTGGATGATCGTGACTGCCATCGTCTTCAACCAACCCATCACCTAGATGTAGATCAAACTCCTCCGGAACGGGCGAATTTACGGGGTCGGTATCGGATGCTGCATCCGGCCACTCCCGGTATTCGGTGTAGGTTCTCGAACGTTCGCTTGTCTGTCGGGGATGAATGTCGAGCGCGGTAAGCAAGTCAGTAAGTTCGGACAGAACTTCAGCGCGATCCCGCACAAACCGCGAGGCAAAGCACCGCCAAATGCGCCATCCTGCGCGTTCCAACGTGCGCTGACGGGTCATGTCCGCAGGCCACTGCTCAGGGCCGTGATAGCGATCACCGTCGCACTCAATCGCTAGCCGCCGGTCTTCGTCGCCTTCAATCACCAAATCGATGCGATGAGCGCCGACCCGCACTTGCGTGTCTATGCTGTAGCCGCGCCCGGAAAGTTCATCGAACATTTCGCGCTCGAAATCAGATTCGCACCGAGTGCGCGCTTCTCTCTGATCAAACGTATCCACTGGGAAGGGTGAACGGAAATGTTCCAAGAGTGCCCGTCGCAGCGCGTCTTTTGGGCTTAACTGTTCGAGGTCGATTGAGCGCACCAAAATCATGCGTTCGCGGGCGCGCGATGCGGCGACATTGAAGCGTTGCTCAAATGCCAAACCGCTAAGCGCAGTCGCATTGCCGGGAGTGGCGACCATCGACAAGAACATCACATCGCGCTCGTCACCTTGAAATACGGAGGGATCACCTACCCGCACATGATATTTCTCGATGAAGGGGATGCCCAATTCGCCCAAGATGCGGTTGTAGATCAGCGCCGCCTGTTCTGTTCCAAGCAGAGTGGTAACGCCGAGCGTCCGTCCGTCGAACGCCGGATCATCAGCCATGCGGCTAAGTTCGCTCACGATGAAGTCTGCCTCAGCGGGATTAGTCTTGCCCTTCCGGAAGCCGGTTTTGACGCGCACATCTATCAATGCTGGGTCCAAGCGCTCGGATGCCTTCGATAGGCGGAGCGGGCGCAGTTCGTTGTCGTAGAACTGCCTCTTGGAAAATTCGATGATGGGGGCCGCGCAGCGGAAATGCTCACGCAGCATCAGCTTGTCCCCGCCGAAGACCACCTTCGCCAGATCGTAAAGGGAATTTTCTTCGCGCATCGGCGCATTAAAAATGGACACTTGGGAGGCGAGGTAGCGCGCGGCCCGCGCATCGGCCTGATCCATCGATAGTCCGACATTGTCGGGACTGACCTGTTTGTCATCGCCAACCACCAGGATTTGGCGCGCCCGAAACAATGCTGGTAAGCCGGAAAGCGTCGACTGAGAGGCCTCGTCAACAATTACCAGATCAAAAATGGCGAGTTCTGGAGGCAGGGACTCTGAAACGCGATGATGCGGCATGATCCAGCAAGGCAAGGCGCCCTTTACGGCGTTTGCAGCGCTCCGGGCAGATTTACGGTGCCGGTTTGCGCTCTTACCCGTGCCCTTGCCAATCTTCCCTACAGCAACAGCATATGCGCTGAGGGCAGCCATAATGGCGGGAGAGGCCTGCTTTTTCAGCGCCAGCCATGTGCGCTGTTCAATCATGCGGGTGTAAGAACGCGATAGATCGCTCTCTGCCTGCTGACGATTTCCATGGAGCGTGCGGAATTGATCAAGCTTCTGCGAAGCGTCGAGCCAGCTTGCCAGGCGCCGCAGTCGCCACCGCTTGTGCCAATCGCCTAGACAAAGCGGGTCTTCGCCTGTTGCAGGTTCACTGCGCAGTCGTGTCGCCCAACGCGCAGCACCAGAGTTTTGAATTTTCTCGCTCACAGCCGCCACCACGTCGAAATGGGGGCGGTGCCCGTGCAACCGTTGCGCACGCCTCGCTAATGCTATCGCTTCATCGCGGACGGTGGAGGCGGCGAGCCGTTCCTGACCAAGGTTGGCGACAAGCAGCCGCATTTCTCCATGGATTTCGGTTTCATGCGTCCCCAGTCTTGCCAAAAGACTCTGCCGGTTCGTCTCGGCTTTTCTCAGACGCGCTCGGTCCAGGTGTAGGTGCAAGCAATTCAATACCGGCGACGTTTCGTTTTCTTGCGTGATTATGCCAGGCCAATGTGGGAGCAATCGGCGCAAATCCCTGGTCAGGTGCGCAGCCTCCCCTTGAACGGATGCAATTTCTTCGATCCGCTCCATGATGTGTACGATTTCGCGCCCGGCAGCTGGGCCAGTCGAATTGTTCGCTGGAAGGCCGGTTCCTGCAATTGCGTGATTCCAGCTTGAGATAAGGGCAGTGGCGCGATCCGAGGCCGAGATGAAACGCGCAACGGTTTGCCAATCCTCAGCGCTTTTCGGCGCTTTTGCACACAGTCGCACCGCGTCCAGATATTGCTTGGTCTTACGGGCGAAAAGGCCAGCCAATGTACCCAGCCCCTGTCCGCCATTTTGCAGATCATCTATCGCCGCAAGGAAGCGAGGATCGTCTAAAGCGCCATCTGGAAGCTGGACTGGGCGGGTCAGGAACCAAGCATGGTCGCTCGCCAAAGCGCGCGCTTCGTTTTCCATGCCTTGGATCGCGAGCAGCAACGGATCGGCTGGCGAAGCCAGTAGACCGTGGGCTGCACTCTCCCATGCGGTGGCAGTGTTGCGAAGCTGGTCACGCTGCAATGTCCAGGTCGATAACCGTTCACAAAGGCCAGACACCGCATCGACAGTTTCCGGCCAATCGTCAGCCAGCGCCCAGATTATACCATCGCTGATTTCACCGTCGATTGAAGATGCCCGCACCAGGTCAAGGTGGGTGGCTACAATGCCCTCAATATCGGCGAACAGATCGGCAGGCGGCAGTTCCTTTCCGAGATAGTCGAGCGAAACACCAAGTGTGGCGCGGGCCTGCCTGATTGAAGCAATGTCATCATTGGCAAATGCGGCGTCGTGAGCGCTCGCGGGTGTGATCGCATCCTCGATCCATAGCGCGTCGTCGCCCGCGTTAAGAACCTCAAGTGCGGCATCCAGCGGGGCGACGACTTGGCCATCTATGGTAACAGGCTCAAGCGCCGTGCGGCCCAGCCGGTCAATTTCGTGATCGATCTGCGCGAGCGTTTGGTGAAGGCCATCGATCTGCCGCCCCAAACCGGCGATCTCATCGTCTAGGTCTGACTTGCGCAGGCCTTGCAGGCGTTCGGCAATAAGATCGACTGAGCCGCGGAACTGTTTCAGCCCTTCGCGATCACTATCGAGCAAACTGACCGCTAGTGGTCTGATTGCGGCGGGAAGCTGCCCTTGCAGCACCTGAAGCGCAGGTGACTTCTGCGAAGTGACCAACACACGTCGCCCCGTTGCGAGGTAATGGCTGATGATATTGGCGATGGTGTGGGTCTTGCCAGTGCCCGGCGGGCCTTGGACCACCACCCCGTCGCGCACGGCCAGTCGCTGCACGATCTGGACCTGCTCGCCGTTGAAAGGCTTGGGGAAGAACAGGTCGTCACCGCCGCCATCAGAGGACGTGAAGCCGGGAATGGAATTAATGCCCCGGAAGGTCGGGAAGTCCTCGCTGGCAACTGTGGTAGATGGCTCGGTGAACAATGCGGCGATAGAGCCAGGTATGGCCATGTCGCCGCCATCTTCGAGCAATTCTTTGAACGCCAGCAGATCGGCCATCAATTGTGTCGCGCGGCGTTCGCGCTGGAAGAAGCCAAAGGCATTGGTGATGATCAATTCAGGCCCGGGCGTAGGCGGCGGCATGAACCCTGCGCCGCCGCCACCATGATATTGCGCCCGCGAGTCCAACAGGGCGGCGGCTTGCCCCAGGATCCGATCATATGTGCCAGGGGCGAAAGGCGAGAGGGGATCATCTTCCAGCCCATCCAGTGTTCGCCGCGCATCCTTGCGCCATGCATCGACCTGGGCGAACCCCATCGCGTCGAGCGGATCGACCTCCGCCGATGGAGCGACCTCCTCGCGGGGGATGACCGAGAGAACATGGCTATGGCGATTAAGTTCAATTTCGAGCGGAACGGTCAGCAACGGATAGCGAAGCCGCTTCCCGTCGTGCGACAGGCCTGCATAGCCGATGCCGCAGACAAACTCCTGCGGGGTTCCGTCTGGGGCTGAGAGGCTCGCTTGCAGGGCGAACAGATTGCCATACAGGGCAATGCTGGCGCGGCGGGGTCGCTCTTGCCGTGACCACGCTGACCAAGGCCCTGCGACATACGAAGCGAGGGCGGTTTCCACATCCTCCCGCTGGGGCAGGTCGATCAGGGCAATGCCGGGCTGGTCCGGTTCAAGGGCAATACCGGCCTTTTTGCACTCCGCTTCGGAGAGACTTTCGCGAAGACGTGGCTGCACAACGGGATCATCGGAAAGAACCACCCATGTCGCGAGAAGCGGGTCCACGGGCACCGGCGGAGCCAATTTCGCCAGCCGCTCAACCTGTAACCATGCCGCTTCGCCACCATCAATGACATTAAACGACACTCCCGGCAGATCGACCAGTTCGTCGTGCGTGCGGTGGAAGCCCTTATGCTCACCTACATCGGTGACTGTTTTGAGTTTATCCTTCTCGACCGCGATCACGTAGTCGATCAGGTCTAACATCCGCGATACGACCAACGATGGCGGCTGGCGGGGCTTGGTCGGGTTGGCAACCGGCTCTACAATCGGCGCCGCGGCAGCGGTTTCTGGCACTTGGGGCCTGTTCTCCAGGGAGTTCGATTGCTTCTCGGACTGTACCTTTTTCAACTCGGCCTTCAATGCTGTGCGACTGGCCCCAACTAGATTGGGGATCACCAATCCGCCCTTTCGATTGGGGTTGAACCCCAGCAACTCAGGTTCTGTGGCAACTGCCGATTGGGTTTGTGGCTCTGCGAGCGGCAATTCCAAGCCATCGAGCATGGCCTTAATCTTGCCGCGGAGCCGCCCCGCCCGGTCCGTTTCTCGATGGCTGAGTTCGGCGAGCACGCGGCGCAGCGTTGTTGGATCGGCGCGAGTCTCTTCGACCAGCTTCTCCAGTTCATTAATGCCGCGCTGCATGTAGGGGCGGTTGCCGGTCATGATGCGCTACCCGTGTGAAACGTCGCAAACCCAGCAGGGAAAAAGGTCAAGCCGCGTACCTTCCGTCGCTCAATCGACGAGCCATGCCGATGCCTGCAAGTGCGTCCAATACGGGTCGAACGGTTGACGTGCGCTTACCCTTGAAGGCGCGGGCAATATCTCCAGCGGCGAGCGGGGTGGTTGCGGCGGCAAGGACTGCTTGCACGGCGCTGACCTGCTCGGGCAGCTTGTCGGGCCATGGGATGACGTTTTCAGGCAGCGGGGCGGCCATTTCACCGAAATCGAGGCCTTGGGTGACGGGCGCGGTGTAGTCCGGGGCCTGATATTCGGGACGCAGACAGCGGATCAGGCCCTTGGCCTCCTCCCCCGCACGTTCCTTGTTGAGCGCCACCAGCCGGGTGAGGATTTCCTCGTCAGGCAGGTCTGCGGGCCAGCCGTAGGATTCGGCCACCAGCGCGTCGATGGCAGTGTGGTGCTGGAGGATCAGGGTGACGAGGCCCCGGTCGTGCATGTCACGCTCCACCTCGGTGAGCGCGCGGCCCACTTTCAGCGCTTCCAGCACATTATAGAGTTTGGTGAGAGTCAGGTCTTCATGGCTCTGGAGCACGCACTTGCGCAGCGCATCGAGCGCTTCGGCTTCGGCGCGGATGCTGGCTTTGAGGGGTTCGGGCGAATCGGCTGGGAATGGGAAAGGGTCGAAGCAGCGCGATTTGTTGTAGCGTGGATCGTCACCCATGCCGAGCCGACCACCGCTGGCGATGGCCCACGGCACATGGAACCGACTCGACAGCACGCCAAGGAAATAGGCGTCGTCCAGCGCTATGCAGACAAGCATATTATCCGGCAGGATCGACTTGGGAAGGAACTGGAACACGCGGTGTTTCGCTGTTTCGATGGTGGCGATGTAGCGAGAGAGGCCCTTCCGACCTCCGCGCATCAATTCGACGGGTTCTCCGTGCAACCACCAGCGTTTGGACCGATGCCCCCGCTTGTTCTGGTCGCGCTCCGGCTTCACGTGAATAAAGAGGTGCTGGTATGCGTTGGGATAACCCTCGCTAAGTTGCGCTTCGGTAAGTCCATATGTGTCTATAGCCCAAAGCCCGCGGGGCCTGTTCGCCAGATCACGACCGTTACGGTAGGAGAAAACAATCTCAGGTAGGTCAGGTGACGTGCGTTGGCTCATAAATGGCACCTGCTCAGTTTCGATCAAAAAGCCCTTCCCGTGTAAAGGAACGCCCCGTGAAGCCAGCTTTTCATTCGCCTTGAGCGGCACCGTCGCAGTCACATCTGCACCGATGCGCAAATCGCTGGAGATCAATCCGGTATTGGAGCCAAATTCAATAATGTCCGGCGCTTCGCTCTCATTGGTGACGATGAGCAATAGCCCGGCCTCCCGCCCCGCCTTCCCATGCGGTTCAGCCACCGTCATGGCGATCCGAACGGCCGCCCCGTCCTTCTCATCGACCCACGGATGGTTCGGAATGGCAAAGCGCAGGCTCACCCCGCCTTTCGCATCCAGATGCTTGGCAATCACCCGGCGGCTGAACACCTGCGTGATTGAATTGGTCGTGACGAACCCGAACCGGCGCACACCGCCCTTGCGCACAGCGGCGGCGGCTTTGTCCCACCAATGCATCACGAAATCGGCGCTTTCGGGCACATCGGTGGTGGCGAATAGCGCATCGAAATAGCCATCGCCCAGCTTGTCGCGCACATCCTTGCCGCCGATAAAGGGCGGGTTGCCGACAATGAAATCCGCCTTCGGCCACGCCGCCGCGCGGGGTTTCACATAGCGATAGACTTCGGCGCGGGCCGCCTCATCCGGCACAATGCGCCCGGTTACCGGGTGCGGCTTCATCGCCTCGCCATCCCATCGGGTAACCGGCTTGCCATCCCCGTCCCGCTCCAGTTCGCAGGCTTCGTAGTCGATCAGCGCATCGCGGTTCTCGATAGTACGAATGTCTTTCAGGATCGGCTCTGGCGGGGCGCGGTCTGCACCGTTTACGCGGAAATGCCACTGTAGATACCCGATCCACAGCACCAGTTGCGCGATCGCCGCCGCGCGCGGGTTGATCTCGATGCCGAGGAAGTTTTCCGGCGTGATGGTGTGCCCGGTCAGTTCGGCCACGTATTGGTGATCGCCCAGTTCGACCAGAAATTCGAGAACCTCGCTCTCCAATTCCTTCATCCGCGCCATCGCGACATAGAGGAAATTGCCGGTGCCGCAGGCTGGATCAAGCACCTTGGTGCCCGCCAGCTTTAGGTGGAACGCTTCCACGAGCGATTTCGCCTCGTTTGACTTGCCCTGCTCGATCAGGTCTGCCGCCGCCACCCGCACTCCGGTCCAGTCATTTCGCAATGGTTCCATGATGGTAGGCGCGATCAGCCGCTCGACATAGGCTCGCGGCGTGTAGTGCGCGCCCAGCTTCGACCGCTCTTTCGGATTGAGCGCGCGTTCCAGTAGGGTTCCGAATATCGCCGGTTCCACCTCGGTCCAAGTGTGCTGCGCCGCGCGGATCAGCACCACCAGTTCTTCAGCCTCCAGAGCGATGGCGGTGCGGTCCTTGAACAGGTAGCCGTTGAACTTCCTGAGCGGCACGCCGAGCGCGGGCGAGAACTCGCCTTCGTCCATAGCAGCCCACAGGGCCGACAACTGGTGTTTAAGATGCTCTGGGTGGGCGCGCTGGTTCAAAAGCAGCCGGGTGAAGCTTTCCGGGGGGATCAGGCCGCTGTCTTCGGCGAACATCGTGAACAGCACACGCATCAGGAAACCGCTGGTCCGCTCCGCACTGTGCCCGCGCTTTTCCAGCCGCCGGGCGACCGTGGCAAGCAGATCGGCAATATCGCGCGTGACGCGGGCCGAACGGGCGGCTGGATCAAGCGCCTTTGGGGCAGTCCAGATTGCTTTCAAGCGCTCTCGCACTTTTTCATCGCGCAGATCGTCCAGCATGATGCGATATCGGGCGCGGTCAGGGAATTGGACGTAGGCTTTGCCGGTGCCGGTGAAGTCGGCGTAAACCTCGATGCAGTGGCCAATGTCGGCGACGAGCAGGAACGGCGGCCACCCGTGATCGAGCGGCAACGCCTTGGCATAACGTTCCGCCTGCCCCTTGGCCTGTACCATCGCCTTGGCCCAAGCCGGAGTGCCGCGCTTCGCTGTGCCGCGTTTCAGCCGCGCTGTGGCGGTCTGTCCAAATAGGTCGATATCGTCCTCGCCGCGCGTTGCAGCAGCCCGGTCGCCCTCGCTTCCCTGCTTTGCTTCGAGGATGAAGCTATCGCGACGATAGCAGTCGATCCGGCCAAAACTCTGCGTTCCATCCCCATTGTCCTGAAACACGCGGCGCTCGAACACGTAATCGTTGCTGGCATCGTCTGCCATGCTGCCATGGGGCGGCTCAACGCCAATCAGTCGGCACAGACCGTTGATGAAACTCTGCGTATTCGCCAGTTCCGATCCGCCAGTTTGCGCCCAGCGCGCGATGAACCCCTCTATGTCGATGATGCCCTCCATTGCCCTCTGATAGAGCATGGCAGCGAAGGCGGCGCAAACGTCCAGTGTATCTGGGCTTAGCGAAGAATATCGAACCTATCACCTGCGCCTGACGGCGAGCGCGTTAAGATCCTTCCCAACGCCATTCATCAGATGGTCGTTGCTCGTTCTGCGATCCTGATCCTTCGATTCTCCGGCGGCATACTCAGCGGCAATAGTCAGCAGAACCGCAGTTGGATGCTGAAGGGCTGCGATCTTTTCGGCGATGTAGGGATGCAAGGCCTCCGGCCAAGCATATTCCAGCGCGGGCGTCGGGCCGTGGCGCGCTTCATGGCAATATTCGTCCCATAAGGTTCGATGGCCGAAACCGTCGCCGGAAATGCTGGTCGCCCGATGCTGCGCAAATCAGATTGGACCCGCGCGTCATGGCGACGAACTGCTGAGCGGCAACATACTAATGGCCGATATTGCCGCAATCGCGAGGGGGCTTATCCTCCCCGCCAAGCATACCTCGACACCGGTCGGAGCGGTGATATGGCCGGGAAATGGGGAGATCGCATAAGCAGCGAAGCAACAAGAGCCTTTGGGTCTCCAATAAGGCTAAAGATTTTCTGCTTCGCCCTCTCAAATGCCCCGTGGGCAGTGCTATCACCGTTCTCGGCCTCGCTGGTCTGCGCGAGGACATTGCGGCGTGGCAGAAGTTGGTCAGCAAAATGACCCGCGATGATCGAGTTTTGGCATTGGCGGAGCGGGCTGTCGAATTTGCCGCGTGGGTCAATCAGCCATGGGTGAGGGTGGTGCTGGTCGTGGCAGGGGTGCTATCGCTTCTGTGGCGGTTGCCTGGCGTGTGGCGCCTCCGTCATAGGCTGTGGTTCGATTGGAGAAAGCTTTTGGTTGAGAGGGTTTGGATCGATCGCGAAGCCGCAATCGCATTGATGCGCCATTCCGAATGGGGTCAAATAAAGCGCCCGGCTACGAGCCTGCTGGATTTCACCATGCCAGGGACAACCGGACTATCGGCGAGCGAAAAGCAGCGCAAGAAATTCAGGCTCTACCTTGAGTTGTCGCTGGATGCGTTTGGGCAAGATAATCCGGCCAGTGTGAGAGAAGTCGAGGGGGGCGGGTCAGAATATGACGAAGCATCTCTTCGGAAGTTCGTGCGCTCGGCAATGATGAGCGAAATCGAAGATGAGTTCGGCGCGATCCCAAGAGGCATGACTTGACGAATGAACAAGCGCTTCGATGCGCTCCTAAGGCGCATGGTCGAAGGCGAAGCCCTTGGCGTGGGAAAGAAACGATCAACTCGTGAGCATCGTCTGCGGACGATCATGGCGGAACTCGAACACCACGAGATACTTCGAAAGATGCTTCGCGCTGACGCAAGTGTGGGTGCCATTGATGCCGCGCTTCAACTGCGCCTGGAAGCCTTCGATACCGTTCACGGTCGCGCCGACGTCGCGGCAGACGTACGAAGCCTTTGCTGCAAATCGCCCTACTTGTCGCAAAGGGTAGTGCCCAATCCGCACTGTTCAACGAGATCGTCATTGGCCGGGGTCGGCGGATCATCCGCAGCCAGCATGGTTTTTGCGGATTTCAGAACAGGCTTGGGTTGGTCTGGGCCAACCGGGACTTCGCGGCTGTTCGCATCCGCGATGCACCAGACCAACCGGGGCGGATCATCTTTAGGACGAACGCTAGCAAAGGCGAAGCATCGCTTCTGCGCACTCCGCGCGACGACGGTTTCCAGCTTCTCTCGTGCCAGTGCCCGCTTTTCCTCGATGGTTGTTGGATGGGAGATCGTTTCTTTTAGCTGCGCCGCCGCATATGATCCCGCGGGAAGCCCGGCGCCTGCGCTACCGCAAGTTTATCCAACCGCTTTTCTGTCCTAACGGCGGCAAAAGCCGCTGAAAACCATGATTTCTGGGGATCGAGCCAAATTTGCTCGGCCCGATTTGGTTGGGGTAGGGTTGCAGTGAAATCCAAATCTGCTGTCTGAAATTCGCCTCGCGTGGAGTGAACTACTTCCCTTGCATCTTCTCATCTAAACCATGGCTGTGGTGAGGGTTCAGCGTTCCGGGCATAGGACGACTACCCCCGGCTCTGAGCGATTGCTCGATGCCGAGGGCAGTCCTCCCTATGCAGTATCTCTCCGTGGCTTATGGAGCCGGGACGAGCGACACAGGCAACTTGGTGGTAGAAGGCACCCCAAGCCTCGACAGTTGCTAATCGGCGCCTTCGCCTACCGGTCCCCGCTCTGTCTTTCGGACTCGGGTTGCTGCTATGACCGGACCCCAGTGGTGCAGCATTTCAATCGCGCCGCCACCGTGTTTAGCCACCCAGCGCGAAGGATTTAATTAGCGAAGTGCTAACTGGTCTGAACGGCAGTCCTCCCGCCGTTCACAAAACTCTGAAGTTCGGTCAGGTGATAGAACCGGCGACCTCCAACCAGCAGGCTTCGAGGACCAATCCCAAGCCGATGCCATTCGGCGAGCGTCTTGGGAGCCTTGCCCAGGAAACGTGCGGCATTGACGCGGTCAACGCGCCCATCCGGCAAAACCTGCACCTTCAAAAACTGAACTTGGTCCACGAAACCCTCCGTCACCGTTGTGCGAGACCCCGAGTTAGCCTATCGGACCCTTTAGGGCATCAAAAACAGCATCGTTAAACGCTTACATTTATGGAGGTGCGGATGGGTCGGCCGAGCAAGTCTGAAGAAGACCGTCGCCAGCCGGTGACGCTTCGGTTCGACCCGGACGTAAGGGCGAGGTTGGAAAAACATGCAGCTGCCAATGGGCGCAGCCTCGGTAAAGAAATTGAGGCGCGGGTTGCAGCAACAGTGGGCCTTGATGCGCAGGGTCTCGATCTTGTCAGGCAGATCAGCGCAGAGATCGTTGCTCTTACCAAGCGGAACAAGGGAAAGCGGTGGCATGCCGATTTGACGAGTTGGTCCGCTGTCGCAGAAATGCTGGCCGGAGGCCCGATCTCGGCCATGAGGCCCGACGACCCTTGGGATGAGGAGGACGTAAAGGCGATCCTTGGGCAGTTGATCAACACCTACGACCAAAAGGCCAATGTTGTGAGCAAGTTGGCTGAAATTGGTTTGTCTATTAGCCAAGACAACAAGTTCGGTGGATTGCTCAAAATTGCCAGCCGCAACCTTGAGCGGTCTAGTATCGACGCAATACCCGACCCCGCTCTGCGCCAACAGGCACTGAGCCTTCACGACCAGTTGATTGCGTTAGATGCTGACTTCGATGCCCTGCGCCATGCCTACGGCGATGCGATGCGCCCTTACTGGGAAGCGGAACTTAAAGGGCGCGAGATCTATCGAAGCCATCTGCAAGACCAAGCTTCTCATCAAAGGACATTTGGCGAGGCGTTCAATGCAGAGCATTTTCTCGGGCTGATTTCGTCATGGCGCTGAAATTCACCAAACTAACCCGACCCGCAATCCGTGCCTTGGAGGCGGGTCAACGGATAAACGAGCATGGCATTATCGCAGAACGTCAGACCAATGGTGACGTGCGCTACAGCATCAACGTCATGGTGGATGGTCAGCGCATCCACCGTGTGATCGGACGGGAGAGCGAGAATACGACCCGGGAGCAGGCCGAGCGTGCCATCGAACACTTTCGCACAAAGGCGCGGGAGAACAGGCTTGATCTGCCCAGCGGGCGCAAAGTTCATCGGTCCTTTGCCGAGGCGGCCGACGAGTATCTGACCCGTATCGAGCCGCACTCAAGGCATGGCAGGAACTTGACCCGCAAGCGCCATCATATCCGCGAGCGTTTGGTCCCCTATTTCAAGGCGCAGCGCCCGGACTCGCTCACCGACTTCAGCATTTCCCACTATAACCGACATCGGCTCGACCAAGGCGCGGCCCAGGCGACGGTCAATCGCGAATTGTCGACCCTGTCCCATTTCTTGTCTCGCTGCGTCGAATGGGGATGGATCAAGTCGAAGCCCAAGATCGCCAAAGGCGAGGAGCAACGGAAGCAGATTGTCGTCCTATCAGACGATGAAAAGCGAGCGTTGTTGGCTGGCGCAATTGCCGATCAAGACCCCCTCACTTGGCTTTTCGTAGCTATCGCAATTGGCACAGGGATGCGACACGCGGAAATTCTTCGTATCCGCTGGGAAGAGATCGATTTCGCTCAACGGCGCATTTTCGTAGGCCGGGCAAAGGCAGGGCAACGCGATCAACCAATCCCCGGTAGTCTCGGCCTAAAGCTTCTCGCCGAATGGGAACAGTGCGGGAAGCCCGAAGGCTACCTCTTCCCGACCAACCGCGAACACCCCCGACATCCTTGTCGGCAAAACATGTCGGCGCAATTCCGGCGTGCAGCAGTGCGCGCGAACTTAAACCCCAAAAAAGTGACTCCGCACATTCTGCGGCATACCGCGATCACTGAGTTGGTGAAGGCGAACGTCGATCTGCCCACCATCCAGAAGATCTTCGGGCACAAAACCCTGTCGATGGTGCTGCGGTATACGCAGCTTTCTGACGAACACATCGACAGGTCGGTTGCTTATCTCGACGCCACGTTTTCTGACGCGTTTACACCAGAACTACACACAACGAAAAACGAATCGCAAAAAAGCGCAGCCTAATTCTCAAATAAATCGTTCTATATCAAAATGGTACGGGCGGCGGGACTCGAACCCGCACGATCAAGGATCAGGGGATTTTAAGTCCCCGGCGTCTACCATTCCGCCACGCCCGCTACGCGCGATGGTGCCTAGCGCGCACAGTGCCCCCTTGCCAATGCCTGGCGACACGGGCGCTGCCGCCTATTGCGAGTTGAGCCGTTCGCGCATTTCCTTGCCCGGCTTGAAATACGGAACGCGCTTCGCGGGGACTTCCACCGCATCGCCCGTTCGCGGGTTGCGCCCCGTGCGGGCCTCGCGCTCGCGAGTGGAAAACGTGCCGAAGCCCCGCAATTCCACCCGGCCGCCTTCGGCCAGCCGCGCGGCGATCTCGTCGAAGAAGATGTCCACGACTTGCTCGATTTCCTCTGGCCGCAGGTCGGGGTGGTCGTCCTGCAGAGCCTGGAGAAGTTCGGACCTGATCATACCGGTTCCCCGAGAGTTATGGGCGCGACCCGCATAACGATGTCGCCGGCAATGGTGCGCGGCATATTACAATATGTTAACATGCCATAATTTTGGCGCATAGGCAACGCAGCAGGTAACCCGTTAATTGCGCGGTTTGTCCGGTCATGCCCGTTCCCCGGCGGTTGTCAGCAGTTCGTCAATGGACAGGCCGAGCCGCTCCATTCGCTGGCGGATCGCGGGCCATTCCTCGTGAAGGAACCGCTCGCGCTCCGCGCTGCGAAGCTGGGCCGCGGCTCCTTCGCGCACGAA
Source organism: Aurantiacibacter arachoides (assembly GCF_009827335.1). Lineage (GTDB taxonomy): Bacteria > Pseudomonadota > Alphaproteobacteria > Sphingomonadales > Sphingomonadaceae > Alteraurantiacibacter > Alteraurantiacibacter arachoides. The sequence goes on along the minus strand of NZ_WTYH01000001.1, from coordinate 2,888,140 downwards.
CATCCCTACCCCGCGCTGCACGCGGATCAGGCCGTCCGCCTGGAATTGCTGATAGGCCTTGGCCACGGTGAGCGGGTTGGCGCCCTGCTGGGCAGCAAAGGCGCGCACGCTGGGCAGCATGGCACCTTCGGCATAGCGCCCGTCGATAATGGCGGCGGCGATCTGTTCGCGCAGACGCAGATAGACTGGGCGGGTATCGGCCATGCTGGTGCAGCAGTGCCATAATACAGCGGGTCGGGTCAAGTCGCCGAACCGTGGGTAGGGGGTGGGGCAAGCTCCGCTTTCCCGCGCCTCCCGGAACGCCTCTCGGAATACCTCTTCAACCCCGGTTCAGCCGGTTGCGGATGAAACAATGGCTTCACATCGGCAAATCCGCCGCTAGTGTGGCGCGATTATGGCCGCAGAGACGGCTAAGGCGAATGAGGGATCGGTCGTAAAATGGCATCAGCGCAACTACCGCACGGCGACAGTGCCGGCACCTTCCTGGGGCACCCGAAGGGCCTGTTCATGCTCTTCTTCGCCGAGATGTGGGAGCGGTTCTCCTACTACGGCATGCGGGCGCTGCTGATCTTCTACCTGACCAAGCACTGGCTCTATTCCGATGCCGAGGCGGGCGTGATCTACGGCGCGTACACCGCGCTGGTCTACATCACCCCGGTCGTCGGCGGCTATCTGGCCGACCGGTATCTCGGCCAGCGCAAGGCGGTGCAGTTCGGCGCCGTGCTGCTGACCTTGGGCCACTTCTTCATGGCCTTCGAAGGATCGCCCGCCGCGGGCCATACCGATAATCCGGTCATCAACGTGTTCTGGCTGGCGCTGGCCCTCATCATCGTGGGCTCGGGCTTCCTCAAGGCGAACATCTCGGTGATCGTCGGCCAGCTTTACCCGCGCACCGACGTGCGCCGCGACGGTGCCTACACCATCTTCTACATGGGCATTAACCTGGGCGCCGCGCTCGGCTCGCTGCTGTGCGGCTACATCGGCGAAACCTACGGCTGGGCCTACGGTTTCGGGCTTGCCGGTATCGGCATGCTGCTCGGCCTCGTGGTGTTCGTGCTCGGGCGCGGGCTGCTGCTCGGCCGGGGCGAACCGCCCACAGGGCTCACCAAGGGCCGGGAATGGTCCATGTACGCTGTGGGCGTCGGCCTCGTCGCGCTGTGCTGGGTGCTGGTGCAGAACCAGTCGGTCGTCGGCGGCCTGCTCGGCGTGTTCGGCGGCCTGCTGGTGGCCTACGTGATCTTCGTGGCGGTCACCAAGCTCGCCGCGGAAGAGCGTGACCGCATCTTTGCCGCGCTGATCCTGATCATCACCTCGATCATCTTCTGGGCCCTGTTCGAACAGGCGGGCTCCAGCCTCAACCTGTTCACCGATCGCCACGTCGATCGCGGCGGGGTTCCGGCATCGGTATTCCAGTCGGTGAATGCGATCTACATCATCCTGCTGGCCCCGCTGTTCGCCACCGCGTGGACCTACATGGGCCGCAAGGGTATCGAGCCGTCCACCCCGTTCAAGTTCGGCCTCGGCGTGATCCAGGTGGGCCTCGGCTTCCTGGTCCTCGTCTGGGGTGCATCTTCGGTGGGCGTGGACGTTCCGACGCCGGTCATCTTCATCTTCCTGATCTACCTGCTGCACACCACGGGTGAGCTGTGCCTCAGCCCGGTCGGCCTTTCGGCGATGAACCGGCTGGCCCCGGCGCACATGGCTTCGCTGATCATGGGCGTGTGGTTCTTCGCCTCTGCCACCGGCAACTTCGCCGCCGGCCTCATCGCCGCGGCGACGGGCGCGGAAGGCGTGGGCGAGGAAGCGGGCAAGCAGGTCGTGCTCGACGTCTACTCGACGGTCGGCTGGGTCGCGGTTGGCGTGGGCATCGTCGTCCTCGTCATCAGCCCGCTGATCAAGAAGCTGATGCACCTCGATACGCTGCGCGACGACAATGTCGGCGACGATCTCGAAGGCCAAGCCGGTGCCGGTCTCGAACCGCAGGAAGCCGGCATCCACCCCGCAACCCGCCCGAAGGGATAATCGTCATGGGCCGTCTTTCATCGAAGGGCGGCCCTGCCGTCCTGCTCGCCCCCCTGGCCGCAATCGCGCTCGCCAGCTGCACCGCTGCCGATTCCGACCGGCCGAGCACCCGCACCAGTTCTGCCGATGCGGCGGACGCGGTGCCCTACGCCTCCACCTACCGCCGCTACCCCGGCGCGCCCACGGCCATCGTCGGGGCGACGGTCTACGACGGGCTCGGCGGGCAGATCGTGGGCGGCACCGTGCTGTTCGCCGATGGCGAGGTGGTCGCCGTGGGCGATGCCAGCCTGACCATTCCGGCCGGCTACACCCGCATCGACGGCACCGGCAAGTTCGTGACGCCGGGCATCATCGACGTGCACTCGCACCTCGGTGACTATCCCACCCCCAGTGTTGACGCGCATTCGGATGGCAACGAGGCGACCGACCCGACCACGCCCGAGGTATGGGCCGAACACTCGGTCTGGCCGCAGGACCCGGGCTTCTCCCGCGCGCTGGCCAACGGCGGCATTACGTCGCTGATGATCCTGCCGGGCTCGGCCAACCTCATGGGCGGGCGCTCAGTCACGCTCAAGAACGTGCCTAGCCGCACCGTGCAGGGCATGAAGTTCCCCGGCGCGCCCTACAGCATGAAGATGGCCTGCGGCGAAAACCCCAAGCGCGTCTACGGCGGCCGGGGCCGGATGCCCTCAACCCGCATGGGCAACTTCGCCGTCAACCGCGAAACCTGGCTCCAGGCGCAGGAATACATGGCCGAGGAAGACCCCGACCGTGACCTCGCCATGGAAACGCTGGCCGGCGTGCTGCGCGGCGAGATCATGATCCAGAACCACTGCTACCGCGCCGACGAGATGGCGCTGGTGATGAGCATGGCCGACGAGTTCGGCTATCGCGTCTCGGCCTTTCACCACGCGGTGGAAAGCTACAAGATCGGCGACCTGCTGCGCGAGAACGACGTGTGCTCCGCCGTCTGGGCCGACTGGTACGGTTTCAAGATGGAAGCCTATGACGCGATTCCGGAAAACGCCGCGCTGCTGCACCAGGCGGGTGCCTGCGTGGTGATCCACTCGGATGACGAGAACGGCATCCAGCGCCTCAACCAGGAAGCCGCCAAGGCGCAGGCCGACGGCGCGCGCATGGGCATCCAGATCGCGGACGCCCAGATCATTCGCTGGATCACCTTCAACGCCGCGAAGGCCATGGGGATCGAGGAATGGACCGGCAGCCTGGAGCCCGGCAAGATGGCCGACGTGGTGCTGTGGAATGGCGACCCGCTGAGCATCTACTCCCGGCCCGAGATGGTCTGGATCGACGGCGCGACCATGTATAACATGAACAACCCGCAGCTCCGCCCGGTGAGCGATTTCGAGCTTGGCCAGCCGGGCGAAGGAGACACGAAATGAACGCGCGTTTTCTCGCCGGGGCGGCTCTGCTGGCGCTGGCCCTTCCCGCTTCCGCACAGGACGTGGCGATCACCGGCGCGACGGTCGCCACGGGTGACGGGTCCGATCCCATTCAGAATGCCACCGTCGTGGTGCGCGGCGGGCGCGTGATCGCCGCGGGCGCCGGCGTTGCCGTCCCCGCGGGGATTCAGGCGATCGACGGGCGGGGCCTGTGGGTGACGCCGGGCATCTTTGCCTCGATCACCAACCTTGGCCTCGTCGATGTCGACGCGGTCGGCGACAGCAACGATGTCGACGCCAACAGTTCGCCCTTTTCCGCCGCGCTCGACGTGGCCCCGGCGATCAATCCGGCAGCGCAGGATGTCGCCATCAGCCGCGCGGGCGGCGTGACGCGCGCAACCGTCACGCCAGGCGCGGGCTCCAGCATCTTTGCCGGCCAGGGCGCGGTGATCGATCTCGGCGCGGATTTCGACGCGGTGCTGCGCCGCCGCGCCTTTCAGTACGTCGAGATGGGCGAAACCGGTGCGCGCCTCGCGGGCGGCAGCCGCACCTCGGCCCATGCCCTCCTCCGCAATGCCCTGCGCGAGGCGGGCACCTATGGCGAGGACGCCCAGCTCACCGCCTCCACCCGGAACGCCGACGTCGAGACCGGTGACGATCTGCCGATCGACCCGCGCCTGACCGGCCGTGCAGAGCGTGACGGCGACGTGCTGCTCACCCGCTTCGATGCCGCCGCGCTGGTGCCGGTGGTGACCGGGCGGCAGAAGCTCTACGTCCATGTCGAGCGTGCGGTGGACATCCTCTCGGTGTTGGCGCTGCGCGAGGAATTCCCGCGGCTCGACATGGTGCTGATCGGCGCGACGGAGGGGTGGATGGTCGCCGACCGCATCGCCGCCAGCGGCGTGCCGGTGATCGCCGCGGCCCTCAACGACCTGCCCGTCAGCTTCGAACAGCTCGCCGCCACCCAGAGCAACGTCGGCCGCATGGTCGATGCCGGCGTCACCGTGGCCATTGCCGGTTACGGCAGCAGCGGCGACCACCCGCGCGGCCTGCCGCAACAGGCCGGCAACATGGTCGCGCTCAGCCGCATTCCCGGCGCCACGGGTCTCACCTGGGGCGAGGCCTTTGCGGCCATCACCTCGGTGCCGGCACGGATCGGCGGCATGGACGATGCCGGTGTGCTGGCCGCCGGTGCGCATGGGGACGTGGTGATCTGGGATGGCGACCCGCTCGAACTGTCGAGCGCGCCGGTCCGGGTGTTCATCGACGGTGTCGAACAGCCGCTGGAAAATCACCAGACCCGCCTGCGCGATCGCTATCGCACGCTTGACGAGACCCAGCTTCCGCCAGCGTATCGGCACTGAGAGGCCAGCAGGCGGCGGTCACCCAGGGGATCGCCGCCCGCCGCTCCCGTCTCGGATGACCCGCTCGGGCTAACGCGACGAGGGCCCGCGTGACGCGCTGCCCGCCCCTCGCCGCCGCCCCTCGCCGCCGTCAGTGCCCGACGCTGTCCCCGCGCTCCAGACCGGACAGCGACAGCTGCTCGTCGATCTGGCCCATCAGCCTATCGAGGCCGTCCTGCGTCTCGCTCTCTGCGCGGGCGACGAGCACGTCCTGCGTGTTCGAGGCGCGCAGCAGCCACCAGCCATCGGGTGTGGTCACGCGCACGCCATCGGTGGAATTCACCTCGACATCCGCCGGCACATTGGGCCCGGTCAGGCGGGTCTTGACCTCGTCGATGGCGGCGAACTTGCGGCTTTCGTCCACTTGGAAGCGCAATTCGGGCGTGTTGAGCATGGCCGGCATCGTGCCGCGCAGCTCGGTGACCGAGCGGCCCAGCCGCGCGGAGGCGGCGATCAGGCGCACGCCGGCGTAAAGCGCATCGTCGTAGCCGTAGTAGGTGTCGGCGAAGAACACGTGCCCGCTCATCTCCCCTGCCAGCGGCGAGGAAACTTCCTTCATTTTGGACTTAATCAGCGAGTGCCCGGTCTTCCACATCAGCGGCTTGCCGCCGTGCTTCTCGACAGTCTCGAACAGCGCACGGCTGGCCTTCACGTCGGCGATAATGGTCGAATTAGGCAGTTTCCCTAATAGGTCCTCCGCATAGATCATCAGGAGTTGATCACCCCAGATGACACGGCCCTCGCCGTCGATCGCGCCGATCCGGTCGCCATCGCCGTCGAAGGCTATTCCGAAGTCGCAAGACTTCTCGGCGACCAGGGTGCGCAAGTCCTCCAGGTTCGCCTCGACAGTGGGATCAGGATGATGGTTTGGGAAGTTTCCGTCGACCTCCGTGAAGAGCAGGTGGTGCTGGCCCGGCAGACGGGCGGCCAGACGCTCCAGCGCCGGACCGGCCGCGCCGTTGCCCGCGTCCCAGGCCACCGAAAGCCCCGCCAGGGCACCGGTGTCGATGCCATCGAGGCCGGTCATCAGCCGGTCGATGTAGGCGTCCATGACGTCGAGGCTCTCGACCTCGCCCGATCCGTCCAACCAATCCGCTTCCCGGCCGAGCCGTCCCAGCGCCTGGATATCGGCGCCGAAGAAGGGTCGCCCGCGAAATACCATCTTGAAGCCATTGTAATTGGCGGGATTGTGGCTGCCAGTTATCTGAATGCCGCCATCCACCTCTTCGGCTGACGCCTCGGCATAATAGAGCATCGGGGTCGGCCCCATGCCGATGCGGCGCACGTTGCAGCCGCTGGCGGTCAGCCCTTCGATCAACGCGTGTTCGAGGATGGGTGAACTTACCCGCCCGTCGTAACCCACCGCCACCAGCGGCGTCACGTCGTCACCCAGGTCGCGCTGCAGCAAGGTGGCAAAGCCGCGGCCGATTGCGCGGGCATCGTCGGGGCCGAGGGTTTCGCCGATGATACCGCGAATGTCGTATTCGCGCAGCACGGTGGAATCAAAGTCGTGGGGCATGGGTGGAGAAGCCTTTTAAGTTGCCCCTCCGGTTAGCTCAGCGCAGGTGGTGCGGCAACTCGTCTAGCAACAGGTCACGCGCGGCATTGGCCTCGTGCACCTGGTCGTTCGATCCGCCGCGGTCGGGGTGGACCAGGGCGATGAGCCGCCGGTGCGCGGCGAGGATCTCGTCGCGCGCTGCACCCGTTTCCACCCCCAAGAGGCGGCGGGCGCGAAAGATGGCCTGGTTGCGGGTGGAAACCTTCGGCTGCCACGGCCAGCGCCCTACGATCCAGCGAAAGATCAGCACCACTACGCCGGCAAGGACGACGAACCGCAGCACCTGGTCAGGCGGCCTGGGTCTCGGGCAGGCGCGCCTCGTCGCGGTCGCCGGAGGTCGGCATCGGCAGGCGCAGGTTGGCAACGAGGTTGCGCACCTCCTGCCGCGCCACGAGATGGCTGGTGCCCAGCTCGCCCAGTTGCCCCTTGTCCAGCAAGGTCAGGCCCGAGGGGAACAGTTCGCGATAAACCACGCGTTCGGAAAGCCCGTGCGAGACGCGAAAGCCCACGCGCTTGGAAAGTTCGGTCAGCGCCTGGTCGATGCGGCGCTGGTTGCGCGCGTCGGTATAGCCGGTGCGGTTGCGGACCACGACCCAGTCCATCTCGCGTCGCCCTTCGTCGATCTGCGCCCGGCTGCGCTTCAATCGCGCTTCCCAGATCAGCTCGGCATAGAAGCTGAGGCGGCGGACCTTGAAGTTTTCTGCATCCACCTGCCCGATCAGGTCGAAGTCGACGAAGCTGTCGTTCATCGGCGTCACCAGCGTATCGGCGCTGGCGGCCACGTGGCGGGCGAAGGGATCGTCACGGCCGGGCGTATCGAACAGCAGGAAATCCGCGCCTTCGCCAAGGCGCGCGGCCTCTTCCTCCAGGCTGGCGATATCGTCCCCGTGGCACACGTCGAACGTCGGCCCGGCCAGGGCGATGCCGCGGCGGCGCTGGGTCTCGGCACGGTTCTCGCAATAGCGGAAGAACGTGCGCTGGCGGGTGTCGAGATCCATCGCCGCGACACGGGCGCCCTGGTAGGCGAGCGCGACGGCTACGTGCACCGCCGTGGTGGACTTGCCGGTGCCGCCTTTCTCGTTGGCGAAGACGATACGATGCGGTGTGGTGGCCAAGACGGGCTTCCTCTGGGTTAACGGCGCGGCTAGCACGTTTCGTAATACTACCGGAGGCATGCACCCTTGCAAACCGTCACGACAATCGAAGCGCTGCGCCAGGCTGTGGATGAATTGCGCGCGCCCCACGGCGGGACAGCGGCAGCCACGCTGGCGCTGGTGCCCACCATGGGCGCGCTGCACGAAGGGCACCTGACGCTGGTGCGCGAGGCCGCGAAGCGGGCCGACCACGTCGCCGTATCGATCTTCGTCAACCCGCGCCAGTTCGGCCCGAACGAGGATCTCGACGCCTACCCGCGCCAGTTGGCGCAGGACGCGGCGCAGCTGGAGGCGCAGGGCGTGGCGCTGCTCTGGGCGCCGGGCGTGGCGGCCATGTACCCGGCGGGCTATGCCACAAACGTCAGCGTTGCGGGCGTGAGCGCGGGGCTGTGCGGCGCAGACCGGCCGGGCCATTTCGACGGGGTGGCGACCGTGGTGCTCAAACTGTTCAACCAGGTCCGGCCCGACCTGGCGCTGTTCGGCGAAAAGGACTGGCAACAGCTTGCCGTGATCCGCCGCATGGCGCGCGATCTCGACCTTATGCAACCGCATGTTGACGCGATTCTGGGCGTGCCCATCGTGCGCGAGGCCGACGGGCTGGCGATGTCGAGCCGCAACGCCTACCTCTCGCCTGCCGACCGTGCGGCCGCCGCGACCTTGCCGCTCGCCATGCGCGAGGCCGTGGCGCGGATTGCGGACGGGCAGGACGCTACCTCTACGCTAGCCGCACTGGAGGACGCGCTGCTGGGCGCGGGTTTCGCCAGCGTGGACTATGCCGAACTGCGCGATGCAGACACTCTCGCGCCGCTGGATGCCGACAATCGCAACGCCCGCCTGTTCGTTGCCGCGCGCATCGGCGGAACACGGCTGATCGACACCATGGCGATCGGGTAACGCACCCAGCCGAGCGCGAGCGCCATGGCGCGTTTCTGACGTCGGCCATCGAGAGCAGTAGCTGGCCGTTCAAAGCTCGGCGAGTGGCCCTTATCTGGTTGGCCGGTATTTCGAACCATCCAGGCCGAGGAACAGCGACACCAGCAGCCGCTCGTAATGTCTTACGGCCTCGGCTTGCGTACGCCGTCGATACTCAGGGCGCCAGGGCCCGCGACGGCCAGATAGAGAAAGACGAAACAGTAAAGAATGGCAGCGTCGCCACCGTTGTTGACCGGCCAGAACCCCTGGGACGCGTGGCCAATGAAATAGGCAAAGGCCATCGTGCCCGATGCCAGGAACGCCGCAGGGCGGGTGAACAGACCGAGCGCGATCAACGAACCCGTGATGAGTTCGATGGCACCTGCATAGGCCCCGGCATTCGCGAATGCCAAGCCCGATCCTGCCCGCTCACCATCTGGAAACGACAGAAATTTCTGGGTGCCATGGGCCAGAAACAGCAAGCCGCTCATGATCCGGAGAATGCCCAGCATGAGCGGAGCGTATCTGTTCAAGCCTTTCACTACCGGGCCCCCTTCCTCAAAATCCTGCTGTTCTTCTTGCAGCTACCCTTACCGTCCGCAAGTGGAACCGCCAGGGGCAGACGAACAGCCGGGTCGGGCGAGGACCTGTCTTCCGGAGTCCGGGTCGGCTCTGCGCTTCTGATAGTGCCGATTGTTCAGCCGACGCAACCTTGTAGGGGAATGGAGCGGGTAGCGGGAACCGCGAAATCCCACCATCAAATTGAATTATCCTGAAAGTTTCTCAGCGAATTTCAGAAATACCCCCTATAGTACCCCCAATTCTTTGGGCTGCGTCCGCTTTGGCGGTTTGTCGATTGGCAATCGAATGGCGAGAATGGGGTGGAAAGCAGACATTCCCGGGGCTTTAAGCATGAAGCGGCTTACGGCTTCGGAGGGTCTTTGCGCTTGGATGCGTCCGTGACGACATCGTCATGACCGCTCTTATCACTTAAGAAGGCTAGAGCGAACAGGCCACAGCCGAGCATCATTGAGATGAACACGCCAAGGATGGTGGCGACGACCATATGGGTCTGGAGTTCTCCCATGACCGCGAGGAAGGTGAGCGCGCCTACCACCATCAGGACCGCGAGAACCACGAGCCAACTCATGGTGCGGCGGAACTCGCGCATCGCTTTTTCTCGTCGATTCGTCATGTGGAGATAACCTTCGATCACGAAATTTGGTCCCGCAGTCTCCCGCCACCAAAGCGGTCCAAATCCTTTGGGACTAACTCAAGATGATCGCCCCCTATCTGAGAGCGACTAATCGCACAAACCGAAGAGAGTGGTCGCTGTGATCGGGAATGCCGATTTGACTTCAGTGTCTGCAATGGGGTCGTTAGCTGAATTTCCGCTTATGGCAAAAACAGGCCCCAAGGCTGCCGGTCCGCTTATGGCGCGCAGCCGACGATACTTGAATGTCCGATTTTGGGGTGGTTAGCGGACATCCTCATGCGTCGGCAGCGCAGGCCGAACGTTAGCGTTGCGCTCTCCCGCCGTCGTGCGCTACCGAGAGCGCTCGATCGGAGAGCACGGCCCATGACAAACATCCTTAGGCGAGTGCTTGCCTCGGCGTTTCTCGCAACATTCATCACACTTCTGTCTACCTTTGTCGGCACCCGCTCGGCTATCGCCACCTACCCGGAGATAATGGGCTGCGAGCAAAGCTGCAGGGTGGCCGCGAGCGGATGGCCCTTAGTGTTCGTTCGGGATTACACCGGCATGTCCGTGGTCAACTCGGCCGACATCCTTGAGGTGTGGATCGCGGCCGACCGGCTCGACTGGCTGCCCTTCCTGGCAAACGTGGTGATCTGGACGGCTGTTCTGGTGCTGCTTGCGTGGGGCGCCCGCCGAGACAGGAGTTCTGCTTAGCGGTGTGACTTACGAGCGAAGGTCCGCAACGGAGTCGTTAGCGGACAGGCAACTTCTGTCGTGATGCCTGCCTTAATTGCCATTCCCCTCCCCGCGTAGACGGTAATAGCTCAGCAAAAACTGTATTAGCGATAGCACCGGTCTTTCCAGCCGCTCTCCGCATTTGAACGACTTGGAGTTTTCGACACCCCCCCCAATCGCGCTCGGTTGGACCAAGGCAAGAGGGGATGTCACTCATCCCCTTCCAACAAGTTGGCGATAGCTTTCAAGTAGTGTGCCGCAACTACCGTCTCACCGGATCGGCCCCCATGCTTCCATGCATTCCTGTTGCCCCTAGGCGCACCGCTGCCCCTGCCCCCGTGCATCCTGCATCGTGCATTCCCCTTGACCGCTGGTGACTGGCAGGCCGCTCCCTTCCGCGTCATGGCCGAGCAGCGCGGGGCCTGCGCCAGCCGCGTCGGTTGCATGGGGTTGTCTGTCTGAATTTGCATTTTCCTTACCCCCGGCATGGTTGTGGACCTGATCGGCAATCACTGCCTGCCCGCCCTGGTTGACATGAACGTGGCGCACTGTCTGTTCGCGCGGCTGGTGCAATTTGGCCAATGCCTCCAGCGTTGCACGGCAATTGGCCTGAGCCTTCAGCGCCAGTCGCATGTAGCGGTCGCTGGCATCAATATACTCACCCATGTTCATTGCAGACCGTCGCGCAAGTTCGGTGAACATGGCATCCAGCGATAGGGCCTGAGCCATAAGCACCCGGCTGGACAGTGCATTATCGCCTGTCTCGGCTTGCCCCATGATGTCGGCTATCACCGCCACATCGCGGCCAATGTCCGGCTTATGACTGTCTCCGAATAGATTGCGGGCGAAAGCAGATGACAAAGCTGCATGGCGCACCCCCGGCTTGATCGCCGCTATTGCCAGGTTTTTCGCGCGGTCCTCTCCCGGTTTGGCTTCAACCGCGAGAGTGTTTCGTTTGGCAGAGTTCAACTTTTTACGCGGCATAATCACCTTCCCAGAATGGTAGCAACAAGGGGTAGGCCCCCGCCGCATAGGTGCTGACTATGCCGAAGCTGCGCCATCGGGCGCGCCCATCACCCATCATGAGTGATCGGCAATCGCCAAGCTGATCGATGAGCCCCCCGCGTTCTGGTTGACCTGGACGGATGCCGAAAACGTCACCCGCTCCCCAGCCGTCGCGCACCGCCTGCACAGCGTAGTTTTCCATCCACCATTCGGCGCAGCGAAAAAGGCTCTGCCACCGACAGGCGGCAATGCCCGGTGCAGGCTTGCTGATATCCAGCCGATTGATCGCCGCACACCAGCTATCCAATTGGTCCTGCCAATGCGCGGGATTAGCAAATTTAGCAGGTCTAGCAGGTCTAGCAGGCGCGCTGCCCGGATCAGAATGTTGTATCGGCCAGTTTGCGCTCTTGGCTGGCCTCGCTGCTAAAGCCGCTAATTCTGCTAAAGCAGGGTCGGTGCGACGATATTCCTCAAGCCACTTATGCGGATCGAAGTTCAGCATCGGACAATCTCCCATGCGTCGCGGTATTTTTTGCCATCAATCACCGCCCCACCATTGATCAATCGCACACAGCCATGCGCTTCCAGAATAGCCATTGCTGCCCGCGCCGTGTTCGCCTGTCTGAGCGAAGTGGGGCCTAGCTGATAAACCTCTGACAGCCCGATGACGTCGACTGGCCGCTCCAACAGCCAAATACGCAGGGTCTCTGCCCGTTGCACTTCGGGATCGATCGCCCCTGTTGCTACCAGCCGCGTGGCTTCATGGAGGTAAAATTTCGCCAGCTCGATCGCGTTCGCAAATGTCTCTGGGGCAATTGTCGAAGCGCCAGGGTTCTCTAACAGCGTGAATATCCCCGCAATGCGGGCCGCGTTTTCTGGCAGCTTGGACGCGAAGGCCTTAGCGGTCACGAGCTTGCCCCCGCTTCCGAGTTCTTTTTCAATTTCGTTGGCGAACCGGACGAACATTGCCCGTGCCGCTGTTGAGAATTGCAGCGGGTCCATTTCCACGCCTAAAGCCCGGTCATCCGAATTTTTCCAGCGGATCGGCTGGCCGAGCAATTGCCGGATTGCCGCATTATAGCGGGCAAGGTCTGCGCCCGCCTTTGCCGATATTAGCTGATATTCGGCATCGTCACGAATGCGCGTCCCGGCCTTCCCGGCTGGAGCGGTAATTAAGAACCGCGCCAGCAGTCCCTGATCGGAAAACTGAGGGTCGGACAGGAATCCCGACGCCACACCGGGCTGCACCATCAGGTGGGCCGCCAGCCGCCGGTCATACAGTACGCAAACACCATCACCGCCCCGAATACGCTCAAGCTTCGATCCGTCCCAGGCGCGGCACAGATTGCCCGTGGTGCCAGCCTTTTGTTCCTTCTTCAGACTATGCCCGCCCAGAAAGGTCGCTGCATCGTCGCACAGCATCGCGAGCGAAGGCCGGCCGTGCTGGTAAACGCGAAACAGCCCTTCCATGGTCTGATCGCCCGACGGCGCAATAACAGAAAGCAATGGGGCTTGGGGGGCGGGGCCGAGTTCATTAAGCGCCGCCGTCAAACCCGCCGGGTCCGCCTTCAGCTTGCTTGCCAATTGCTTCGTCTTGGCTTCGTGCGCTGTGACGCGGGATCGATATTCCAGCCATTCGCTATGTCCAGCTTCCGAAAGCGAGGCCTCGGCATCGCGAACCGGTCTCAGGGCCATCAGGTCTGCGCTGGACTTGCGTTCCCCGCTGTCCAGCACGGTCAGCAAGTAAAGCGATAGCGGGGCGGCCTTGCCCTCCCCGATTGGCAGGATGACATTGGCGCGGCCCTGAGCTGCAAGCGATGCCACCGCCAAGACTGAATTAGCCGCGCAAGCCAATGGGCATTCGATCACCGATCCAATTGCCCGTGCCGCCTTTTCCAGCGTGTCGCCTAGAGCATGAACCGGGAACGGCGCGGATGGAGGCAGGTCGCGGTAGAGCGGTTGGGGGCCTTCGCTTAAGATGGATGCCGCCCCTCCAGTGCCGTGCAGATGTGCCGCCATTTCGTGAGGCAGGAGGTCGGCCATATCCAGCGGCGCGGTTGCTTGCACATTCATGCTGCCAGCCTCCCCGGATTGACGGTTAGGAAATGAGCCGAAACCTCATCGCGCGGAATGTCGGCAAAATCGGCTCCAGATTTCCGCCGGTCGGTTTCGGGCAGGGGAACCGCTATTTGCCCATCAACGGCCCCAGCGGCCTCTCTGGCGGCTCTCAGGCCTATATTCGCAGGGAGGTGCCGGTCATCGTCGGCGGCAATAATAATTGGCCGCGTCGGGAACACTTGGCGCATCGCGCGCGCCACAGACCCCAGATTGCGGGCAGACATGGCAGCGGCAACCCCTAGCCCGGTCTCGGCATGAACCACCGCCATGGTGGCGAAGCCCTCCCCAATTACCAGCGGGCCAGCAGTCGGGTTGCCATCTGCACAGTGCAGACCATGCGGCCAGAACAAACCCGCCGTGCGCGCGCCCTTGGCAAACAGCTTGCGGCCATCGGGCCGAATGCGCTGCACGTTCCATAACTGGAACTGCGCATCCACCATCGGCACCAGCAACGCATCGCCCGATTGCCGAATGCCGAACGGCTTCAGCCGCTTGGCGACAAGGTAGGGATGGCCACGGCTAGCGCGGCTGGCCTTGGCCCAGGCATCGCCTGCCACTTGCGCCGCCGCTTCCTCTCCCGCCAGTCGCCTGCGCTTGCTGGCTTCCAGTTGGTAAGACAGCCCCCTCCGCTCGGCTGGCGAGAGGTCACGCGCGGGCGCAGAATGCAGAGGCAACAGGCCATCGCGGCGAAGCATATCCTTCACTGCCAAGGCATCGGCAGTGTCGCCGTTGTAACAGGTTACAAGCAGGCCATCGGGAGCGCCGACGCTTGGTTTAAGCGCAGTCCCCCGGTCGCGGCTGGAATGGCCCGGTGTGCGGATCACGGCGTTACCGTTGCAGACCGTGCCTCCGTAGAACTTGGCGATTCGCTGGATATCGATCATTCCCCGCCCCCTTCAATGAGGTTGCGCAGAGAAGAGGCGGGAATGAGGGTGCGCCTACCAATCTTGCGCACCTCTAGCCGTCGCTGCTTGATTAGCGAGTAGAGCTGGGTCCGCCCAAGACTGGAGACGCGGCAGGCTTCGTTGATAGAATAGGCAAGGGGTTCAAGCGCGGCGTGGCTTGATTTAATATGTTGATTTATCATGGTATTTCTGCTCCGATCCTGGACTGGGGGCTCAGCCGCCGGCCTCTAAAAAGTGACCATTGGCCAAGTTTCCGGTTGTCCGCACGGATCAGGAACGGTAGGTAATCCACGCGAAGGGACGCCAATCTATTCGCGCGGAGCCCCGTCCTAACCCGGCGGGGTTTCGTATGTCAGGGCACTTATCGTTTCCTTTCAGCACTGTCCGGGTGGATGCACCCGCGTTCTCGACACGTTCTAATTAGCCGTGCGGAATTGAGCGGGCAAGGAAGTGCGACGACTTATGACGGGGTATTGGGGAAAAACCCCTGAGGATAACCTAGCCATGAGTGTACCGGCGTCCAAACATGAGCACCAGCGAACAGTAACGGACGGGTTTGAAGATCTGTGCGCGGTTTTGCGGACTAGTGCTGAATCAATGTCGCAAAGACGGGAAAGACCAGATTTTGCCATGAAGACGATTGAAAGGGTTGCCGATTCGCCGTTTTCAGATGCTGAGCCATTCGTCGCTTTATGAGGCTAGTGAAACCTTAGCCTCATGCAGCCGCTATGCCTTTTTTGCGGCAAAGCGTGGCACCTGGTATTCAGGGCGAAGCCAGCGGACTTTCTCGGCCTTTTCCTCGGCGGCGCGCTCGGCATTCAGGGCGACCAGCCGGGTGACTATTTCAGCCGGTGACAGATCGGCTGGCCAGCCGTAGGCGGCTGCCACCTCGGCATCGATTTGCTGGTGCAGCCGATCGATAATGCCCACACGCGCGGCCTTGGCGCGTTCGACATCCAGCAGGTCCGCCAGTTGCCCGCTGCGCTGCCGGTCGCGCAGGTTGTAGATTTCGGTCATGGTGAGACGCGGCACTTCGGCCAGTGCCAGCTTGCGGGTTTCGTCCAGTTCCTCGGCCAGTTCGCCAATTACCGCGCGCTGCGCTGGTGTCGCATCGGGGAAAGGGAAGGGATCGAAGCAAAGAGATTTGAAGTATCGCGGCCTGTCCTCAAGCGTCCCACCCACAGCAAGGGCCCAAGCCAAGTGGATGACCGATGTTAAAACCCCCAATTCGACCGGAGTGGCACAACAGAAGATAACGACGCCATCATCGCAAAGAACTTCGGCAGGAAGAAACTGAAACAACCTATGCTTGGCGGTATCAACGGTGCCAATATAGCGAATCAAGCCGTCAAGCGCTGGCCGCATTTCGCGCCTTGGCTCACCATGAATCCACCAATTTTGGCGATAGGTCGCGCGTCGATTTTTATCTCGTTCTGGCTTCACTGTGTCCAGCAAGTGCTGGTAGACCTCGGGAAACCGTCGGCGAACTTCTCGCTCGCCCACCCCGAACAGGTCGATCACCATCTTGGTTTCGACTTCGAGCGGGTTTCGCCCTGTCAGGTCCATGCCGTTGCGATAGGGGCGAATGTATTGCTCCAGTCCGTCCCGGCGGCCTAGGCCGAGAGCCTCAGCCTCTTTGCGCTGCAAGGCGAAAGCCTTCCCGTGCAATTTCACCCCGTCATGACAAATGCCCGCATTGGCCAGCAAGCGCGCCGCTTGGGTAACATCGGTGCCAGTGGAGAGGTCTGCATTGATCCGGCCAGTTACTGGCGGAAAATATTCTACTTGCGGGCTATCTGTATCCAGCGCGCTTTCGCGTTTCGTGGTGACTATCTGGCCTTCGGCTGGATTCCGGTCTGCCACCGTCATGGCGATACGAACAGCCGCTGTGCCTGCAACTTTCTTTCGATCCTTCGAGCGCGGAACACCTTTGGCCTTCGCTTCTGCCTTAGGGGGTTTTACCCATGGGTGGTCGGGCACAGCATAGCGAAGGGACAACATGTTGCTCGCAAGGTAGCGCTCGATCACGCGGCGGCTGAAGGTCTGCGTAATCGAATTGGTAGTCACGAAACCAAACCGGATTAGCGGACTGTTTGCGGCTACCAGCATATGCGCCGCCCGGTCCCACCACTGCATCACAAAATCAGCCGCTTTTGGCACACGGGGGTTCGCCTTCCAGAGCGCCTCGGCATAATCGCTGCCCAATTCCTCCCGCAAATCCTGGCCCGCAATAAATGGGGGGTTCCCGATAATGAAATCGGCCTCGGGCCAATCGGGCGCCATCGGGTTATCCGTATCGGCTTCGCCCGTCGGCTTGTGCCGTAGCACTGCGTCATAGCCCGCGTGCCCGCCGAAATTGATATTGCCGAATTGTTTCAGCACCGGCTCGGGCGCAGCGGCTGGATCATTGGCCATGCGCCAGCGCAGCCAGCCGATCCACAACACCAGTTCCGCAATCACGGCGGCGCGCGGATTCAATTCCAGCCCCAGGAATTGTTGCGGCCCTACACACGGCTCCACCGTGCCGCCAAGCTGGCGAATGGTTTCCACCACGTCGCTTTCCAGCCGCATCAGGTTTTCCATGGCGACATAGAGGAAATTACCGGTCCCACAGGCCGGATCAAGCACGCGTAGGACGCACAGGCGGTCATGGAAGGCCTGCACGATTGCCAGCGATAGTTCGCCTTCCACGGGCCGCTGCACCGCATCCCATTCGGCCTCCAGCACGTCCATGATGGTCGCCTGCACCAGCCGTTCGACATAGGGCCGCGGGGTGTAGTGCGCGCCCAGCTTTGCTCTTTCGCCGGGGGTTAGCGCTTGCTCCAGCAAGGTGCCGAAAATTGCAGGTTCGACCTTGGTCCAGTCCGCCTTTGCGGCTTCTAGCAATTCCCCCCGATCGGCATTGGATAGCTTGTAGGTCTGGGCTGATGCAAACAGCCCGCCGTTGAAATAGCGCACCTCTTTGCCTATGGCCGAAGCGTAGCGTTCGCCTCCTGCCCTCCCCATGACAGTCCAGAGGGCGCGCAATTCGGGTTCGAAGGCAGCTTCGTTCGTGACGGACCGCTCCAGAAACGCGCGAAAGCTGGCTTTCGGCAGCAGACCGACATCCTCTGCAAACATGCAAAAGATGAGCCGCATCAAGAACAGAGCGGTTTCTTCTATGGCAAGGCTGCGCTCGCTGTCACTTGCCTCACTTGTGCGAAGGCGTTGGACGCTTTCCAGCCACTTGCTTACCTCTGCCAGCCGCTTGGCAATATCGCGCGAAACCTCTGCCGATTTGGCGCGCGGATCGATGCTGGCCGGATCGGTCCAGATTGCCCGAAGAATCGCCTGCTTGTCGGGATCGGCGAGCTGGTGCAGTTCCAGCCGATAGCTGGCCTGATCAGGGAAATAGCCAAAACCCCGCCCATTGCCGGACCAATCGAAATAGAGTTCGAACGCGCGGCCCACGTCGCACACAATAAGGAATGGGGGCCAAGGATGGCTTGCAGGCAGGTTGACGGCGTAGCGCTTGGCTTGCGCCAATGCATCGCGCATCAGCCGATCATAGCGGGCGCCGGACGGGGCGGCTGGGGCACTTTCCGCGACGTCGAATAGTTGGGACTGCGCTTTGTCGGCTACGCTCAGCTTCGATTGCTTGGCCTCCAGAACGAAGCAACCGCGCTTGTAGAGGTCGATCGATCCCGTGTTTCCGCCAATGCCCCCGCCCGCAACAGGCCCTTCGAATTGATAGTCCCCCAGCACTCCTCCCTCGGCCACGCCGGGAATCGGCAGACCAAGTGCCTGGCACATATCATTGATGAATTGACCGTAATTGGCGCGCTCAGCTCCCCCAGTCACGCCCGCCCATTTGGCGATAAATTCGTTCACGGTCATTCGCGGTGCGCAGCCCCTCTTGCCGGGGCATAACTGTCAGCTTGGCAGTCGCCAAGTGACTGATTGCCCTAATTAGCTTTTGGCGCAGCTTTCCAATTGAGGGCCTAGGTCGCTTTCTTAGGTGGCGTCTAGTTCACCCAGCCTCCCTCGCCGGAAATGCCACCCCGTCCGCTCCCTTGCGAAGCTGGTCCAGATATTCGCTCCACCACTGGGCCATCTGCACCCGTTCCTTCCAGTGCGCGCCGCGATGATAGGCCGCGCGCACTTTGTCGCTGTCACCATGGGCAAGCGCGCGTTCAATGGCATCAGGATTGAACCTGCCGCTTTCATTTAAGAGGGTGGAAGCCATCGCGCGGAAGCCGTGCGCGGTCATTTCCTCGCTGGTGTATCCCAGCCGCCGTAGAGCCGCGTTGAGGGTGTTCTCGCTCATGGGCCGTGTGCGCGCCCGGATGGAGGGGAAGGCAAAGCCCGACGGCCCTGTGGCTTCCTGTAACAGCTTTAAGATTGCAATCGCCTGCTTGGACAGCGGCACATGGTGCGCCTTGCCCATTTTCATCTTGCCAGCCGGTATATTCCAAACGCCCGCGTCCAGATCGATCTCCTCCCATTCGGCGTGACGCAATTCGCCGGGGCGGACAAAGACATGCGGGGCCAGTTGCAAGGCGAGCCTTGTTATGCCGCTTCCGTCATAGCCATCGATGGCGCGCAAGAGGGCTCCCACCTTGCTGGCATCGGTGATCGCGCCATAATGCTTCACCGTGGGGGCGGTTAGCGCCCCTTTCAGATCGCGCGTAGGATCGGAGCGCAGGCGGGCGGTTGCTACGGCGTAGCGAAATACCATGCCTGCCAGCTGAAGGGTCCGCCGCGCGCTCTCCAGGTTGCCCTTGGCTTCTATCTTGCGAACCGCTGCCAGCACGTCGGCAGGCTCTATGTCGGCAATGGGCAACCGCCCGATGCTGCTAGTCAGCAGGGACAGTAGGTATTGACTGCGAATGGCCGTACTGGGGGACCATCCCTTTTCCCCGTCGCGTTTGCGCTTGGCGCAGTATTCATTGGAAATCGCCGCAAAAGTATCGGTTGCCTGAATGCGGGCGCGTGCCTTGCTGCGCTGCTTTTCACGCGAAGGATCTTTGCCCAGCGCTATTATCCCCCGCGCTTCCTCACGCCGCTTCCGGGCCTCGCTTAGACTGATTTCGGGATAGGCTCCCATGGACAGCAGTTTCTCGCTGCCATCGATCCGATATTTGAGCCGCCACAGCTTCCCCCCGGCTGGAGTGACCAGCAGGAACATGCCACCCCCGTCCGCCAGCTTGATCGCCTTGGCCCCCGATTTCGCATTCCGGATTGCCACGTTTGTAAGCGCCATTCGATCCGCCCGCCCCTCTGGGGATTCGTCCCCAAGATACCCCCACGGCTGGGGGTATTTTAGAAACCGCTAGCAGATACCCCCCAATCATACCCCCATTGAATTGCGACTGGAGACGAACGCGGGTGAACGCTAGCGGCCTAGAATTGGCAAAATACCGTAGGTTCTGAGGCTCGTCTAGACAGATACGGACGCTGGCGAATGGGGAGGTGGAGCGGGTAGCGGGAATCGAACCCGCATAGCCAGCTTGGAAGGCTGGAGCTTTACCACTAAGCTATACCCGCGTCGCTGTGGCGCTTGCCACCGGGGGCGGCGCCGCGTCAAGTCTCGTTGTCGGGCGCCGCCGGGCGGCGGGGGGGAGCGGGGGGCGTTCCGGTCACAGCAGCGCCCGTGGCGGCGGCGTCGGCACCGGCGGTCTCATCGGCAGCGGTGCTGGCGGGAGCGGCGGGCGGTGCGATGCGCAGTTCGACGCGGCGGTTGCGGCGGCGCCCTTCCTCGTTCGCGGAGCCATCGGGAAGCGCATTGGGAGCGATCGGGTTCTGTTCGCCAAAGGCCACCACTTCGATCCGGTCATCCGCCACGCCGCGTTCGACGAGCCAGGCGGCCACCGCCTCGGCCCGGGCACGCGAGGCGCGCAGGTTGGCCTGATCGTTGCCGCCCGAATCGGTGTGTCCCTGCAGCACGACTGGCCAGGGCTCGCCCATGGCGTCCTCCTGCAATATGCCCGCCAGCATCCGCTCTGCCGCCGGGCTGAGATCGGCGCCATTAGGAAAGGGAATGGTCAGTGCCACCGGCTGCGTGGGCAGGTCCATTGCTTCCCCCTCGTCCAGGTCGTCACGCATGATGGAGGCGGCAGGGGAAGCGGTATCGGCTGGCGAGGGCTGGGCAGTCACGGGGCTGGCGGTGGGATCGGGCTCTGCCGCGCCATCCTGTCGCACGTCACAGGCGCCCAGGCCGAGGGCGGCGAGCGCGAGTATGGCGGTGCGCAAGGCCGGTTGCGGCAAGCGGCTATCGGTGGGGATCGCAATCATGGCCTGCTCCTCATGCCGGTTGTGGCTTTTCCGCGGCGGCGGCGCTGCGCCGTGCAGCGCGGTCCTCGACCTTGCGCGGCGGCGAAAAGGTGATGACGATGTCGCCGGCCCGCGGTTCCGGCGCGGCGGCGTGGGTGAAGAACTTCATTTCGCCCGAGGGCCGCAGCAGCAACAGCATGTTCGCCGCTTCCGGCAAGGTGTCACGCGCGTCCTCGATCCGGTACTGGTCGGACAGCTTGGTGTGGCGGAAAATCCAGCCCTGTTCGTGCCGCTCCAGCACGTCCTCCACGCCGAAGCCGGAGGTGAACAGTGCCCGCCCCCGCAGGCTGGCCGCAATGGCGCGGAAATCGTCGTCCACCCCGTCACCCAGCTGGTAGACCTTGTCGGTGCCGATCTCGGGCGCGAATTCGGAACAGACGAGGGCGTTGTAGGCCTCGTTGTCGGTAGCGGCGACCAGCGACTGGAACGGCGTGAGGTCGAGGTTGTGCTCGGTCGCCTCGTTCAGGATTTCGCCGTGGTACGTCGGCAGACCCTTCACCCGCGCGGGCTTCAGCCGCTGCCACGAGGTATCGACCACCAGCACCGGCGTTTCGAGCTGGTGCAGCTTTTCGGCCAGCGCGATCGTCCAGGGCGTTGCCCCAACGAGCAGCACGCCGGGCCGCTCCGCGCCTTTTACCTTGAGCAGGCGGGCGACGATATCGATGGTGAAGCCGTGGGCGAAGACCGTTGCAACGACGACGGCGAAGCTGAGGCCGATCAGGATCGAGCCGTCGCCGTAGCCAAGCTCGTTCAGGCGCAGGGCGAACAGGCCACTGATGGCGACCAGCACGATACCGCGCGGTGCGATCCACGAGAGGAACAACCGCTCGTTCCACGGGATCGAGCTGCCGAGCAGCGAGAGCAGGATCGTCGCCGGGCGCACGAGGAACAGCAGCGCGAAGAGGAACAGGTAGAGCCTGAGGCCGGACACCTCGAACGGGTTGAGGTAGGTCAGTTCCGACACGTCGAGCGAGGCCGACAGCAGGATGAAGATGCCCGAGACCAACAGCACGGCGATGTTCTGCTTGAACGGGTGGATGGAACGCAGGCTGGAGACGTGCATGTTGGCGAGCGCGATACCCATCACCGTCACCGCGACGAGGCCCGCCTCGTGCTCGATCATGTTGCACAGCACGAAGGTGCCGACCACGGCGACGAGCAACACCGGCACCTTCAGGAATTCCGGCACCAGTCCGCGCGGGAAGCTGTAGGCGATGACCTTGGCGGCAGCGAAACCGATCACTCCCGCCAGCGCGCCGGCGAGCGCGATCTGCGGAACGACATCGAAAGCAGTGCCGCCGCTCTCGGCCGTGGCACGAAAGTATTCGTAGGCAACCACGGCACACAGCGCGCCGATGGGATCGTTGACGATGGCCTCCCACTTCAGCAGCGCGGCAGGGCGCTGCTGCACGGCCGACTGGCGCAGCAGCGGCATCACCACCGTAGGCCCGGTCACCACCAGGATGCCGGCGAACAGGATCGCCACCGGCCATACCAATCCGGCAATGAAATAGCAGGCGAGCGAGCCGAACAGCCACGCGAGCGGCGCACCGAGGAAGACGAGGCGCCAGACACCCTCGCCGTATTTGCGCAATTCGCGGAAATCGAGGCTCAGACCGCCTTCGAACAGGATCAGCGCCACGCCGATGGCCACCATCGGTTCGAGCAGGTCGCCGAACGCCGCGCGCGGATCGATCAACGGGTAACCCAGCTGCCCCATGATCGGCCCGGCGATGAAACCGGCCGCCAGCATCAGCACGATCGCCGGCCAGCCGGTGCGCCAGGCAAGCCACTGCGCGCCGATGCCGAGCACGCCTACGAGCGCGATCACCAGCGCCTGCTGTTCCATTGAAACCCCCGGGGATTGGTCGTGTCAGTCGCTCAATGATCGAGGGTGGGTAATTTTCCCCGAAACCTCGATACTCATATCTCAGTGACCGCCAAAGGCCATCACGGCGTGGGCCGCGACGCCCTCGTCGGCCAATGCGGCACGGCCGGGCAGATCGGGAAGGTCGATCAGGAACAGGGCATGTTCCACGATCGCCCCTGCGCGGCGCAACAGCCGCATTCCGGCAGTCGCCGTTCCGCCCGTGGCAAGGAGGTCGTCGACCAGCAGCACGCGCTCACCCCTTTCGATCAGGGTCGGGTCGAGTTCCAGGCGGGCAGTGCCGTATTCCAGCGCGTAGTCTTCACTGATGGTGGCGACAGGCAGCTTGCCGGGCTTTCGCAGCGGCACGAAACCCAATCCCAGTTCCAACGCCAGGGCGGTGCCGAAGATGAAACCGCGCGCCTCTATCCCGGCGACCGCCTGCGCCTCTACCCCGCGCGCGAGGTCGGCCAGCGCCGTGATGCTACCCGCCAGGCCTTTCGCATGGGCGAGCAGGGGGGTGATGTCGCGAAACTGGATTCCCGGCTGCGGAAAGCCGGGAACCGTGCGGACCAGCGCCTTGAGCTCCTCTGGAGTCACAAGCCCGCCTCGCCGACCCGGGTCATCCCCGCTGCATCAGTCCTTGCGACGATGCGGCTTTACCGGTGCCCACAGCTGGTTCTTGGCAAACCAGGCGAGCACGGTGACGAACAGCGTGAACAGCATGATCCACCAGCCCGTCTGCTTGCGCTTCACCAGCGTCGGTTCCGCCGTCCAGGTGAGAAACGCCGCAACGTCCTGCGACATCTGGTCGACGCTGGCTTCCGTGCCATCGGCGTAGGTCACCGCGTTGGCGGTGATCGGCGCCGCCATGGCGAGATTGAGGTTCGGGAAATAGGGATTGAAATGCAGGCCGTCGGTGGTCTCGAACTCGGGGAACTCCGCCGCCAGGCGCTCACCGCTCGCCAGGGCGAAGGTGGCCGGGTCGCGGTAGCCGGTCAGTAGCGAGTAGACGTAGTGCGTGCCGTTATGCCGCGCCTTGGTCATCAGCGAGAGATCTGGCGGAATGGCGTTGCGATTGGCAGCGCGCGCGGCGATGTCGTTGGCGTAAGGGCGAGGGAAGTAATCCGTCGCCAGCGCCGGTCGCATCACGGCCTCGCCAGTGGTGGGATCGACGCCAGGCACGTTCCAGGTCAGCGCCTCGGCCTTCACCTGCGCTTCGGAATAGCCGAGCTGGGCGAGGTCGCGGAAGGCAACGTGGTTGAGCGAGTGACAGGCCGAGCAGACTTCCTTGTAGACCTGGTAGCCGCGCTGAAGCTGCGCCACGTCCCAGCGACCGAGCGGGCCTTCGAACGCGAAACCGCCCTCGGGCGCACGTGCCTCGAGGTGGAATTCATGCTCGGCCGTCGGCTCCACGAAGTGACCGTGTTCGGACAGGGTCGAGAAGGCCGGACCAATGCCGAACGCGAGGGAGATCAGCGCCACGAACGCGAAGCCGAGGCCGACGAGGATACCAACAAGGCGGATCATGTTATCGTCTTTCCTTAGTCAGCAACGCGGCTCAGACGCCCACCGGCTCGGCGTTCTCGCCCAGCACGGCCGTCTTGTCCGAACCCAGCACCGCCTCGGTGATCGAGTAGGGCAGCGGATCGGGACGCTCGATCGAGGACACGATCGGCAGGATCACGAGGAAGTGCAGGAAGTAGTACGCCGTCGCGATCTGGCTGAGCATGATGTACGGCTCCTCCGCGTGCGCGCCGCCGAGGTAGAACAGCGCAGCCATGCAGGGGATGAGGCCGAACCAGAAGAACTTGCGGAATAGCGGGCGATAGTGGCCGCTGCGCACCGGCCCACGATCGAGCCACGGCAGGAAGAACCACACCAGGATCGCCGCGAACATCGCCAGCACGCCCCACAGCTTGGCCGGCAGCAGGAAGTCGAAGGTGAAGGCGCGCAGGATCGCGTAGAAGGGGTAGAAATACCACTCGGGCACGATCAGCGCCGGTGTCGATAGCGGGTTGGCCGGAATGTAGTTGTCCGGGTGGCCCAGCGCGTTCGGCATGAAGAACACGAACAGGAAGTAGGCCAGCAGGAACACGCCGAGGCCAAAACCGTCCTTGGCAGTGTAATAGGGGTGGAACGGCAGCGTATCGCTTTCGCTCTTCACCTCAACGCCGGTCGGGTTGGACGAACCGGGGATGTGCAGCGCCCAGATATGCAGGATCACGCAGCCCGCAATCACGAACGGCAGGACGAAGTGCAGGCTGAAGAAGCGGTTCAGTGCGGCGTTGTCCGGCGCATAGCCGCCCAGCAGCCAGACCTGCAGCCCTTCGCCCACGACCGGGATCGCGCCGAACAGGCCGGTGATGACCTTGGCGCCCCAGAAGCTCATCTGGCCCCAGGGCAGGACGTAGCCCATGAAGGCGGTGGCCATCATCAGCAGGAAGATCACCACGCCGATCAGCCAGATCATCTCGCGCGGGGGCTTGTACGAGGCGTAGAAGAAGCCGCGGAAGATGTGGATGTAGATGACGATGAAGAAGAAGCTGGCGCCGTTGGCGTGCGCATAGCGCAGCATCCAGCCCCAGTTGACGTCGCGCATGATGTGTTCGACCGAATCGAAGGCAACCGTGCCGTTGGCGGCATAATGCATCGCCAGCACCACGCCGGTGACGATCTGCAACACCAGGCAGAAGCCCGCGAGCACGCCGAAATTCCAGAAGTAGGAAAGGTTGCGCGGCACCGGATAGCCGGCACCCACCGCGTTGTAGACGAGACGCGGCAACGGCAGCTTCTCGTCAAGGAAGCGCGTCAGCCCGTTGGCGGGGGTATATTGCCTGGCCCAGGGAAAGCTCATGGTCTCTACTCGTCTCTCTCTTACGCCTCGCCGATCACCAGCGCGGTGCCGTTGACCGAATATTCCGGAACCAGCAGGTTGGTCGGCGCCGGGCCTTTACGGATGCGCGCCGCGGTATCGTAGTGCGATCCGTGGCAGGGGCAGAAATAGCCGCCGTAATCGCCCTTGTTCTCGCCTTCCGCTGCGCCCAGCGGCACGCAGCCGAGGTGGGTGCAGACGCCCATGACCACCAGCAGATCGGGATGGTCGACCAGCGTGCGTTCGGCCAGCGTCTGCGGATCGCGCAGTTCGTCGATGCTGACGGCGTCGGCCTGCTGGATCTCTGCCGCGGTGAGGCGGCGCACGAACACCGGCTGCTTGCGGAAGACCGCCTTGATCGACTGCCCGACCTCCAGCGCGCCGACGTCAAGCTCGGTCGTGCTCTCGGCCAGCACGTCGGCCGAGGGCGACATCTGGCTGATCAGCGGATAGACCATCACCAGCCCGCCCATGCCGGCGGCGGAAACGGCGGCGATTTCGATGAAGTCGCGGCGGCGCACGCCGTCATGTCCGGCAGCGGGCGCAACGCCATCGTTTACGACGCCATCTTCTACGACGGCGCCATTATCTACGACGGCATTGTGCTCGTCGGGGGTAGCCGTGGTCGTTGCCATGTCCTTGCCTTGCCTGTCGGGCCGGTGTGCCGCGCGAGGGCACGGAACGGTCCGAAAAGAAACCCTGTATGCTCCGCCACGGCGCTGTCGCGACCGGCGGCTTGGCGCGGCTGATAGACGAGGGAAACGGCGATGCCAACCCGCCTTATGGCCCTATTGCGACAACGGTTGCCGGGCCGTGTCGGCCGGGTTCAAATTGGCGGGTTCAGGCAGGCAGCGTCAGGCCGAAAGGGCGATAAGCGAATACTGCCGCCCGTCGCTCGCTTCCCGGCGATGGGTGGCGCGGCGATAGGAGTGGAAGCGAACGGGATCGGCATAGGTATCGAGCGCAAGGTCCTCCGTCGCCGCAAGTCCCAGCGATTCGAGCCGCCAGCCGACATAGCCGGGCAGGTCGAAGCGCCATTTCCCGGCCGCGTCGGCGGGGACGAAGAAGCGGTGCTGCGGTGCCGCGAACTGGTCGATGAAGTCCTGTCCCACCTCGTAGCTCGCCTGCGCGATGGTCGGGCCGATGGCGGCGACGATGGAGGATCGCCTGGCCCCCAGCTGTTCCATGGCCTCTACGGTCGCCTCCAGCACACCGTGGTGCGCGCCGCGCCAGCCGGCATGGGCCGCGCCGACCACGCCGGCAGCGCGGTCGGCAAACAGCACCGGCGCGCAATCGGCGGTAACAACGCCCAGGACGAGGCCGGGCGTGGCGGTGACCAGGGCATCGGCCTCGGGTCGCGCATCGGGCGCGCAGGGTTCCTCGACGGTGACGACACGCGCGGAGTGCACCTGCTTGACCAGCGCCAGCCCGGCTCCGGGTGCGATGTTGGCGGGATCGGGCTCCCCCGTTCCGCCGGGGCCGGTGAGAAAACCGTGGGGTATGCCCTCCAGCACGCGGGCGCGGATCGCCTCGCGCTCGTCCTGCCGGTGTGTCGGGTCCCGGGGCGCGTCAGCCAAGGCTGCGGCTTACCTGTTCGGCGGTATCGCGCGACAAATCGGCGGCGGCGAGCCGTTCGAGTTGTTCGCGCATCAATGCCGAGCGCCCGGGCTCGATCCGCCGCCAGCGGCCCAGCGGCGGGACGAAGCGGCTGGCTGTCTGCGGATTGATCGGGTCGAGCGCCAGGATGAGGTTGGCGATCATTCGATAGCCTTCCCCGTCCGCCGCGTGGAAGGCGTGCGGATTGGCGGCAAAGGCCATGTAGAGCGAGCGCACCCGGTTGGGGTTCTTCAGCGTAAAGTCGCGGTGCCCGGCCAATGCCTTGACGTGCTCCAGGCAATGGGGATGCATCGAACTTGCCTGCAGCGCGAACCACTTGTCGATCACCAGCGCATTGCCCTGGTAGCGGTTGTAGAAGTCGATCAGCGCGTTGGTCCGCTCGACCCCGTCCAGCCCGGTGAGCACCATCAGCGCGCTTTGCCGATCGGTCATGTTGTCTGCGCCCTGATACTGCGCGAACGCCATTTCGGCGGAGCGTTCGGGGTTGCCATCGGCGAGGTAGACCAGCGCCTGCGCCTTGACCTTGCGGGCCCCGCGCGCCTCGGCATCGAGCGAGAAGGGCACCGCGCTGGCACGGTCATGGAGCGCCACGAATTCGGCTTCCAGCATCCGCCCGAGTACGGCGCGCAGGCCCCGCCGTTCGGCATGGATGCGCGCCGGGTCGGCCACTGCCAGCGTTTCGGCGATGTAGCCCTCGCTCGGCAGCAGCAGCAGTTCGCCGCGCATGGAATCGTCGAGATTTCCGTCAGCCAGAACCGCCGACAGGGCATCGCCGATTGCCAGTTCACCCTTGTCACGCGCCTCGCTGTCGAGCTTGCCTTCGACCGCGTCCTTCAGCTGGCGCACCACCAGTTCCTGCAACGCCTCGTACCGGGCGAACGGATCGTCGTCCCGCGCCGCGAGGAAGACCAGGTCATCCCGCGACGCCTCGCGCGCGATCGTCACCGGGGCGGAAAACCCGCGGTTGATCGACAGCACCGGTGTCTCGGCAAAACCGCCAAAGGCGATGGTCTTTTGCGCCTCGTCGAGCACGACCAGCTGCTCCTCCCCGCGTTCGTAAGTATCGCGATCGAACAGCGCCAGCTTCAACGGGATGGGCATGGGCCGCTTGTGCGGCTGGCCGGGAGTCGCGGGCACCTCCTGCGAAAGATGCACCTTTGCGGTCGTGCCGTCGTGTTCGAGCCGGGCGATGACGCGGGGCGTGCCGGCCTGTTCGTACCACAGGCGGAACTGGCCAAGGTCCAGCCCCGCGCCATCCTCCATCGCGCGCACGAAATCCTCGCAGGTCGCCGCCTCGCCATCGTGACGCTCGAAATAGAGGTCCGTGCCCTGCCGAAAGCGTTGCTCGCCGGCCATGGTGCGCATCATGCGGATGACCTCGGCCCCCTTGTTGTAGATCGTGCTGGTGTAGAAGTTGCTAATCTCCTTGTAGGAATCGGGGCGGATCGGGTGGGCCAGCGGACCCGAATCCTCGGGAAACTGCACCCCGCGCAGCACCCGCACATCCTCGATCCGCTTGACCGGGGCGCTGCCCATGTCCTGGCTGAACAGCTGGTCGCGCAGCACGGTAAAGCCTTCCTTCAGGCTGAGCTGGAACCAGTCGCGGCAGGTCACGCGGTTGCCCGACCAGTTGTGGAAGTATTCGTGCGCGATCACGCCTTCGATACCGTCGAAATCGCCGTCGGTCGCGGTATCCTCGTCAGCCAGCACATACTTGGTGTTGAAGACGTTGAGGCCCTTGTTCTCCATCGCCCCCATGTTGAAATCGCTGACGGCGACCACGTTGAACAGGTCGAGGTCGTATTCGCGGCCGAACACCTCCTCGTCCCAGCGCATCGACTTCTTCAGGCTTTCCATCGCGTGGCCGGTGCGCGGCAGATCGCCGTCCCGCACCCAGATGTTGAGCGCAACCTCGCGCCCGCTCATGGTGGTGAAGCTGTCGGAATTGGCGACGAGTTGCCCCGCCACCAGCGCGAAGAGGTAGCTCGGCTTGGGCCAGGGATCGTGCCACTCGGCAAAGTGATGATCGCCTTCGCCTGCGCCCTCCGCCTCGAGGTTGCCGTTGCACAGCAAGACCGGGAACTGCGCCTTCGGGCCTGCCATGCGCACGCGGTAGGTCGAAAGCACGTCGGGCCGGTCGGGGAAGAAGGTGATGCGGCGGAAGCCTTCGGATTCGCACTGGGTACAGAGCATTCCGTCCGAGGCGTAGAGCCCCATCAGCTTGGTGTTGGCAGATGGTGCCACCACGGTATCGACGCGGATGTCGTGGGCGTCACCCGACAGCGGGATGATGAGGTCGCCGCCGTCCATGCGCCAGTCGCTGGCCGGTTCGTCGTCTACCCAGACGCCTGCGGGCTCGATCTCGTCGCCGTTGAGGCGGATGGTATCGGCATGTTCGGCTGCGGGATTGCGCGCGACACGCAGCACCGTGGTCACGTCTGTCCTTTCCAGCCCCAGTGCAAAGTCCATCGCCACTTCCGGCACCAGCCATGGAAATGGCCGGTAATCCTTGCGCCGGAACAGTGCCGGATCGACCGGATCGGGCGCGGCGTCGGCCATCTCGGGGTTGCCGTCGGGGGTGGCGGGGGTGCGGGCGATATCCATGAGGGGTGCCTAATGTTCTTGGGAATTACGGTCGAGCGATTAGAACGCACGAGATGCCCCATCTGTTCATTTTCGGCCTCGGCTATTCAGCCAGTCGTATCGCGGCCCTCGCGCGGGGGCATGGCTGGGCCGTTTCTGCCACCGGCAGCGCCGGCGATGTCGCCTTTGACGATGCTGCCGCGGTCGGCGCTGCGCTGGCGCGGGCCTCCCACGTCCTGTCTTCCGTCCCGCCGGCCGACGGTAAGGATCCCGTCCTGGCGCGCTACGGCGACTTGCCGCGCGCATGGCTCGGCTACCTGTCTTCCACCGGCGTCTACGGCGATGCCGGCGGCGCCTGGGTGGACGAGGCATCGCCCACCGGTACCGGGCGCCGTTCGGCGCGTGCGCTGGCGGACGAGAACTGGCTGGCCCGCGGCGCGCACGTGTTCCGCCTGCCCGGCATCTACGGTCCGGGTCGCAGCGCGTTCGAGCGGATCGCGGCGGGCAAGGCGCACCGGATCGCTCTGCCGGAGCAGGTCTTCAGCCGGGTCCACGTGGAGGACATCGCCAGCGCCGTCATCACCGCCATGGAGCGGAATGCCCCGCCCGGCGCCTACAACCTCGCCGACGATCTGCCCGCCAGCCAGAACGCGGTGATAGACCACGCCTGCGCGCTGATGGGCGTGGACCCGCCGCCGTTGCAGACGCTGGAGGAAGCGAACCTGTCGCCGATGGCGCTTGGGTTCTATGCCGAGAACCGGCGCGTGGCGAACGGCAAGGCCAGGCGCGTGCTCGGCTGGCGGCCGCGCTATCCCACCTATCGCGAAGGGCTGCTCAGCTGTCTTTTGCCACCTGCCGCGCCCTGAGCGCCACGACCAGTCCGGCAACGGCCAGCACCGCGCCCGCAATTGCCAGGCCGGTCCAGCGATAGCCTTCGAGCAGGGTGGACAACGTCATGGCGATCACCACCACCAGCACCCCGTTATACGCGGCGCGGCCCGCGCCAAGCTCGCGCACCAGCCGGTAATAGAGCGGCAGCGTGACCACGGTTCCGATCACCGCCAGGTAGACCGTGCCGAGCCAGAACATCGGCGCCGCGGGGAAGACCGGCGGCCCGGCAAAGGCCAGCGCCAGCGCGGTGTCCATCAGCGCGCCGTAGAAGATTGCCCAGGCAACCAGCGTCACGATCGGCACCCGGCGTCCGGCGGGCAGCGCCTGGATCACGTTGGTTACCGAGGCGGCGAGCATGGCAAAGATGCCGAAGCCCGTGCCCAGCAGCACGTTGCCGCCCAGCGGTGCGACGCGCGCCTCGTTCACCAGCAGCAGTGCGATGCCCACCAACGCCAGCGCGCTGCCGATCATGAAGCGCCGCGTGATCGGCTCGCCCAGCAGCCTTGCGCCCAGCACTGCATTGGGCACGAACATCAGCCCGATCAGCAGCGCGACGATGCCGGATGTCAGGTGCAGTTCCGCCATGTAGACGAACACGAAGTTGCCGACGAACTGGAACAGCCCCATCGCCAGCGCGAGCAGGTGCGTCGCGCGCGGCATGGCCAGCGATTGCCGCGTCACCAGCGCGAGCGCGAACATGGTCGGGGCGGCGATGGCAAAGCGGTAGGTGACCGACCACAGGGTGGGCGCCTGGGCGATCTGCGTGGTGATGACGAACCAGGTGGATCCCCAGATCAGCGCGATCAGCAGGAACGGCAGCGCAATGGCGGGGCGCAGCAGGGCGTGCGGCCTGTGCGCCGCCGGAATGTCGCTCATAACCGGGCGATGGCCGTGCCCAGCGCGCGGGCGTCGTCGAGGTCGGTGGCCCAGTGGGTGACCAGCCGCACGCTGGCATCGTCCCAGTCGTAGAACGAAAAGCCCTGTTCGCGCAGGGCGGCGCGCTCGGGCGCGGTCATGGCCACGAACAGCTCGTTGATCTCCTGTGGGTGGACCAGCCGCTCGCCCGCCCCCTCGGCCACCAGCGCCGCTGCACTGTTGGCAGCGCGCGCGTTGTCCAGCCACAGGTCGTCATCGAGCATGGCGAGGATCTGCGCGGCGAGGAAGCGACCCTTGCTTTGCAGATGGCCCGCGCGCTTGCGGCGATAGCGCAGGCGCTGGGCCTGCTCCACGTCGAACAGCAGCACGGCCTCTGCCCCCATGCCGCCGTTCTTGACGCAGCCGAAGCTCAGCGCATCGACGGGACCGGCAGCCGCGGCAGGCGAGCAACCGAGGAAGGCGACCGCATTGGCGAAGCGGGCACCATCCATGTGCAGACCCAGTCGGTGCTGGCGCGTCAGCGCGGCCAGCGCGGCCAGCTCGGCGGGGCGATAGGCGAGGCCGCTCTCGCTCGCCTGGGTGATGGAGAGCGCCTGCGCGGGCACCTGGTGCACGCCGCGGGTGATGCCGGCCAGCACCGCGGCAACGCTTTCGGGCGTCACCTTGGCGCCCTCACCATCCGCCAGCAGCAGCTTGGCGCCATGGAGATAGAAGCCTGGCGCGCCGCACTCGTCCATCTCGATGTGCGCCTCGGCATGGCAGATCACGCCGCCGTGCGGTTCCACCATCGTGGCGAGCGCCAGGCAGTTCGCCGCCGTCCCCGTCGCCACCCACAGCGCGGCGCACTCGCGCCCGAACAGCGCGGTGAAACGGGCATCGAGCTCGCGGCTGAGGGCATCGGTGTCATACGGCGTATCCGGCGCATCGGCGGCGCGCATGGCATCCCACAGGCGGGGATGCACCGGCGCGGCGTTATCGGACAGGAACTGCATCGCGGAACGCCATGGCCGCGTCGCCCGTTCGGCGCAAGAAGGAGAACACCATGGCTAGCAGCGAAATTCAGGTGACCGACGAAACCACCCACGGGGCCTACCGCATGGCCGTGACGGGCAGCGACCGGCAGGCCGAACTCACCTGGCGCGCGAAGGGCGAAGCGCGCGTGGCCGACCACACCTACACCCCGACCGAAGCGCGCGGACAGGGCATCGCGCAAAAGCTGGTCGAACGCATGGTTGCCGACGCCCGCGATCAGGGCTTCACCATCGTGCCGCAGTGTCCCTACGTCGATGCCCTGTTCCGCCGCCACGCGGACTGGGCGGACGTGCTGGCCGATACGCCCAGCTGACGAGGGCTGTCAGCGCGGCAGCTGGCTGAAATCGGTCGCGATCATGCTGTCCAGCACGGCAGCGCGCAGGGAACGGGCATCCTCTCGCCTGAGGCCACGGAAGGCCATCGTCCCGCCGGCGAGGCCCAGGTTGAGGGTGCAGTAACCGAGCCAGCGGCCGAACGGACCCTGCGTAATGCCGGCGGAATGGAGTTTCGCCCGGCTGGCGATCTGCAGGTTGGGCGAAAGCCAGCCGCGCTTGCTCAACACCTGCGCGCGGTCCAGCGCATGGCGTTCCACCCGCCACAGATACCAGCCGCGCAGGGCCTGCCAGGCGGCCACCGGCACGATCAGCAGCAACAGCGGCCACAAAGGCGTGCCCTCGGCGGCCGCGACCACCACCGCCACGGTCAGCGCCACCGCTACCAAGAGCACCGCAAGCCCCGCGCGAATCGCATAATATGCGGGCGCGGGCCGCCACCAGCGCACCGCAGCGCCGGGCAGCGTGAAGCCGGCCTCCGCCACGATAGGGGCGATCTCGTCCATCGTGGCAAAGGGCGCGACCTCGTGGTTGGCCTTGCCCGAATCCTGCGCCAGGCTGATGAAGGCCAGGCCATGCCAGCCAAAGCGGCGACGCAGCCACCCGGTAGAGACGACGAGCGCCTGCACCCGGTGGACGGGCATGACCACGTCGGTCTTCGTCAGCAGGCCGCGGCGGCGGCGGAAGCCCTTTGCCGTACGCTCCAGCAGAAAGCCCCAGTCGCGCACGAAGACCTGCGCCACGCCGCTCGCCATGCCGACGACGATTATGGTGACCAGCGCATAGAGCGCGGCGGCGATCTTGGCCGAAGTGCTGTATCCCGCCAGCGCATCGGCGGCGCCGCGATAGCGTTCGTCCTCGATGAATACGTCCAACCAGTCCCACACGTTGAACAGGAAATCGAACTGCTGCGCCGCGCCCAGGATCACCGCGAAGATCACCAGCGAGAAGCTGAACAGACCGTAGACCAGCAGCCGCCGCGGCTGCATCGCGAACAGCGTGCGCGTGCGGGGGTCGGCAGCGGCGACCGGCACCTCCCCCGCCCCGGCCAGCGGTCCGGCAGCTGAGCCGGCTGGCGCCTCCACGAAGGTGTCGGCCCCATCCACCAGCGCGCGCACCGTCTCCCGCAACCGCTCGCCCTCGGCCTCGGACACGTAGGCGAGCGCGAGCTCCTCCTTGCCGCCCGCACCGGTTTCGAACTTCACTTCCACCAGCCCCAGCAGACGCGGCAGCAGCCTCTGTTCGAGGCTGACATCCTGGATGCGGTCGTAGGGTATGGATCGCGCCGACCGGCTCAGGATGCCCTGCTCCAGCCGCACGTCGTTCTCGCCGATCCGGTAGCGCGTGCGGCTCCACGCCAGCCACGCCGCGCCGATCTGCGCGCCGAAGATCGCCAGCAGGATGGGAAAGACGATCCATGCCGCGCTGAAGTTTTCCGACCGGGCGGCACCGAACAATACGAATGCAGCGGGCACCAGGCCACTCACCAGCCCGCGCGCGGTGCGGGCAAAGATCGACAGCGGATTGACCCGCCGCCACTCACCCGGAGCGACGTCGCCCGCCGCTTTCGCACCGAACGCCTCGTTCACAACGATTCGCGCTTCACGTGCGCGCGGATGGCCTCGCGCATGGCAACCGCGGTTTCGTGCGACAAGCCCGGAAGGACGACCGACGCGTTGTGCGTGCCCGCCGTGTGCAGGATCAGCCGGGCGATGCCAAAGGCCCGCTCCAGCGGCCCCTGCTCGACATCGAGGTGCTGCACCCGGTTGAACGGCACCACGGTATCGGCATGAAACATGACCCCGCGCACCACGCGCAGCCGATCCGCCGCCATGTGATAGCCGCGCGATTGCCAGCGCCTTGTCGGCAGGTAGAAGACGAACAGCGCCGCGATAACCAGCAGGATGATACCCGGCACCCATGCCGGCACCTCACCGGCCAGGCTCAGGCCGAGGCCCAGCGCCAGCAATGGCACCATCGACAAGGCAGCATAGGTGTGCAGCATCGCCTTGTACCGCGGATCGAGCGTGGTGAGCGGTTCATCGTCGAGATCGTCGTCATGCATGGTGTGTTATTTACACCAAGCACCAGGGCCCGCAAGCCAATGAGGCCGCGCGCAGCCATGCTGGGCGCACAACGAACACGAACCCGCGGAAGGGGGGGTCGCGCACGTAAAAACCATTTCTTCCCAATGAAGAAATGGTGCTGCTGGGGAGGATTGAACTCCCGGCCTCACCCTTACCAAGGGTGCGCTCTACCACTGAGCTACAGCAGCGCCGGGCCCGCAACGGGAGGTCCCGCCGGGCTGGCGCGCGCTATTGTCGTCCGGCAGTATAAAGTCAAGCCAAGCTTGAGGTGCCGCGTCCTCTGCGGCAAGAGGTCTCGCATGACGAAGGAAACGCCACCGCCCCCGGGCCGCGAGGAAAGGCTCGCCGCCAAGCTGCGCGAGAACCTGAAGCGTCGCAAGTCGCAGGCCCGGGCGATGACGCAGGGCGATGCCCCCTGCGCCCATCTTCCCAAGCCCGGCGCGTCGCGCTAACGCCCCCACGCACGACCGGGCCTTGCGACGGCCCGCACGACAGGAGAGACCGCTTGCCCAGCCTGAACCGAGCCACTTTGATCCTGGTGCGCCACGGCCAGAGCGAATGGAACCTCGCCAACCGCTTCACCGGCTGGTGGGATGTCGACGTGACCGAAAAGGGCGTGGAGGAAGCACGCGCCGCCGGGCGGCTGCTGAAGGACCGCGGAATCCTGCCAACGCTCGCCTTCACCTCGCTGCAGACCCGCGCCATCAAGACGCTGCACCTGGCGCTGGAGGAATGCGGGCGACTGTGGATCCCCGAGATCAAGGACTGGCGCCTGAACGAACGCCACTATGGCGGCCTGACCGGGCTCGACAAGCAGCAGACGCGCGAAAAACACGGCGAGGAGCAGGTGCACGTGTGGCGTCGCAGCTTCGACGAACCGCCGCCGCCGATCGAGGCGGGCAGCGAATTCGACCTTTCCGCCGACCCGCGCTATGCCGGGATCACCGTGCCCGCCGCCGAAAGCCTCAAGCTGACCATCGAGCGGGTGCTGCCCTATTACCAGGAGGCGATCGTGCCACGCCTGGCGGATGGCGAGACCGTGATCGTCTCGGCCCACGGCAACAGCCTGCGCGCGCTGGTAAAGCACCTCTCGGCCATTTCCGACGATGACATTACCGGGCTGGAAATCCCCACCGGCCAGCCGATCGTCTACGAATTCGACGCCGAAATGACGCCCGGCGAGCGTTACTATCTCAAGGACCGCTGAGGATGGGCGCGCCTGTCGCCATCGTCATGGGCAGCCAGTCGGACTGGCCAACCATGCAATGCGCTGCCGACGTGCTGGACGCGCTGGGCGTCAGCTCGGATGCGCGCATCGTTTCCGCCCACCGCACGCCCGACCGGCTGCACCAGTTCGGCACGGGCGCGGCGGGCGAGGGGTTTCGCGTCATCATCGCCGGCGCGGGCGGCGCGGCGCACTTGCCCGGCATGATCGCTGCGCTGACGCATCTGCCCGTGCTCGGCGTGCCGGTGCGTTCCAGGGCGCTTTCCGGGATGGATAGCCTGCTCTCGATCGTGCAGATGCCTGCCGGCGTTCCCGTGGGCACGCTGGCCATCGGCGAGGCGGGGGCGACCAATGCCGGGCTGATGGCCGCCAGCATCCTCGCGCTGGCGGACGATGCCCTCGCCGCGCGGCTGACCGACTGGCGCGCCGCGCAGACCGCCAGGGTGGCCGAACGGCCCGAGGACTGACGCGGCACATGACGGCGCTCGCACCCGGTTCCACCATCGGCATCCTCGGCGGCGGCCAGCTCGGCCGGATGCTGGCCGTGGCAGCAGCGCAGCTCGGCTATCGCTGCCATGTCTATTCGCCCGAAAGCGACAGCGTCGCCGCCGAGGTTGCCGCGCGGTTCACCTGCGCCGCCTGGCACGATGCCGCCGCGCTCGCCCAATTTGCCGCCGCCTGCGATGTCATCACCTACGAATTCGAGAACGTCCCGGTGGGTCCGCTCGGCGCGCTGCCCCACGGCCTGCTCGCCCCCGGCACGCGGGCGCTGGAAGTGGCGCAGGACCGGGTGCGCGAAAAACACTTCGTCGAGGATGTCGGCGGCACGCCCGCCCCCTATGCCGCAGTCGACCACGACAGCGAGCTTGCCGGCGCCGTCGACCGCATCGGCACCCCCGGCATCCTCAAGACGCGGCGCGACGGCTACGACGGCAAGGGCCAGTGGCGCTTCGAGAATGCCGCCGAGGCGCAAGGCATCCGCATTCCGCAAAGCGGCAGCGTCTACGAAGGCATGGTGCGCTTCGAACGCGAATTCTCGGTGATCCTGGTGCGCGGCCACGACGGCGAGGTGCGCTTCTGGGACAGCCCGGTGAACACTCACCGCGACGGCATTCTCGCCCGTTCCGAACTGCCTGCGCCTGCGATCGTGACCGAGCAGGTGGCGGCGGCACGCGCGCTGGCGCAGCGGGTGGCAGAGGCGCTGGGATACGTCGGCGTGATGACTGCGGAGTTTTTCGCCACGGCGGATGGCCCGGTGTTCAACGAGATGGCCCCCAGGGTCCACAATTCCGGCCACTGGACGATCGAGGGCGCTGTCACCAGCCAGTTCGAGAACCACGTCCGCGCCATCTGCGGCCTGCCGCTGGGCGATACCGCCAGCCTTTCCGGGCGCATGGTGATGCAGAACCTGATCGGCGAGGAATGCCTCGCTATCGAACAACACCTGTCGGACCCTGCCGCGCACCTGCATCTCTACGGCAAGGCCGAACCGCGGCCCGGGCGCAAGATGGGCCACCTGACGCGGGTGGGCTGAGCGTTGCGAGAGGTGCTGTTCATCGTCGCCCGCGCGACCAACGGGGTCATCGCGCGCGATGGCGCGGTGCCGTGGGCGATTCGCGAGGATCTGCAGCGGTTCAAGCGCCTCACGATGGGACGCCCAATGATAATGGGCCGCAAGACCTTTGAGAGCCTGCCCGGCCTCCTCCCCGGCCGCCGCCACGTGGTGCTGACGCGGCAGGCAGACTGGCACGCCGATGGCGCCGAGGTCGCGCATTCGGCAGAAGAAGCGCTGGCGCTGGCGGGCGACGGCGATGTCGCGGTCATCGGCGGGGCGGAGGTGTTTGACCTGCTGTGGCACACGGGCACGCGGTTCGAACTGACCGAGGTGTTCGAAGACACGGCCGGGGATATCACCATGCGCTCTCCCGCAGACGATCCTGCCTGGCGCGAGGTCGCGCGCGAAAGTCGTGCCGCGGCAGGCGGCTTTCCGCCCTACGACTTCGTCACCTTCGAGCGCACCCGGTGAAGCGCGCTCTCCCAGGGGCCGGGGCAGTGCTGCTGGCCATGCTGGCGGGCTTCTTTGCCTTCGGCCCCGGCATCGCGGAGCGGCAAATGAACGTGGTCGAGGGCGGGCCGCTGCCGGAGGTTTCCGGCGAAGCCCGCGCGCTTCACGCCACCCTCACCATCGTCGACCTGCATTCGGACACCCTGATGTGGGCCCGCGATCCTCTGGAGCGTGCCGGCCGCGGCCACATGGACCTGCCGCGCCTGATCGACGGCAACGTGGCGCTGCAGGTCTTCTCCAGCGTCACGAAATCGCCCGCCGGGCTTAATTTCGACCGCAACAGCGCCGATGCGCGCGACAACATCACGCTGCTGGCGGTGGGCCAGCTCCAGCCGCCGCGCACCTGGACTTCGCTCGCCGAACGCTCGCTGTATCACGCCGCCCGGCTGGAGCGCGCTGCCGCCGAGGCGCCCGATGCCTTGCGGCTCGTGCGTTCGCCCGCCGACATCGACGCCGTGTTGGCAGGGCGCGACGCGACCGGGCGGCCCGTGGGTGCGCTGTTCTCCGCCGAGGGGCTGCACAATCTCGAAGGCAATGCGGCCAATCTGCAGCGGCTGCATGATGCGGGCCTCAGGATGGCGGGGCTGGCGCACTTCTTCGACAACGAGCTCGCAGGATCGATGCACGGGCTTGCCAGGGGCGGGCTGACCGCCTTCGGGCGCGACATCGTGACGCGCATGGAGGACATGGGCGTCATCGTCGATATCGCCCACTGTTCGCACCAGTGCGTTGCCGAAGTGCTGGCCATGGCGCGCCGCCCGGTGGTCTCCAGCCACGGCGGGGTGCAGGCGACCTGCGACACCAACCGCAACCTCACCGACGCGGAGATTCGCGGCGTCGCCATGACCGGCGGGGTCATCGGCGTGGGCTATTTCGACGGTGCGGTCTGCGATACCGCGCCCGCCGCCATCGTCGCCGCCATGCGCCACGTGCGCGATCTCGTGGGTGCGGACCATGTGGCGCTGGGGAGCGATTTCGACGGCAGCGTGACGACCGCCTTCGATACCGGGGAGCTGGTGCAGGTGACGCGGGCGCTGCTGGACGATGGCTGGAGCGAAGGCGACATCCGCAAGGCCATGGGCCTCAACGCGCTCAGGGTCTTGCGCGAGGGCATCAAGCCGGCGGGAAGCTACCATCCGGCCGAGGGCGGGCGCTGGCGGGTCGATACCACGCCGCTACCGCCAGCCCTGCCGGAGAACGCATCATGAGGCTGACCCACCGCGATCCTGTGCCCGAGGCGCTGCGCGGCGCGATTGTCGCGCTCGGCAATTTCGACGGCTTCCACCTTGGCCACCAGCGCGTGGTGGCAGAGGCGGTGGACTGGGCCCGCGCCGTGGGCCGCCCGGCCGTTGTCGCCACCTTCGACCCGCACCCAGTGCGCCATTTCGCCCCGCACGTGCCGCCCTTCCGCCTGACCAGCCTCGACCAGCGCGAGGAGCTGTTCAAGGCCGCGGGCGCGGGCGCGATGCTGGTGTTCGCCTTTGACGACGCGCTGGCGGCGACCACGGCGGAAAGCTTCGTCGCCGACCTGCTCGGCGCGCATCTTGGCGCGGCGGGCGTGGTGACGGGGGAGGACTTCACCTTTGGCAAGGGCCGCGGCGGCAATACGCAGGTGCTGCGTGATGTCGGCGCGGCGCACGGCATCGCGGCGCGGGCGATCGGCCCGGTGGCGGATGGCGGCCTGACGGTCAGCTCCAGCCGCATCCGCGACGCACTGAAGGCAGGCGATTGCGAGGTGGCAGGCCATCTCCTCACCCGCCCGTTCACCGTCCGCGGCACGGTCATCCACGGCGACAAGCGCGGTCGCGAAATGGGCTTTCCCACCGCCAACATGGAACTGGGCACCTTCCTTCGCCCGCGCTTCGGCATCTACGCCGTCACCGCCCGCGTGCTGGCAACGGGACAGGTATTGCAGGGCGCGGCCAACGTGGGGGTGCGGCCCACCTTCGATCCGCCGAAGGAACTGCTCGAGCCCTACTTCTTCGATTTCGCGGGCGATCTCTACGGCCAGCAACTCGATGTCGAATTCCGCCATTTCCTGCGCCCCGAACAGCGGTTCGAGAACATGGACGCGCTGATGGTGCAGATGGAAGCCGATTGCGAACAGGCCCGCAAACTCCTAGGTGCGCCCGCGCAATGACCTCCGAAAACATCAAGCGAGACTATAGGGACACCGTCTTCCTGCCGAAGACCGATTTTCCCATGAAGGCCGGCCTGCCGCAGAAGGAGCCGGGCATTCTCGCGCGCTGGGAGGCCGAGGACCTCTACGGCCAGGTGCGAAGCGCGCGAGCGGGCGCGGAGAAGTTCATCCTCCACGACGGCCCGCCCTATGCCAACGGCGACATCCACATCGGCCACGCGCTCAACAAGGTGCTGAAAGATGCGGTGACGCGCACGCAGACGCTGCTCGGCAAGGATGCGCCCTACGTGCCCGGCTGGGACTGCCACGGCCTGCCGATCGAATGGAAGGTGGAGGAACTCTACCGCAAGAAGAAGCGCAACAAGGACGAGGTGCCGCCGCGCGAATTCCGCGCCGAATGCCGCGAATACGCCGCCCGCTGGGTGGACGTGCAGCGCGAGCAGTTCAAGCGGCTGGGCGTCGCCGGCCAGTGGGACGATCCGTACCTCACCATGGCACCGGAGGCCGAGGCGGGCATCGTCGCGGAGCTGTTGAAGTTCGCCGAGAGCGGCCAGCTTTATCGCGGCGCCAAGCCGGTGATGTGGTCGCCCGTTGAGAAAACCGCGCTGGCCGAGGCCGAGGTGGAATACGAGGACATCGTCTCCACGCAGATCGACGTGGCGTTCGAGATTGTTGAGTCGCCCATCCCCGAACTGGTCGGCGCCCACGCGGTGATCTGGACGACGACGCCGTGGACGATCCCGGTGAACCAGGCTTTGGCCTATGGGCCGGATGTTGATTACCAACTGTACGAGTTAAGTTCCGCAATTGATTCATC
Organism: Aurantiacibacter arachoides; assembly: GCF_009827335.1. Classification (GTDB taxonomy): domain Bacteria; phylum Pseudomonadota; class Alphaproteobacteria; order Sphingomonadales; family Sphingomonadaceae; genus Alteraurantiacibacter; species Alteraurantiacibacter arachoides. The sequence continues at coordinate 2,847,008 of NZ_WTYH01000001.1, read as the reverse complement.
AGGTGATGAGTCAGCCGATGCAGCGGCTCATGCGCAGCTTCCCCAGTGGCCGAGCAAGGTCTTAATAGCCCATAGTGAGACGATCGCGGGGTCATTCGTGGAGCGTCTGGAGGCGCAGTTGCCCACGGTTGAGGGGCGGCAAGTTCATTTGTTCTTCGATTTGGCAAAGAAGCCGGGTGGCGATTGGGCTTCCTTCAAAGGCTCCGACCTCGCCGGCACCATCGCCCGCCATCCGATGCACCATCTTGGCGGGTTCTTCGCCGAGCCACGTCCGTTGCTGCCCGGCGACTTCGTCACCACCGACAGCGGCACCGGCCTCGTCCACATGGCGCCTGACCACGGCGAGGACGATTTCGAGCTGTGCCGCGAATATGGCATCGCGCCGAAGTTCGTGGTCGACGACGACGGGCGCTACCGCGAGGACTGGGGCTGGCTGCCGCGCTCCGACGAGCGCAGCGCCAGCGTCATCAATCCGAAGTTCAACGCGCCCGACGGGCCGATCTGCTCTGACCTGCGCGAGGCAGGCGCGCTGCTCGCCGCCAGCGCGGACTACCAGCACAGCTACCCGCACTCGTGGCGCTCCAAGGCCAAGGTGATCTTCCGCTGCACGCCGCAATGGTTCGTGCCGATGGACCGACCCATCGAAGACGGGCGAAGCCTGCGCGAAACCGCGCTCGCCGAGATCGAGGTCACCCGCTTCGTGCCCGCCAAGGGCCAGAACCGCATCCGCGCCATGGTGGAAGGCCGCCCCGACTGGGTGCTCAGCCGCCAGCGCGCCTGGGGCGTGCCGATCACGCTGTTCGTCCACCGGGAGAGCGGGCAGTACCTCGTCGACGCGGCCGTCAACGCGCGCATCGTCGAGGCGGTGAAGGCCGAGGGCGTCGATGCCTGGTCCGAGGACAATGCCGCCCGACTGCTCGGCAACGAGTACGACATTGCCGACTACGAGATGGTCACCGACATTCTCGACGTCTGGTTCGATTCGGGCAGCACCCATGCCTTCGTGCTCGAAAGCGGGCGCTGGCCGGACTTGCAGAGCCCTGCCGATCTCTACCTCGAAGGCAGCGACCAGCATCGCGGCTGGTTCCAGTCCTCGCTGCTGGAAAGCTGCGCCACCCGCGGCCGCGCGCCTTACAAGGCCGTGCTGACCCACGGGTTCACCATGGCCGCCGACGGGCGCAAGATGTCGAAGAGCCTCGGCAATACCGTCGATCCGCTGAAGGTGATGGAGGAATACGGCGCCGACATCATCCGGCTGTGGGCCCTCAGCGTCGATTCGACCGAGGACCACCGCATCGGCCCGGAAATCCTCAAGGGCGTGGCGGATACCTATCGCAAGCTGCGCAATACCTTCCGTTACCTGCTCGGCGCGCTGGACGGGTTCGACGAGAGCGAGCGGGTAGCGGTCGAGGACATGCCCGAACTCGAACGCTATATGCTCAGCACTCTGGGCGATCTCGACGGCAAGCTGCGGACGGCCACGCACGATTTCGATTTCATCGCCTACACCCGCGCGCTCAGCGAATTCGCGAACGAGGACCTCAGCGCCTTTTTCTTCGATATCCGCAAGGACCGGCTCTATTGCGATGCGCCCGGCAGCCTTGAGCGGCGCGCCTATCGCACCGTGCTCGATGTGCTGTTCCACGCGCTGATCCGCTACGCCGCACCGGTGCTGGTCTTCACCGCCGAGGAGGTGTGGGGAACCCGCTATCCGGATGGCGGCAGCGTCCATCTCCTCGCATGGCCCGAAGTGCCCGCCGCCGAGGCCGATGCCGCGCGCTGGGCACAGCTGCGCACCCTGCGCGAGCGGGTGACCGAGGCCATCGAGCCGCTGCGCCGCGACAAGGTCGTGCGCTCGGGCCTTGAAGCCGAGGTCGCCGTGCCCGCCGCCGCCGTGCCCGCCGGCTTCTCCGATGCCGACCTGGCCGAACTGTTCATCTCCGGCGTGGTTGCCCGCCACGATGGCGACAGCGTCGAGGTGGCCAAGAGCGACGATGCCAAGTGCGGGCGCTGCTGGCGCCTGCTGCCCGAAGTCGACGAGGACGGCGACCTGTGCGCCCGCTGCGAAACCGTCGTTGCCGAACTGGATACCGCCGCATGACCTCTCTTCGCACGTTCCGCGTGGTCGGCTTCGCCATCGCGCTTGCCATCTTCGTGATCGACCAGTGGGTGAAATACTTCGTCGTCGAGGTGCTCCAGCTCGACCGGGTCAACGAGGTGGAGCCGCTGCTGCCCTTCTTCGACCTTCGCCGCGCCAACAATTACGGCGTCTCGCTCGGCATGTTCGAGGCGACCAGCATGGAAATGCGCTGGATCCTCGTGGCGGTCACCGCCGCCATCGCCATGGGCGTGGTCGTGTGGATGCTGCGCGAACGCAAGGGCTGGGACATCGCCGCGCTCGGGATGGTGCTGGGCGGCGCGCTGGGCAATATCCGCGACCGCTGGATGCATGGCTACGTCATCGACTACGCCGACCTGCATTTCGGCGATTTCCGCCCCTTCCTGATCTTCAACGTGGCCGATGCCGCGATCACCATCGGCGTGGTGATCATCCTGCTGCGCGCGCTGTTCAGCCGCGAGACAGAGGCGCAAGGACAGGACGCGGCGCAAACCCAGGTGACAGCAACGCCCCACGAGACTAGAGAGCCTTCATGACCAAATTCGCCAGCATTGCCGTTCTCGGCCTTACCGCTCTCGGCCTTTCGGCCTGCAATGGCATCAACCTGGGCGATCGTGACCGGCCGGACGAATTTGCCGTCCAGCGCCAGGCACCGCTGGTAATCCCGCCCGATTTTCACCTCGTGCCCCCCGCCCCCGGCGCCCCGCGCCCGGTCGAAGGCACCGCTTCGCAGCAGGCGCTCGACGCCCTGTTCGGCGGCCCGGCCCAGCGCAGCGCGGTCGAAACGCGTACGCTGCAACTGGCCGGCCAGGCCGATCCGGGCATCCGCTCCACCGTGGGCGATGGCGAGACGTACACGGTCGACACCGGCAGCAATGTCCAGTCGATCATCGCCGCGCCGGAAGGTGACGGACAGGCAGGGCGGGCCGTCATTCCCGAGTGATTGCCAAGGGTTGGCGCAGGTGCCTGCGCGGCTCGACAGCGCACTTCTTCGTGCTAAAAATTGCGAGAATGGCGTGAGCCGGGGCCGGAAACGGGCGCGCTAGCGAACCGAAGTGCGTCTGGCGAAGGATGTAAAGCTGGAACGGTGAAGCCCGGTAAGCGCCCGCAAATGCGGGTTCGCCGCCTAAATCACGCCTCGCTCACCAGCAGCTTGTCGATCTTGCGCCCGTCCATGTCGACGATCTCGAAACGCCAGCCCTGGTCGCTGAAATGCTCGCCCTCGGCAGGCAGATGCTTGAGCACGGACAGCGCGTATCCCGCAGCCGTGGCGAATTCGCGATTCTCGGGCAGGTCCAGGCCTAGGCGCTCGGCCAGCGCGTCGGCACCCAGCGCACCCGAGACCAGCAGGCTGCCGTCCTCGCGCTCCACCACCAGCGGGTCGTCGCCCTCGTCCTGGTGGCTGGCGAAATTGCCGGCGATCGCCTCCAGAATGTCGGCATTGGTCACGATGCCATCGAGGTGGCCGTATTCGTCATGCACCATGGCCATGCCGGTGCCCGATTGCTGCAACACCTTCAGCGCATCGAGCGCGTCGAGCTGGTCCGGCAGGACGGCGCACTTGCGAATGAGATCGGGCAGGACGACCGAGTGTCCCTCCAGCCGCACCGCCAGCACTTCGCGCACTTTTACGACGCCCAGCATCCGGTCGACCGAGCCATCGGCCACCGGCAGCAGCGAGTGCGGCGATTCGGCAAAGGTTTCGGCCATCTCCTCCGCCCCCGCGTTCACGTCCAGCCAGTCGATCTCGGTGCGCGGCGTCATCACCTCGCGCACGGGCCGGTCGGCAAGGCGCATGATGCCCGACAGGATTGCCCGCTCCTGCTCCTCTATCAGGCCGGTGCGCGTGGCATCGGCGAATATCATGTGCAGCTCCTCCGCGCTCAGCCGGTGATCGCCCTTGTGGCGGATGCCAAGCGCGGAGAGCAGCAGGTTGGACGTCGTATCCAGCAGCCAGACGAATGGCGCGGCCACCCTCGCCAGCAGGTCCATCGGAATGGCCATGACCAGCGAAATGGGCACGGCGTTGCGCAGGGCGAATTGCTTGGGCACCAGTTCACCCACCACCACCGAGAAGAACGTGGTGAGCACGATGACGACGACGTAACCCACGTTGGTGGCGATATCGGGGTCCACGCCCAGCGCGGCGAAGCGTTGGCCCACCGGCTCGCCCAAGGTGGCACCCGATACCGCGCCGGAGATGACGCCGATCAAGGTGATGCCGATCTGCACGGTGGAGAGGAACTTGCCCGGCTCCCCCGCCAGCCGCAGCGCGACATCGGCGCTCTTGCTGCCTCGCTCCGCCGCCATCTTCAGCTGCGCCGTGCGGGCCGAAACGATGGCCAGCTCCGACATGGCGAAGACGCCATTGAGAACGATCAGGAGAGCGAGCGCGACAAGGTAAACCCAGGGGAACGGCGTCATCAGGCCGCGGTCGCTAGCAGGTTTCGCCGACAGGGCGAAGGCTGTTCGTGGACCGCGGTGAGAAATCTCTGGCGGGAACCGCGCGGAACACTGTGGGCAAAGCGGCGTTACGAGGAGGCAAGGCCAGCCCCTCGCCCCAGCATCGGTCAAGTGGCTTGCGCTCTTTTGGAGGTCCAAAGCTATGAAATTCAAGAAACTCCTCGTCACCTCGGCTGCTGGTCTCGCGCTTGTCGGCGCGACCAGTGCCTGCGTCACCGATCCCAACACCGGCAACCAGGTCATTTCCCGCACCGCCATCGGCGGCCTCGGCGGCGCTGGCCTTGGCTACCTGCTGGGTGGCCTGATCGGCGGCAAGACGGCCCGCATCGTAGGCGCCGGCATCGGCGGCGCGGCGGGCGGTTATGTCGGCTACCGCATGGACGAACAGATCCGCGAGATCGAGGAAGTCACCTCGGGCACCGGCGTCAACGTTGGCCAGACCCCCAACGGCGACGGCATTCTCGTGACATTCCCCGATGTCACCTTTGCCACCAACCAGGCGACCATCTCGCCCTCGATGCGCAACGTGCTCGACGGCGTGGCGCAGTCGATGATCAACTACCCCAACTCGCTAATCGACGTGATGGGCCACACCGATGCGACCGGCAGCGACCAGTACAACCTCGACCTGTCGCGTCGCCGTGCCGAATCGGTGGCGAACTATCTCACCAGCCGCGGCGTTGCCCGCACCCGCATGGAGACGATCGGTTACGGCGAGCAGTATCCCGTTGCCGACAACACCAGCGAATCGGGCCGCGCGCAGAACCGCCGCGTGGAAATCCGCATCACCCCGGTGACCCAGGCGGACGTCAACTCCGCCTATTGATCCAGGCTTCGAGTAAGAAAGGGGGCCGCGCCGCGAGGCGTGGCCCTTTTTCGTCGGCGGAGCGTCACGCCAGACGCGCAGCCCGCTCCGCCAGCCTGTCGACCGCGGCGGCATGGATACCAGGGGCGCTCGCCAACAGGCCAAAGGCGCGCGGGTCACGCTTGTTATAGGCCAGCGGCTTGCCAAAGACGTCGGTCACGCTTGCCCCAGCCTCGCGCGCAATCAGCGCGGCAGCGGCGATGTCCCATTCGTAACCCCAGCGCAGTGTCGCGACGAGATCGGCGCGGGCATCGGCCACCATGGCCACGCGCAGCGCGATCGAATTGGGCTGCTCTACCGCCACGAGGTCGTGGTCTTCGCGCGGCAGGTCGTGGGTGGGCACCCTGGCGCCGGCCAGCACCTTCCTCGCGCTTGCCCGAAGGCGCGTCCCGTTGAGCCAGGCCCCCTTGCCGGCGGTAGACGACCAGACCTCGCCGCGCGCCGGGGCGACCAGCGTGCCGATCAGGGGCCGGCCCGCGCTAATGAGCGCGACCGAGACCGCCCACCCGGCCCGCCCGCGAATGAAATCGCGCGTGCCGTCGATGGGATCGACCAGCCAGATCAAGCCCTTGTCCAGCCGCGCGGTGTTGTCCGCTGTTTCTTCCGACAGCCAGCCAGCGGCGGGCAACAGGCGCCCCAGTTCCCGGCGCAGGAAGCCATCGACCTCGATATCCGCATCGCACACCGGGTTGCCGGGCGTTTTCTCCCAGCTCTTCAGCTGATGCCCGGCGCCGGGCCAGCGCTGTAGCGCCATGTGACCCGCTTCGCGGCAGATCTGTTCGAGTCTCATCCGGTCGATCATGCGTAAAGGCGCCATGATACGGCGAGAGAGGGTTTGCAAGCGTGGCGCTATGGTGCTTTAGGCAGCCCGTATTTTCCCTTTTCCAACATCCAGGCACAGCGCATGAACATCCACGAATACCAGGCCAAGGAACTGCTCGCGAAATACGGCATCGGCGTGCCCGCAGGCTTTGCGGCGACGAGCGTAGAGGATGCCGTGGCGGCGGCCGAGAAGCTTCCCGGACCGCTCTACGTGGTCAAGGCGCAGATCCATGCGGGCGGGCGCGGCAAAGGCAAGTTTTCGGAACTGCCTGCAGAGGCCAAGGGCGGTGTGCGGCTCGCCCATTCGCTCGACGACGTGCGCCGTGACGCGGGTGAGATGCTGGGCAACACGCTGGTCACCATCCAGACCGGCGACGCCGGCAAGCAGGTCAATCGCCTTTATGTGACCGATGGCGTGGACATCGAACACGAATACTACCTGTCGATGGTGGTCGACCGCGCGACCGATCGCGTGGCCATGATCGTTTCCACCGAAGGCGGTATGGATATCGAGGAAGTGGCCCACCACACGCCCGAGAAGATCGCCACGATCGGCATCGACCCGGCAACCGGCTTCATGCCGCACCACGGCCGCGCCGTGGCCGTTGCGCTGAAGCTGGAAGGCGCCATGGCCAAGGCCGCGCAGAAGCTGGCGAGGCAGCTGTACGAGGCCTTCGTCGCGCTCGACTGCGCCATGCTGGAAATCAATCCGCTGGTGGAAACCAAGACCGGCGAGCTGCTGGTGCTCGATACCAAGATGAGCTTCGATTCGAATGCCGAATTCCGCCATCACGACTACGAGAACTTGCGCGACGAGACCGAGGAAGACCCGATGGAGGTCGAGGCGAGCAAGCACGACCTCGCCTACATCAAGCTGGACGGCAACATCGGCTGCATGGTCAACGGCGCAGGCCTCGCCATGGCGACGATGGACATCATCAAGCTGAACGGAGCCTTCCCGGCCAACTTCCTCGACGTGGGCGGCGGCGCCACCACCGAAAAGGTGACCGCGGCGTTTAAGATCATCCTGTCCGATCCGGCGGTGGAGGGCATCCTCGTCAACATCTTCGGCGGCATCATGAAGTGCGACGTGATCGCCGACGGCATCGTGTCGGCTGCCAGGGATGTCGATCTCAACGTGCCGCTGGTGGTGCGCCTGGAAGGCACGAACGTGCAGCAGGGCAAGGATATCCTCGCCAATTCCGGCCTGCCGATCATCCCGGCGGACGACCTGGGCGATGCGGCACGAAAGATCGTGGCAGAGGTGAAGAAGGCGGCCTGACCCTAGTCGGAGACGGCGTCTTCGACCTCGTCGGCGACATCCCCGGCAACGTGATTGGCAGCGTCCTCCACCACGTCGACCGCCTCCTGCCCGCCCGCCTCGATGGCCGTGCCCGCTTCGGCGGCGCCGGCCTCGACGGTGTCGATCGTCTCCTGCTTTACCATGCCATCGACGGCAGCCGTATCGCTCAGGCCGCCGTCGACATGATCCCAGCCCATCAGGCCCATCGCCGCCAGGCTGGCGGTCAGCGCGGCGGCCATCAGCACGCCATCGCGCACCAGCACGGCAAGCCCGAAGCTGGCGATGGCCAGCATCGGCGCACTGCTGGCAAATGGCAGCACCTCCAGGAAAGGCACCATCAGGCACAGGACAATGATGATGGCCGCGGCGATCTGCGAGAAGGGCGCGCGCGTCATCGGCTTCATGCGGCGATGGAAATGACGGTCGAGGAATCGCGCGAGCGGGCGCAGCCTGACCACCCCGGCGGCCAGCTTTTCCGCCGCCACGCAGCGATTGGCGATCACGCCGGGCAGCCACAGGTGGCGATGGCCCAGCATCTTCTGCGCCGCGACGAGCGCGATGGTAACCGCCAGGAACGTGGGCACGCCCGGGATCGCGCCCACCGGCGTCAGTTCGAGCAGCGCGGGCACCATGATTGCCGGGCCATAGGTGCGGGTGCCAAAGGCGCCCACGATCCTGTCCACCGACACCGTGTCGCATTCGCCGGTCAGGTCTTCCAGGCAATCGAGAATGTCGCCTACGCTGTAGGGCGTGGTGGTCATCGTCTCTCTCCCCCGCCCCAACGCGCCGCGGCGGCTGATGTTTCGCCTCCCGCTTGTCGCCCCTAGGGCGGTGCTTGGCGAAGCGGCACCAATCGCCTAGGCTGTCGTTACAAACATGCGCCGCGACGCAAGCTTGCTTGACCTATACGTCAGGCACCTTACACAAGCGGGAAGACACGAATTCAGCCGAGAGGTTCAATCCATGAAAATCCTCGTCCCCGTGAAACGGGTGATCGACTACAACGTGAAGCCGCGCGTCAAGGCGGACGGGTCGGGCGTCGACCTTGCCAACGTCAAGATGAGCATGAATCCGTTTGACGAGATCGCCGTGGAAGAGGCGTTGCGTTTGCGCGAGGCGGGCAAGGCGACCGAGGTGATCGCCGTCTCGATCGGCCCGGCCAAGGCGCAGGAAACGCTGCGCACCGCGCTGGCCATGGGCGCGGACCGCGCCATCCTGGTGCAGACGGACGATGCGGTCGAACCGCTGGCCGTCGCCAAGATCCTGAAAGCCATCGCGGCGGAGGAAGAGCCCGGCATCGTCATGCTGGGCAAACAGGCGATCGACGACGATTCCAACCAGACCGGGCAGATGCTCGCCGCGCTGATAGACCGGCCGCAGGGCACCTTTGCCAGCAAGGTCGAGATCGACGGCGATCATGTCTCCGTCACCCGCGAGGTCGACGGCGGCCTTGAAACCGTCAAGCTGACGCTGCCTGCGGTCGTCACCACGGACCTGCGCCTGAACGAGCCGCGCTATGCCAGCCTGCCCAACATCATGAAGGCCAAGTCCAAGCCGCTCGCGACCAAGACCCCCGCCGATTACGGCGTGGATACCGCGCCGCGGCTCACCACCACCCATGTCGGCGAACCGCCGGTGCGCGTCGCGGGCGAGATCGTCGCCGACGTGGACGCGCTGGTCGCCAAGCTCAAAGCCCTCGGAGTTGCCTGATGACCGCTCTCGTATTCGCTGAACCGCATGGTGATGGCGTCGCCGATGCGACCCTTGCCACCGTCACCGCCGCCGCGAAGCTGGGGGGCGATGTCCACGTGCTCGTCACCGGCTCCGATGCCGCCGGCCAGGCCCATGCCGCCATCGCGGGCGTTGCCAAGGTCCTCGTCGCTTCCGACGATGCCTATGCCAATGGCCTTGCCGAAAACCTCGCGCCGCTGATCGTCGGCCTTGCCAGCGATTATGACGCGGTGCTGGCGCCGGCAACCACCACAGGCAAGAACGTGCTGCCGCGCGTTGCCGCCACGCTCGACGTGATGCAGGTGTCGGACATCATCAGCGTGGAGGGGCCCAAGTCCTTCAAGCGCCCAATCTACGCCGGCAACGCGATCGCAACGGTCGAAAGCAGCGATCCCAAGCTGGTCATTACCGTGCGCACCACCACGTTTGAAAAGGCGGCCGCGGAAGGCGGTTCGGCCAGCGTCGAGGCGGTCAGCGGAGCCGGCAGTGCGGGATCGAGCGCGTTCGTCTCGCTCGACGCGGTCAAGTCCGACCGGCCCGAACTGACCAGCGCCAAGATCATCGTCTCGGGCGGTCGAGCGTTGAAGGACGGCGACACCTTTCAGCAGATCATCACGCCGCTTGCCGACAAGCTGGGTGCCGCCATCGGCGCCAGCCGTGCGGCGGTGGACGCAGGCTATGTGCCCAACGATTACCAGGTCGGCCAGACGGGCAAGATCGTCGCCCCTGAAGTCTACATCGCCATCGGCATTTCGGGCGCGATCCAGCACCTTGCCGGCATGAAGGATTCCAAGGTGATCGTCGCCATCAACAAGGATGCCGACGCGCCGATCTTCCAGGTCGCCGACGTGGGGCTGGTGGGTGACTTGTTCAACCTGGTGCCGGAGTTGACAAGCAAGCTCTAGGGCAGACTTGCAACGCGCCGATCATCCGATCATGCTGCGTTGATGTCGTGTTCCAGATTGGCCTTTGCCGTCGCTGCTATTGCGGCGTTCGCCCTCGCGGTTCCGCCTGCCCAGGCGCAGGATGATGGCCAGGACGCACCCTCTGCCGAGGTATTGCAGGCGATTGCGCAAGGAGACGCCCTTGCCCCCACAGGCGCCTGGGCACCCAGTCCAAACGACCGCCGTTGCGCCGTGACCCGCACTTTTGCGCGCGATGGACAGCAGATTTCCTTGCAGGTGCAGCGCCTGGACCCGCAGACCGATGCGCAATTCATCCTTGTCGGCAGCGACCTCGGCACCCAGAACCTTGTATCTGCAGGCTTCTGGCCGGGCAGCGGTCTCGGCGTCTTCGATCAAATCGGCACGGCCTCGATTGGTGAAAGGGCGGGCATCTATTTTGCCGGCGCCCATTTGCCCTCGACCGAGACGGGCCAGTCTGGCGGTCCGTCGCCAGCTGAACGGACCCGCTATTTCATCGCGCAGGACACTCGCGGCACCAGCGTCGTCGTCGAATCGGGGCCTGTGCAGGAAGCGCTGTCGGCTCTCGATCGATGTGCCGAGGCCCGCCTGGCCACGCTCGGCCTCGCTACGGCACAGCGCAGCGGCTTGGCCACGCCCGCGACGATCCGCAATACAGATGCACTGGGACATGTTTTGGGGCGCCTGTACCGCGACTATGCACGCGCTGGAGGTGTGCTCCGGATGCGGGTCGCGGTGGATGAAACCGGCCAACTGATCGATTGTGCCACTAGCAATGATCTGATGCCTTACGGCCTGCGGACCGCTATTTGCGAGGCATTGGCGGGGGAAGGGGTTCTGCTACCGGGCTACGATGCCGCCGGTCAGCCGATGGCGGATTATTTTTTCCAGACGATCGACTTCAGGCGCGGAAGCTTCGGGCCTAACGCCGACGGCACCGATCCCCGCCGATGATCCGTCGGCCTGCCGCGCAAACAAGCGCACGGGCTGGCCGGACGGCAGGGCGGCGTCGCGCGTCGGCCTGAACCCCAGTTTGCCGGCGAGGCGCAACGACGGGGCGTTTGCAGGTTCGATCATGCACACGATTTCTGTATCGAGTCTTCCGTCGAGCCATGCCAGCACGGCGCGCAAGGCCTCCTGCGCCAGGCCCTGACCGGCGTATCCGTCTGCGAGAATCCAGCCCGCCTCCGGTCGGTCGTCGAAATCTTCTCCCAGCCCGCGCCACGAGTGGAAGACGCCGCAGTTGCCCACGATGCGGCCGTCGCCGCCGCGCAGGCGGACCATGAAGCTGCCGTATTCGTAGAGCTGCCAGCTTCCGGCGTTGCGGGCGAACCGGGCAAAATGTTCGGCCATTGGCTGCGGCCCGCCAAGGTAGCGCGCAGTCTGGGGGTGGGAGACCATGGCGACAAGCTGCGGCAGGTCATCCGCCACGGGGCGCCACAGCTCCAGCCGCTCGGTGACGAGCAACGGACCGGTGGTCACAGTACCTCCGTCAAGCCATGCAGCACCAGCCCCACCAGCCCGCCGACAAGCGTGCCGTTGATGCGGATGAACTGCAGGTCACGGCCCACTGCGCGTTCTATGCGATCGGTGATGGTCGTCGGGTTCCAGCTCTTCACGGTGGCGGAGACCAGGCTGACGATCTGTTCGCCATAGCGGTTGACCACGCCCACCAGCGTGCGCCGGGCAAAACGGTTGACCTGCCATTGCAGGCGCGGGTCTCCCTGCAGCGCAGTGCCCAGTTCGGCAAGGCTTTGGCCAAGCTGCCCGCCCATGGCACCGCCGGGCTGGCGCATCATGCCGATCAGCGAATGCCGGATCCGTTCCCACACGCCCATCCACCAATCGGACAGGGCAGGATTGGCCAAGAGATCGTTCTTGGCTCTTTCCACCTTCGCCTGAAGCTGGGGATCGTGCTGCAGCCCTTGGGCCAGCCTGGCCAGCCCCTCGTCCACCTTGGCGCGCACCGGATGGTTCGGGTCGACGTGCATCTCGGCAAGCAGCTTGTAGAGGCCGTTGAGCACCGATTCGGCCAGCCGCGCGTCCAGCCCGGTCCAGCGAATGACGGAATTGGCGCGTTGCTGCACCATGTGGCGCACCATGTCCTCGTTATCCTCCAGCGCGATGCCGGCCCAGCGGATGAAGCCGTCGATCAGCGGGCGATGGCGCCCGTCGGCGATCGCGCCCTCGAGCATCCTGCCGAGCAACGGGGCCACCTCCAGCTTTTCCGCCTGGCGTGCCAGCCCCGCCTTGACCTGCAGCCCCAGCCGATCGGGGTCGAGCGATTCGAGCAGTTCGACTACCAGTGCACCGGCCCCTGCGAGCACCCTGGCCCCTTGCCCGCCGTCCCCGCCGCCGCCCCGCTGGACGAGGAATTCGCCAGCCGCGCGCGCCACGTTCATCTCGCGCATTCGGCGCGCCACCACGACGGGCGTGAGGAAATTGGTGCGCAGGAAGTCCGCCATCGTGTCGGCGATGCGGTCCTTGTTGGTGGGAATGATCGCGGTATGCGGGATCGGCAGGCCGAGCGGGTGGCGGAACAGCGCCGTCACCGCGAACCAGTCAGCCAGCCCGCCTACCATCGCCGCCTCGGCAAAGGCGTTGACGTAGCCCCAGGCAGGGTGGGCGCTTACAAGGCCGTGCGTGGTTACGAAGATCGCCGCCATCGCCACCAGCATCACCGTGGCAGTCAGGCGCATCCGCCGTGCCCGGTCTGGCGGCAACGGTGCACGGGCCGGCACGGGCGGGCGACTATTCGGCAGGCTGCGGCTCTGCCCCATGGCGGGGCCCACCGGCGATCTCGTCTCCGGGCTTGTAGGTGAGGAAACGGGTGCGCAGCCACGGGCCAAGGCGCTTTTCCATGCCATCGGCCAGGCTGAAGCCGGCCGGCACGATCAGCAGGGTGAGCAGGGTCGACAGGATCAGCCCGCCGATCACCACCATGCCCATCGGCTGGCGCCAGGCACCATCGGCGCTGAGCGCCAGGGCCGTGGGCACCATGCCCGCTGTCATGGCCACGGTCGTCATCACGATGGGCTGGGCGCGCTTGTGCCCGGCTTCCAGGATCGCCTCGTGCTTCGGCTTGCCGGTATCCATCTCCTCCAGCGCGAAGTCGATCAGCAGGATCGAGTTCTTCGACACGATGCCGAACAGCATCAGCATGCCGATGAAGACCGGCAGCGTCAGTTCCATCCCCGTCAGCATCAGCAGCAGCAGACCGCCCAGCGGAGCCAGGAACAGCGAGCCCATGTTGACCAGCGGCGAGACGAAGCGCCGGTAGAGCAGCACCAGCACCGAGAACACCAGCAGCACGCCGGTGCCCAGCGCCGGGCCGAAGCTGCCCTGCAGTTCCTGCTGCATCTCGTCCTGGCCTACGGCGGGGCTGGATACCGACGGGGGCAGGTCCTGCATGATCGGCAGCGCATCGATCGCGGCGGTCACGTCACCACGGGCAAACCCTTCGGCCACATCGGCGCTCACGAATACGCGGCGGCTCTGGTCGTAGCGCTCGATCGCGGTCGGACCCATGCCGAAGCTGATCTCGGCCACCCGTTCGAGCGGCACAGACCCGCCGCTGGCGGTGGGCACGGGCAGGTTGCGAATGGTCGAGAGATCCTGCCGCTGCGATTCGGCCAGTCGCACGCGGATCGGCACCTGCCGGTCGTCCAGCGAGAACTTGGCCGCGTTCTGATCGATATCGCCCAGCGTGGCGACGCGGATCGCCTGGCTGAGCGCGGTGGTCGTGACGCCTAGGCTGGCAGCCAGTTCCGCGCGCGGCTGGATCAACAGTTCCGGCCGTTGCAGCGGCAGCTCCACGCGCGGGGCAACCACGCCGGGAACGCCCGCCATCTGTTCGGCCAGCGCCTCTGCCGCGGTGTTGAGGTCTTCGGGGTTGGACCCGGCCAGCATCTTCGAGATGGCACGCCCGGTGCCCTGGCCGCCGCCCGGCGAATTCTGATCCTGGAAATTGACGCGCGCGTCGGCCACCGATTGCATCACCGGCGCCATCGCCCGTTCGAATTCGAGGCTGTCGCGTTCACGGTCGGGGCGCAGCACCAGGCGCACCAGGCCGCCATCCTCGTTGACGATACCCAGCGCCAGCGCGACTTCCTGCTCCTGCCGCAGGCGCGCCGCCACGCTGTCCACGACGACTTCCGCCTGTTGCAGCGTCGTGCCGGGGACCATTTCGATCCGCACCAGCGAAAAATCGCTGTCGGTCGCCGGGAAGAATTGCTTGGGCAGCATGTAGATCGAGAAGACCGTCATCACGAGGGCGCCCAGGCCCACGCCCATCATCCACACGCGGTGATCGGCAAAACGTGCGCGCAGGCGTTCCATGCGATTGCGGAACCAACGGCCAAAGCCGGAACCGAACATCCCGCTGAGGGTCACCAGCGCAATGCGAGCCAGCGAACCCGCCGCCCAGGCCGCGACGCAGGCAGTGACGAATGCGAGCGACATGAACGTGACAGCGAACGCGAAGCCGATGACCTGGCTGATGAAGTCCGGCAGGGCGGGCACGAAACCGGCCCACCAGCGCGCGTCCATCAGGTTCGTCAGGAGTTCCACCTCGAACCACAGCTTGATGGCGAGGTAGAAGGCATAGACTGCCGCGACCACCAGAGCGATGAACATCGGCGCGGCGATGAAGCCGTAGGTCCGCCGGAACGGTTCCTTGCCCAGGTCGCGCACGCGCCTGCGCAGCGGGTTGTCGTCGAGCGACCAGCGCAGCACGCTCATGTAGCGATCCATGGCCTTGCCCTCGCCGTGGGCGGCATGGCCCTTGGCCTTGAGGAAATAGGCCGCGATCATCGGGGTGATCATGCGCGCGACGGCAAGGCTCATCAGCACTGAAACCACCACGGTCAGGCCGAAGTTCTTGAAGAAGATGCCGGTGATGCCCGACATCATGCCCACGGGCAGGAACACTGCCACGATCGAGAACGTGGTCGCGACCACCGCCAGACCGATCTCGTCCGCCGCGTCGATCGACGCCTGGTATGCGCTCTTGCCCATGCGCATGTGTCTGACGATGTTCTCGATTTCAACGATCGCATCGTCCACCAGCACACCGGCGACCAGCCCCAGCGCCAGCAGCGACATGGTGTTGAGCGTGAAGCCCATCATGTCCATGAACCAGAAGGTCGGGATGGCCGACAGCGGAATGGCGAGCGAGGCGATCACCGTGGCGCGCCAGTCACGCAGGAACAGGAACACCACGATCACCGCCAGGATGGCGCCCTCTACCATCGCGGCCATCGAACTTTCGTACTGCGCCTCGGTGTAGTCGACCTCGGTGAACAGCCGGGTGAAGCTGATGCCCGGGTTCTGCGCCTGGATTTCCTCCAGCGCCTCCACCACGCCATCATAGACGGTGACGTCGGATTCGCCGCGTGCGCGGGTGACGGAGAAGGTGACGACCTGTTCACCGTTCAGCTTGGCCATCGACCGCAGCTCGCCATACGAATCGCTGACCCGCGCAATGTCGGCCAGCTTCACGCTGCGACCGCCGAGCGACAACTGCGTCTGCGACAGTTCGTAGGCCGACTGCGAATTGCCCAGCACACGCACCGACTGGCGCGATCCGGCGATTTCCGACTGGCCGCCCGCGGCGTTGAGGTTCAGCTGCCGCAGCGCGCCGTTGACCTGCGCGGCGGTGAGGCCGAGCGCCTGCATCCGCGCCGGATCGAGGATGACGAGGATCTCGCGATCGACGCCGCCGTTGCGGTTGACCTCGGCCAGGCCTTCCACGCTCAACAGGCGCTTGGTGATGGTGTCGTCGATGAACCAGCTGAGCTGTTCGATGGTCATGTCGTCGGCTTCGACGCCGTAGTAGACGATCGGGCGCGAACTGGTCTGCTGCTTGAAGACGCGCGGTTCCAGGATGCCGTCGGGCAGCTCGCCGCGGATCTGGTCGACCGCGCTCTTCACCTCGTTGACGGTGGCGTCGATGTTGGTGCCCAGCTCGAACTCGATGACGGTGCTGGAATTGCCTTCCGACGCGGTGGAGCGGATGCTCTCGATCCCGTCGAGCGTCTGCACCGCGGCTTCCACGCGCTGGGTGATCTGGTTTTCCACCTCGGTCGGGGCGGCACCCGGCTGCGAGATGGAAACGATGGCTATCGGGAATTCGATGTCCGGGTTGTTCTGGACATCCATGTCGAGGAAACTGAAGATCCCCGCCAGTGTCAGGCCGATAAAGGCCAGGATGGGAACGATCGGATTGCGGATCGACCAGGCGGAAAGGTTATTGAAGTTCATGCGCTGGATCCCGGCCTATTGCCCGGCGACGGGCCTGACCGTCTCGCCTTCTCGCAGGAAGCCGCCTGCCCGCAGGACCACGCGCTCCCGTCCGGTAAGGCCGGAGGCGATGGCGATCCCTTCGTCGCTGATCGCGCCAACCGTCACGTTGCGGCGCACGACCTTGTTGTCGCCATCGACGATGAAAACGTAGCTGCCGTCGTCGTCGGAGAGGATGGCGCTTTCCGGCAGCCTTGGCGCGACAACGCTGCCGCTGGCGATGGTGGCCGTGGCAAAGCCGCCCGGACGCAGCCCTTCCGCGTAGGACAGCGCCACGCGCACCGTGCCCTGGCGGTTGGTTTCGTCGATGATCGGAGAGACCTGCCAGACCTGCCCGGAGAAGCTCTGGTCACCGCCCGCCGGGGTCACCTCGACGATGGCCCCGGTGGAGATTTGCGCCAGTTCGTTCTCGCCGACCGCGGCAAGCAGTTCCATTTCCCCGCCGCGCGCGATGCTGAACAAAGTGCCGCTGCCGGGCGTGACCACCTGGCCGGGCTCCACGTTCCGGGCGAGCACGAGGCCCGCTGCGGGCGCGACGATGTTGAGCTGGGCGTTGCGCGCCTGCCGCTCGCCAAGCTGCGCGCGGGCCACCTGCACGCGGGCGTTGGCGGCATCGCGCGTGGCGGTCAGGCGGTCGATATCGGCCTGGCTGATGAAGCCGCGCTCCACCAGTTGCAACGCCCGGTCGAGGTTTGCCTGGGCCAGGTCGGCATCTGCCTGCGCCACGTCGATCTGCGCCCGCTGGCTGGCAGCCTGCTGGTTCTGCACCGAACGGTCGATCACCGCCAGCACCTGTCCCTGGCGCACCCAGTCCCCGGCCTCGACCGGAACCGAGACCACGCGGCCGCCTTCGCCCACAACACCCACGGGCATCTCGCGGCGGGCGGCGAGCGTTCCGGTGGCATTGATCGCGCCTTCCAGCGACGCTGCACCGGGGCTGATGACGGTGACCGACTGGGTCTGCCCTTCATCCGCAGCTGCACCGAAGGGCACCTCTTCCTCACCGCCGGAGAGCATGAAAAAGGCCACGATCGCGCCGAGCAGCAGGGCGGCAAGCACGAACCACGGCCAGCGGCGGCGCGGCGGCGCGGGCGCATCCTCGACGATAATGTCCTCGACGATCACGTCGCCATCCGTGTCGACGGTATTCACTCGGGTTTCGTAGTTCATCGGCCCGCTGCCTTGCATGCGTCAGCGACCGCGCCCCTATGGGCGGTCGCGGTTTCGCCTCGCCATAGCCGCTGCGGGGTCGATGGTGCAATGCAACCTTCTGCCGGTAGCCGATTTCTGCCGACGAAAATGCGCCGCGCGCACCAAAAAGGGCGGAAAGCCAAGACTTTCCGCCCTTCGGTCGATTTGTATCAATTTGTCGGGGCGGTCGTGTGCCCCGCGTTCGTGATTAGCGAACGCGACCGCGCTGAACCAGGTTCACGATCAGCAAGAGGATCGCGGCACCGATGAACGCCGTGATGAGATAACCCAACCAGCCATCAATGCCAAATACGTCGCCCAAGAGTAAACCTCCAAGGAAACCCCCAATGATGCCGACCACGACGTTGAGAAGAATGCCCATGGACGCATTGCGACCCATAACGATGCTTGCCAGCCAGCCGGCGATCCCGCCGACAATGATCATGACAATAAAACTTACGCCACCGTCTTCCATAACCCTGTTCTCCTCTGCAACGTCCCGATGATCGGGATATAGCCGGAAGAACGTACCTTGTGCGATGGCGTTCCACAAATTCGTAATGCAGGCAGGAAACCGGGGCAGGCGCGCGGCTTGCCGTCGCCGCGAATCAGTACTTCAGCTGACGCTCGTACAGATCGCGGTAATGCTGGATGCGGGTGACGCGCAGGCCCTGCATGCCGGACCGATCGACAGCCCGCTGCCAGCCGGCGAACTCTTCC
Organism: Aurantiacibacter arachoides; assembly: GCF_009827335.1. GTDB lineage: Bacteria > Pseudomonadota > Alphaproteobacteria > Sphingomonadales > Sphingomonadaceae > Alteraurantiacibacter > Alteraurantiacibacter arachoides. The sequence continues at coordinate 2,828,571 of NZ_WTYH01000001.1, read as the reverse complement.
AGCGTCAGGCCATAGCGTTCGAGCACATCGTCGATGGTCAGCAGGCCACCATTGACCGCGGCAACCACCTCGGCCTTGCGGCGCACGACCCAGCGCTTCGTCTTTGGCGACGGCAGGTCGGCAATCGTCAACGGCTCTCCCAGAGGGCCAATGACCTGCGCCGGTCGAATTTTCTGGTTCTCGATCATCTACGTCCTCGGTCGGCCGGTGGGCCGCAGCTCTTCGCCTGCGTCATCCTTGCAGCCAGCGGGTTTGCGATTGCCTAAACCATCAGGGTTAACGAGCGGTTGGCCCGCGCCTGAATCGCGGTCTGAAAGAAGCGCGATGTGATGCGCGCTCGACGCATCGAAGCTCGCATCGCCCGCGGGCTCGGCATTGACCATCAGCGCACGAAGATCGCGCGCCGCGGCCAGTTTGGCAACGAGGTCCGACCAGGTCAGCCGGGACAGGTCCTCGCCGGTGGAATTATCGGCAGGATCGCCGTGAATGCGATCGTCCGCCGCAGGCGGCGTGGGAAGTTTGCCTTCGAACATGCAGCCGCTCTACCGCCCAACCGTCAAGATCGGGTAAAGCATCGGTCGATCCGGAACCCGGAACCATCCTCCCAGGGGTTTTTCCAGGCCGCCCGCTGGTGTATGCGCCGGTGCGCCATGGCCGACCTTGCCCCCCTTCCCGACGCGGTTAACGCTGCCGCGCTGTTCGATTTACCCCGGGCGCCCGAAACGTGCCGGATCGTGGTCGCCATGTCGGGCGGGGTGGACAGCTCGGTCGTCGCCGCGCTCGCCGCGCAGACCGGGGCCGAGGTGATCGGCATAACCCTCCAGCTCTATGACTACGGTGCCGCCACCGGCCGCAAGGGCGCGTGCTGCGCGGGCGACGACATTCGCGATGCGCGCGCAGTCGCCGATCGGCTCGGCATCGCGCATTACGTGTTCGACCACGAGAGCGCCTTTCGCGAAGACGTGGTGGAGACCTTCGCCGATGAATACCTTGCCGGGCGCACGCCGATCCCCTGCATCCGCTGCAACATGGGGCCCAAGTTCACCGACCTGCTGCGAATGGCGAGGGAGCTGGGCGCCGATTGCCTGGCCACCGGCCATTACGTGCGCCGGACCCGGGGCGCGGACGGCCCCGAACTGCACCGCGCCCAGGATGCCTCGCGCGACCAGTCCTATTTTCTTTACGCCACCACTGCGCCGCAGCTCGATTTCCTGCGCTTCCCGCTCGGCGGCCTGCCCAAGACCGAGGTCCGGCGACTGGCGGAAGAATTCGGCCTGAAGGTCGCCGCCAAGCCCGACAGCCAGGATATCTGCTTCGTGCCCGACGGCGACTATGCGAAGATCGTCAAGGCCATGCGGCCCGAAGGCGCGCGCGGCGGAGCGATCGTCCACGCGGCAAGCGGCGAGCGGCTGGGCGACCACGCGGGCATCGTGCATTTCACCGTCGGCCAACGCCGCGGGCTGGAAATCGGCGGGCAGCCGGAGCCGCTTTACGTCGTCGCGCTGGATGCGGGCAGCGCCGAGGTGCGCGTGGGGCCGAAGCGGATGCTGGCGGTCGGTGCGGCGCACCTGGTGGAAACCAACCGCATCGGACCCCTGCCCGAAGGCGTGCCCCTGACCGCCAAGGTCCGTTCGCTGGCGCGCCCCGTGCCGGTGACGCTGCACGGTTCGCCTGGCGACGGGGCGCCGGCCACGATCCGCTTCGCCGCGCCCGAGTATGGCGTCGCCCCGGGGCAGGCAGCGGTAATCTATGCCGGCGAGCGGGTGGTCGGCGGCGGCTGGATCGACCGGACCGAGCCGGCCTAGCCCTCCAATCGCCTAGCGTTCTCGGGGCCTAGGGTTCCTGGGGCCTCGCGTTCCTGGAGCCTAGCCTTCCGCGCTGTTCAGCACGCAGCCGTAGCCTTCGCGAAACTGCGCCCGTTCGCTGGCGACGAACGGCACGCGCGCGGCGACGGCCTTGGCCTCCTCGTCGTCCGACAGCCACACCGCCCACATGCTGGCGGGCAGATCGCTTTCGCAACTGTCCATCGCGCGCCCCGCGACATAGCGGCACGAACACACCGTCTTGGCGGCATAGGCGCTGCCCACGCCCGAAAAGCCGGTGATCGCGGTGCCGAAGAACCACGACACGGCAAAGCCCGCGACGGCCAGCACGGCCACCACCTTGAGGATAATCGAAAGCGCGCTCGAACGCGCGCGGTTTGCAGTTGCCATCGACCCGGTCCTGCTGGAAGGAAGCGCCGCCATGACGCCGTGCCGCCCCCTTAAACGTCTGCTCCCCGCTCTGCCAATGGCTCTCCTGCCAGGCATGCTGCTGTTGGCGGCGTGCGGGCAGGACGGCCCCCCGCCCATCCCCCCGCTGGCGGAAGCGGCGCTGGCGGCGGTGGTGGTGGAACCCGGCGTCTCACGCGAGGCACTGGCGCGAAAGGTCGATCGCCTGTTCACCGATCCCGCCGTGGGCGACACGCAGTCCGTCGTAGTCATGTATCGCGGCGAGGTGGTGGCAGAGCGCTATGCCGAGGGCTTGGGGCCCGAGGTGCGGCAAGTGGGCTGGTCGATGTCCAAGACCATCACCGCGACGCTGATCGGGATGCTGGCGGCGGACGGTCGGCTGCGGCTCGACGATCCTGCGCCGGTCCCGGCCTGGCAGCGAAGCGGCGATCCGCGCGGGGCCATCACGCTCAGGCACCTGTTGCAGATGCGCTCCGGCCTCACGCACAAGGAACAGGCGGACCCGGTCTATACCTCGGCCGAGGTGCAGATGATGTACGGCCGCGGGCGGGGCGACATGGCCGCCTGGGCCGAGGCGCCGATGCTGGAGCACGATGCCGGCACCACGTTTGCCTATTCCACCGCCACCAGCGTGATCCTGGCCGACATCGCCACCGACATCGTCGCGCCGGGCAAAAGCAGCGCGGAGCGCCAGCGCGCGATGGCGGAATTCGTCGATGCCCGCCTCGCCGTGCCGCTGGGGATGACCTCGCTGGTGGGCGAATACGACGCGGCCGGCACGCTGACGGGCGGCAGCGGTTTCTGGGCCAGCCCGCGCGACTGGGCACGCTTTGGCGAATTCCTGCGCCGTGGCGGCGTGGCGGGCGGCGTGCAGGTCGTGCCGCGCGGCTGGATCGACTTCATGCGCGCGTCCAGCCCGGCGGCGCCCGATTACGGCGGTCAGCTCTGGCTCAACCGTCCGTCCGATACGGATCGCGACGTGCTGTTTGCCGAGCAGGGGCCGGGCGATGCCTTTGCGATGATCGGCTACCTCGGGCAGTACGTCATCGTCTCGCCCGGACAGACGCTTACCGTGGTGCGGATGGGCCGTACCGAGGAACCGCAGCGCGATGCCCTGGTGGCCGCGCTGGCGGAGATCTTCGCGCTCTACCCCGCGGGATAGAACCGCCCCTTCACGATCGTCACGCAATTCCCCGACAGGATGGCCCGGTCCCCCGCGCGGCGGCAGGTCATGTGCCCGCCACGCGTGCTGGCCTGAAAGGCGGTGAAACTTTCGCGGCCCAGCCGGTCGCACCAGAACGGAGTCAGCACCGAATGGGCAGAGCCGGTCACCGGGTCTTCCGGCACGCCCCATGCGGGCACGAAGACGCGGCTGACCACGTCGGTCTGCGCACCCGGCGCAGTGCAGATGACCATACGGTCTATAGCGCCGAGCGCCGCCATGTCGGGGATGACGGCGCGCACCGCTGCTTCGTCGTCCAGCAGCACGATGGTGGTCTGCTCAACGCCCTCGACCACGTCGAAGCACGGGGCATCGATGCCCAGCGCGGCCAGGATATCGGGCATGGCGCGCTGCTCCACCCGGCTCGACGGCAGCGAGAGCGCATAGCCCGCCCCCTCGCGCGAAACCTCCAGCACGCCGGCCTTGCGCGTGCGAAAGCGCACCCGGTCCCCGCCGTTCGCGCCGAGCATGGCATGGCCGGATGCGAGCGTCGCATGGCCGCACATCTGCACCTCGCTCGTCGGGGTGAACCAGCGCAGCTCCCAATCCGCGTCCTGGCTGGCATCGGCCTTGAGGAAAGCAGTCTCGGCGAACATGTTTTCCGCCGCGATCGCGCGCATGGTGTCATCAGCGGGCCAGTCCGCCACGATCACCACCGCCGCCTGGTTGCCGGCAAACGGGTGATCGGCAAAGGCATCGATGTGCCAGTAGGGAAGCGATGCGCGCGCGGTCATTCCCCGGCCTCCTTCAATTGCGTGAACTCGTTGGTTTCGACCAGCGGGTTGCCCGGCTCGTCCACGTGGCCCTCGGGATCGATATGGATCAGCAGGTCGGTATCCGGGAATCGGCGGCGCAGGTCCAATTCCACGCGTTCGAGAATGTCGTGCGCCTGCTGCACTGTCATGCGGCCCGGCATGTCGACGTGGAACTGCACGAAATCGCGCGTGCCCGCGGTGCGCGTGCGCAGATCGTGGAGGTTGGTCAGTTCGGGATGCTCGGCGGCGGCAGCCACGAAGGCGCGGCGCTTGTCCTCCGCCCATTCGCGATCCATCAGGTGGTCGAGCGCCTCGGACGAGGCCCGCCACGCGCCCCACAGCAGCCACGCGGCAATGGCGATGCCGAACAGGGGGTCCGCCATGCCGAAGCCCGCGTATTGATCGAGCACCAGCGCCGCGATCACTGCGATATTGAGTGCAAGGTCGGAGGTGTAGTGCAGGCTGTCCGTCTGGATCGCAACCGATCCGGTGCGCTTCACCACGTGTTGCTGCCACGCCACCAGGCCAAGCGTGGCGACGATGGCCACCAGCGAGACCGCGATGCCCGTTTCCGCCGCCGCGGTCTCCCCGCCCTCGACCAGTCGCAGCACGGCGCGAAAGGCGATCGCGCCGGCCGACAGCGTGATCAGCAGCACCTGGAGCATCGCCGCGAGCGCTTCCGCCTTGCCGTGGCCGAAGCGGTGATCGTGATCGGCGGGCATCGCGGCGACCCAGACGCCGACGAGCGTGGCGAGGCTGGCAACGAGGTCGAGTGAGGTGTCCGCGAGACTGCCGAGCATCGCGGTGGAACCCGTCTGCCACACCGCCCACGCCTTGAGCACGCCCAGGAACAGCGCCACGATCATCGAGGCGAGCGCAGCGCTGCGCGTCAGCCGGGCGCGCCCGCCGTCGCTATTGTCGATCCGGCTCACGGGTAGAGCAGGGTTGTCGCCCAGCCCTCGTCCCCGGTCTCGGCACGAAGGAAGCGGCGGCGCTCGTGCAGGCGGTTTGGCCGGTCGCACCAGAATTCGATGGCCCGCGGTGTGAGGCGAAACCCGGTCCAGTGCGCCGGGCGCGGCACTTCGCCCGCGTCCTCGTATCGCTCGCGGACCGCCTCGACCCGGGCGAGATAGGTCTCGCGCCCGTCGAGCGGCCGCGACTGGTCACTTGCCGCCGAGCCGACCTGGCTGACAAAGGCGCGCGAATGGAAATAGGCATCGGCCTCCGCCGGCATCACCTCGGTCAGCGACCCTTCGATACGGACCTGCCGGCGCAGGCTCTTCCAGTGGAACAGCAGCGCGGCCTGCGGATTGGCGCGGATTTCAACGCCCTTGCGGCTGTCCGCATTGGTGTAGAACACGAAGCCATCCCGGCCATGCCCCTTCAGCAGCACCATGCGCACCGAGGGTACGCCGCCGGGCGTGGCGGTGGCCAGCGCCATGGCGTTGGGATCGTTGGGCTCCGCCGCGCAGGCATCGGCGAACCACGCATTGAATGTGGTGAAGGGATCGCTGGCGGGAATGGCGTCGGGCTCGCTCATCGCGCCCTCGCCTAATACCCGATCCCTGCCTTTGAAAGCGCCATCTTGCCTAAGTCTCGCGACCTACCTAGCTAACACACCATGAGCGATCCCTATTCCACTCTCGGCGTCGCCCGTTCGGCGAGCGAAAAGGACATCAAGTCCGCCTACCGCACGCTGGCCAAGGACCTGCACCCCGACCGCAACAAGGACAAGCCCGACGCGGCGGAGCGGTTTTCCAAGGTGACGCAGGCCTATGACCTGCTGTCCGACAAGACCAGGCGCGCCCAGTTCGACCGCGGCGAGATCGACGGTGACGGCAATCCGGCCATGCCATTCGGCCAGGGCGGGTTCGGGGGCGGCGGCGGCGGTTTTCGCGGTCGTCCCGGCGCCGGCGGGCAGGGCGGATTCGATCCGCGCGACTTCCAGGGGTTTTCGGGCACCGAGGACATGGATATCGGCGACCTGTTCGAAGGCCTGTTCGGTCGCGGCACCGGCGCGCAGCGTGGTGGCCGGGGAGGAATGGGCGGCGGAATGGGTGGCGGAATGGGTTCAGGCGGCCAGTTCCGCCAGCCGCCGCCCCCGCCGCCGCGCAAGGGCGCGGACATCCGCTACAGCCTTGCCGTGCCGTTCACCGATGCCGCCACCCGCGCCAGCCAGCGCATCACGCTCGCTGATGGCAAGACCATCGACCTCGCACTGCCCGAGGGTGTCGAGACCGGCACCCAGATGAAGCTGAAGGGCAAGGGCCAGCAGGGCGCGGGCGGTTTTGGAGACGGCATCGTGACGATCGAGGTGCAGCGCCACCCCTTTTTCACCCGCGACGGCGACGACGTGCGGCTCGATCTGCCGATCACGCTAAACGAGGCGGTGAACGGAGCCAAGGTCAAGGTGCCGACGGTCGATGGCGCGGTGATGCTGACGATCGCGCCGGGATCGAGTTCGGGCAAAGTGCTGCGCCTGTCGGGTAAGGGCTTCAGCCGCAAGGGCGGGTCGCGCGGCGACCAGCTCGTCACGCTCGGCATCCAGTTGCCGCAGGATGTGGCCCCGCTCGCCGCCAGGCTCGAGGGCTGGAGCGACGACACAGCCGTGCGCGCGGATCTTGGCGTCTGACCGGGATAACCCGCTGGAAACTCGACACGGCGCGCTTCGCTGCTAGAACTCCGCGGGCATGACGCCAGCCGGAATCACCGACGACGACGATCATCTGACCGCGGGTCCACCGCGCGCAGACTATACGCCGGAAGCCCGGCGCAAGGCCGCGCGGCAGCGGCTGGGCTACGATATCAAGGACAGGATCGGCCCGGGAACGCGGGCCTTCACCGTGGTCAAGCGGGTGGCGATCGGCTGTTTCAACGACGGTTTCATCCACGCCGGCAACTTGGCCTACATGTCGCTGCTGGCGATCTTCCCCTTCTTCATCACCGCCGCCGCGATCTTTTCCGCCATCGGCGAGGAAGCCGACCGCGCCGCCACCATCAACGCCATCCTCGCCGCGTTGCCACCGGTGGTGGGCGAGGTGATCGAGCCGGTGGGGCGCAACGTGGTGGAAGCGCGCAACGGCTGGCTCTTGTGGGTGGGCGGCCTGTTCGGCCTGTGGACCGTGGGCAGCCTCGTCGAAACCATCCGCGACATCCTGCGCCGCGCCTACGGCACACGCCCCACACAGGCGTTCTGGAAGTATCGCCTGCTGTCGACCGGCATCATCATCGGCGCGGTCTTCATGCTGCTCACCTCGCTCATCGCGCAGGTGATGATCGGCGCGGCGCAGGAGGTGATCGAGGCCTACTTCCCCGATCTCAACGATCTGATCGGACGCCTCGCCCTGTCGCGAATCATTCCGGCGTTCGGCCTGTATGGCTCGATCTACCTGCTGTTCTTGGCACTGACGCCGGCGAAATATCGCACCAGGCGGTATCCCAAGTGGCCCGGCGCCCTGTTGACCACGGGCTGGTGGGTGACCGTCACGCTGGCCTTGCCGCCCGTGCTGCGCGGCCTGTTCAGCTACGACCTGACATACGGATCGCTCGCTGGGTTCATGATCGCGCTTTTCTTTTTCTATCTCGTGGGACTAGGGGTTGTCGCCGGCGCCGAGCTCAACGCGGCAATGGCGGAAACACCGGAAGAAGAACACAACCGCATCGGCCAGTCCGACGAGCGTACACGCAAGGCGCTCGAGCGCGAGGCGCTGGCGGAGGCGGCGATTGACGAGACGACGGGCGCTGCGACGCGCGATGAAGGAGACAAGGCATGACGGGGCTGATGGCAGGCAAGCGAGGCCTCATCATGGGACTGGCGAACGACAAGTCGCTGGCCTGGGGCATCGCGAAAAAGTTGCACGAACACGGCGCCGAAATGGCGTTCTCCTACCAGGGAGAAGCGCTGAAAAAGCGCGTCGGTCCGCTCGCCAGCGAAGTCGGCAGCAACTTCATGGTCGAATGCGACGTGTCGAGCATGGATGCGATGGACGCGACGTTTGCCGAGATCGCAGACCGCTGGGGCAAGCTCGACTTCCTGGTCCACGCCATCGGCTTTTCCGACAAGAACGAGCTTCGCGGCGGGTACGTCGACACCAGCCTCGAAAACTTCCTGATGACGATGAACATCTCGGCTTATTCGCTGGTCGCCGCCGCCAAGCGCGCCCGCCCGCTGATGCAGGATGGCGGCAGCATCGTCACGCTGACCTACTACGGCGCGGAAAAGGTCGTGCCGCATTACAACGTCATGGGCGTCGCCAAGGCCGCGCTGGAAACAAGCGTGCAATACCTCGCCAACGATCTCGGGCCGGAAAACATCCGGGTGAACGCCATCAGCGCCGGCCCGATCAAGACACTGGCCGCCAGCGGGATCGGTGATTTCCGCTACATCCTCAAGTGGAACGAACTGAACGCGCCGCTGCGGCGCAACGTCACCATCGAGGATGTCGGCGGGGCGGGGCTGTACCTGTGCTCCGACCTGTCGAGCGGGGTCACCGGAGAGACGCACCACGTCGACGCGGGCTACCACGTCGTGGGCATGAAACAGGAAGACGCGCCGGACATCGCCCTTACCTAGGGCGGGCCCGGCTCAGTCGTTGACGATGGTATCCGTCGGCGGCGGGGTCTGCGGAATGGCGGCGGGGTTGACGAGCACGGCGTCCTCCTGCGGCGCTTCACCGGGCAGGGTCTGCGACTGCGCCTGACGACGACGTTCGAACTCCGCCTCCTCCAACACCTCGACGCGGGCCTGATAGGCGGCGGCATCGCCCTCGATCTCGGCGTAGCGTTCCTGCCGCGCCTCCGCGACCAGCTCGGCCATGCGCACGTCGGTGCCGGCCGCGCGGGCGGCGTAGGCCTGCTCTATCATCTCGACCGTGCAGCCCAGATCTCCGCCCGCGCCGACCGGCGTACACGACAGCGGTCCGAAGGCACCAACCGCCTCCAGGCTCTGGAAACGCTGGGCCCAGGCCTCGTTCTGGGGTGACGTGCTGTTCCGCAGGCGCTCGGGGATGCGATAGCGTTCGCTCTCGTCCAGCCGGGCACAGACGGTGATCGTCTCTCCGGTGGACACGGGGCACGCGTCCTCGCCGAAGATGATGACCTGGTTCACCCGGTCCCCGCCCTCGTCCTGGGCGGCGGCGGGCGTGGGGGCGAGAGCGCTGGCGAACGCGGTGCCAAAGACACTGGCGGCAAGAAGGGCGGGCAGGCGGATCATCGAGGGTCCTCGCAGAAAAATCGTGGCGCCAGAACAGCGCCTCACCGCTTTAACGCGCGATGAAGCAGGCTTGTTTCAGATTTTTTGCGAGACCTTGATCGCCGCGCGGCATCCCAGGCGGATGGCGGCGGTGAGCAAGGCATAGCCGGGCGCACGCTCGGCCCCGTGTGCCAGGGCAGCATCGCGGTGCTCGCGCTCGTCCTCGCGGAAACGTTCGATCATGCCGGCAAGCTCGGGATCGTCGCCGTCACGCTCCAGTTCGTCGAGCTGATGGGAATAATGGGCGTCGATCTCTTCCTCCACCGCAGCGGTGCAGGCCATCGCCGCTTCCGGGCCGAGAAGCGCAGTCCCGGCGCCCAAGGCGTATCCGGCGATGTTCCACAAGGGGTGCAGCGCCGTGGGGCGAACGCCGCGGCGCGCCATCAGCGCATCGAACTCTGCCCGGTGGCCGCGTTCCTGCTCGGCCATGGCGCGAATCTCCGCCGAGTGCGGACCGCGATCGCCCATCACCGCCAGCTGGCCGGCATAGATGCGCGTGGCGCCGAACTCCCCCGCCTGATCGACACGGATCATTTCCGAGCGGTCCTTGCCTGTGCCTGGCGTCATGTCCGAATTCCTTTCGCGCGCTTGTCCTTTGCCAGCAGCAACAGCCAGATCGCCACGGCGGCGCCGATGGAGATGAGCGCATTCCAGCCCGCCAGCGATATGCCCAGGAAACGAAACGCCGCCTCGTCACAGCGCACCACGCCCAGCGCAAAGGGATCGGCCTGCCCGGTGCATCCGGTTATGCCCTGCCACCAGTGCCACTCCACCCCTGCATGGAACGCGCCGATCAGCCCGGAGACGAAGATCGCCAGGCCCGCCAGCGCGATCCACATCCGGCGCGGTCGGGCAAGGGTGGATAGAAAGGCCAGCGGGATCGCGGCGAAATGCGGGTACCGCTGCCACCAGCACATCTCGCACGGAAACAGGCCGAAGCCGTATTGCGAGATATAGGCCCCGGCCAGCAGCAGCGCGGGGATCCCCAGCGCCAGCCGCTGGGCCAGTTTGTCGGACGGGGAGAGTGGCGGGGTCACCCTTCCTCTATGGGACCTGCCCTAGCGACTCGCAACCGTGCCGGCGGTGCGACGCAGGGTGCGCACGGCATAATCGAGCTGGAAGTCGGTGACCCCCTGTTCCTCCAGCTGTGCGGCGGTGAGCTGAAAGCGCGGATCGTCGAGCCGATCCCGCTCAAGCGCTTCGTCCTGCACGCCGGCCTCGTTCACCAGGTGGCCACGCAGGTCGCTTTCGCGCATCGCCAGGCGCTGGCGGCGCTCGGCGTCGGGATCGGACAGCTGGGGCACGCGAATGTCGGGCTCGATCCCGCCTTCCTGCACGCTGCGGCCCGAGGGCGTGTAATAGCGCGCCGTGGTCAGCTTCAGCGCCGAATCGCGGGTGAGCGGCAGCAGCGTCTGCACGCTGCCCTTGCCGAAACTGCGTTCCCCCATCACCAGCGCGCGGTGATGGTCCTGCAGCGCGCCGGCAACGATCTCGCTGGCCGAGGCCGAGCCTTCGTCGATCAGCACGATGATCGGCAGCCCTTCGGCCACGTCGCCGCGATAGACGGTTTCCGATTCGTAGACGATGGTATCCTGCCGGTTGCGCCCGCGTTGCGAAACGATCTGCCCGTCGGACAGGAACAGGTCGGACAGGGCCACCGCCTCGTCCAGCGAGCCGCCGGGGTTGCGGCGCAGGTCGAGGACGAGGCCCGTCAGCCGCCCGGTCGCCTGGCCCTGCAGATCGCGCAGGGCGTTGCGCACGTCGGAACCGACGTCGGCGGAAAATTCGTTGACCATGATGTGGCCGATATTGCCGTCGATCAATTCGGAGGTGACGGGCTCCAGCTCGATCACGCCGCGGGTTACCGTCACGTCGAAGCTGTTGTCGCGTCCGGGGCGAAATATGGTCAGCTCGATCGCGCTGCCCGCGGGGCCGCGCATCTGCTCCACCGCCTGATCGATCTCGAGCCCGTAGATCAGCCGTCCGTCGATGTGGGTGATGTAATCGCCCGCTGCGACGCCGGCCTGTTCGGCAGGGCTGCCGCGGAACGGCGAGATGACCTTTACCGCGCCGTCTTCCATCTGCACCGAAATGCCCAGGCCCTGGTAGTTGCCGTCGATCATGGTGTTCAGGCGCTGCAGCGCGGTGCCGTCGAGATAGGAGGAGTGGGGATCGAGCGAGGCCAGCATCCCGTCGATCGCGCCGCGGATCAGTGCCTCGTCATCGACCTGATCGACATAGCTCGTCTTGATGCGCTGGTAGGTGGCGAACAGGCGGGCGAATTCGGGCGAGACGCGTGCCTCGACCTGCGCGTATCCGGCCGTGGTGGCGGGCAGCAGGGCGACGGCGGTGCAAAGCGCGGCGGCGCGGACGGTGGCGGCGAACTTCATGAAGGGCGGTTCCTGTCGAATGTCCCGTGAACGCGCTTTATCGCATGGTCTCACTTAACGCTACATAACTACGATTGTGGTCGAAAAAGCTCAGGAGAGGAACCGGACCGGGTTCACAGCCTCTCCGTCGCGCCGCAGTTCCACGGTGACGCTGGGCTGCCGTGGACCCGCCACACCGAGCGGGGCGCCGCCGACGAGCTGCTGCCCCACGGCAACGTCGGTGCGGGCGAGCCCGGTGACAAGACTGGTCCAGCCGCCCGGATGTTCGATGATGACGATGCGCCCATAGCCGCGATAGGGGCCGGCAAAGGCAACGCGGCCGGCGGCGGGAGCAACCACCTGCGCGCCGGCGAGGGGCGCAAGGGTGATGCCGCGACTGAGGCCCGCCGCCTGGGGCGCGCCGAACCCTGTCAGCGTGCGGCCGGTGACCGGCAGGATGTAGGGCGAGGGCGCCCCCACGGCGGCCGTGGCGTCGGGGGCAGGCGTGACATCAACGGCAGGCTCGGCCGAGCCCGAGGCGGCGGAACCCGGTGCGCCGGGGCGGGGGCGCGGGCCCGGTAGCGCGGCCAGGCGGCGACGCAGGGCGGCAGCGCGGTCGAGCTCGTCGACCAGCCCATCGAGATCGCGCACCTCCTCGGCCAGCGCCAGCGCGCGTTCGGCCTCGCGGCTGGCCTCGCGACCGGCGGCGCGCGCGGCCAGACGCTGGCGGGTTTCCACCTCGGCCAGCTCGCGGCGCCGGGTGCCGAGCGTCGCTTCCTCGGACTGTAGCGCGCTGGCCGTGGCGGCGGCTTCGCGGCGCAGCGCGTCGGCGCGGGCGATACGGGCGCGAAGCCCCTGCGTGCTCGCCTGCACCTGCGGCACCGCGTTGTGCAGGACAGCCCGCAGATAGACCACGTCCTGCACCTCGCCCGGGCGCAGCACGGACAGGGCCACGGGGCGGCGGCTGAATTGTTGCAGGGCGGCGGTGAGGCGCACAAGCGGCCGCTGCTCTATGCCAAGCTCCTCGCGCAGCCGGGTGCGCTGTCCCTCGACGATGGCGATCCGCGCACGGGCGGCGGCGACCCCGGCCTCGGCCTGCTGGATGCGCGCGGCCAGCGCGGCGGTCTGGCGGGCCGAGCGGGTGGCAGCATCCTGCGCACGCTCGGCCTCGGCATCGAGCCGCTCGCTGCGCGCCTCGGCGGCGGCGCGTTCCTGTAGTGCAGAGGCGAGCGCGGCGCGGGTGTCGCCCGACGAACCGTAGGCCGGCGCCCTCTGCGCATTTGCCGCCGCGGCGGCAAAGGCGAGCGCGGCGAGGGCAAGAAGGAGCACGCGGTGCGACACGTGGCTACCCTGCCCGATGATAGGGGTGTCCGGCAAGGATCGCGGTGGCGCGGAAAAGCTGCTCCATCAGCATCGCGCGGGCGAGCAGGTGCGGCCAGGTCGCCTTGCCAAAGGCGAGCAGCAGATCGGCGCCGGCGCGCTCCGCCACGGAATGCCCATCCGCCGCGCCGAGCACGAAGCGGCATTCGCGAATGCCGCCGTCGCGCCAGCTTTCGAGCTGCGCGGCGAGCTGCTCGGAAGAAAGGTCGCGGCCCTTCTCGTCGAGCAGGACGGTGCGGCAGGGGGTGAGCGGATCGGCAACCTTGCCGCCCGTCTCCGGCAGTTCGGTCAGCCTGACCGGCCAGATCAGCCGCTTCTCGTACCGCGCCACCAGCTCCGCTTCAGGCGACCGGGCGATCTTGCCCCGGGCGATGACATGGAGGAGCATGGTCAGGAAATCCGCCTAGACCGCTCGATACGGGGCCACCGGCCCCGCAAGGCCGACCGGCCGCCCGCAGCGGGCGCAGCTTGCCTGCGCGCATAGCGAGGACGGACCGGCGGAGGCCGGTCCACGAAGCGAATCAGGCGCTGCCCATCTGCCGGGTCTGGCCATCTTCGCCGAAGCCCCACATCCGTTCGAGGTTGTAGAAGCTGCGCACCTCGGGCCGGAACAGGTGGACGACCACGTCGCCCGCATCGATCAGGACCCAGTCGGCGGCGGGCAGACCCTCGACGCGGGGAATGCCCATGCCTTGTTGCTTGATCCGTTCGGCCAGCTTGCTGGCCATCGCCGCGACCTGCCGCGTGGACCGGCCCGAGGCGATGATCATGTGATCGGCGATCGAGCTCTTGCCCTCCAGCGGGATCGAGACGAGTTCGGTCGCCTGGTCGTCATCCAGTTGTTTCAGGACCAGTTCGTGAAGCGAGCCCGGCTCTGACGGAGGGAGCGGCGTTCTGTTTTCGGGAGTGTCAGTCATGGGTGCGAAGGGTGCGGAAGACGAGCCGTTCTCGTTCGAGCGCGAAGGCGCTGCGTTGCTGGCTGATGTCATCGCTAATGGTCATGCTCCTTGGACGGGCGAGGGTGGGCGCATCATGCGCCGTGCCCAGTGGACGGATCGTGAATGAGGGAATGCGTCAGTTCGTCCCGCGGGGCAGGGCCGGCAAGGCGGCTTGCCCAGTGCGGATCGGACCGGCGTATCGCGGTGGCCGAACGCGGATCGGGATCGAAACGCAGCTCTATCAGCGCAGGTGCGCTCCATTCGCCCCGGTTTCTGAACCCGGCAGCGGACAACCGGAAACGCCGCAACCACGCCATCGCGGGGCTCGCGAGGGCATCCGTGTCATACCCCGGACGGGCAATCACGGCAATGGGCATTTCCCGGGCGAGGGCGCGCCAGTCCTTCCAGCGGTGGAACTGGGCCAGATTGTCCGCCCCCATCAGCCACACGAACCGGCGCTTGGGGTAGCGGCGCTTCAACGCGCGGGCGGTGTCGATGGTGTAGCGTGTGCCGAGCGTCTGTTCGATCGCGGTGACGCGGATCGGCGCGGCGCGGCTTACGGCCCGGGCCGATTTCACCCGCGCGCCCAGCGGCGCCATGCCTGCCGCGGGCTTCAAAGGATTGCCGGGGGAGACCATCCACCAGATCTCGTCCAGCGCCAGCGCCTCCAGCGCGAACAGCGACACGCGGCGGTGTCCGCCGTGCGCGGGGTTGAAGCTGCCTCCCAGAAGGCCGGTGACGGGGCCGGTCCGGTTCAAGCGTATCAGTCGCGTTTGGGCGCATCGCCGGCGCGGCCACCAGAGCGGTAAGTCGCCTGCCGCTCGATCATCCAGCCAGGATATTCGGGGGCAAGCGCGGATACGGCGTCGAGCGTCTCCATGTCGGCCTGCGTCAGCTTCACATCGACCGCCTTCAGGTTGTCGCCAAGCTGCTCGGGTGTCTTCGCGCCCACAATCACACTGGTGACCACGGGCTTTGCCAGCAGCCAGGCCAGCGCCACCTGCGCCACGGTACAGCCGTGCGCGCCAGCAATCGCGCGCATGGCGTCGACGGCGTCGAAGCCGCGGTCCTTGTCGATCGGCGGAAAATCGAACTCCGCCCGGCGCCCCTCGGCCTCTCCGTCGCGGGTATACTTGCCTGACAGGAACCCGCCGGCCAGCGGGCTCCAGACCATCAGGCCCAGGCCCTCGGCCTTCAGCATCGGTGCAATCTCGCGCTCCAGACCGCGCCCGGCGAGCGAGTAATAGGCCTGGAGCGAGATCGGCGCGGTTATGCCCAGCCGCTCGGCAAGGCCCAGCGCCCTGGCGATCTGCCAGGCCGCCCAGTTGGAAACGCCGACATAGCGCGCCCGGCCCGAGGTCACGATGGTATCGAGCGCGCGCAGCGTCTCCTCCACCGGGGTTTCTGGGTCGACGCCGTGGATCTGGTAAAGGTCGACGTAGTCCATGCCCAGCCGCTCCAGACTGGCGTCGATCGCGTGCAGCAGGTGCCCGCGCCCCGCGCCGCGCTGATTGATGCCTTCGCCCATGGGGCCCAGCGCCTTGGTCGCCAGCACCACCTCGTCCCGCGCCAAGCCGAGATCGCGGATCGCCTGCCCGGTGATCGTCTCGCTCAGCCCCTCGGCATAAACGTTGGCGGTATCGACGAAGTTGATGCCGGCATCGACCGCCTGCCGCAGCAAGGCCGAGGCGTCCTCTTGCTGCACCTTGCCGATCTTCTGCCACATGCCCTCGCCGCCGCCGAAGGTCATGGTGCCAAGGCACAGTTCGGAGACGAACAGGCCGGTGGGGCCGAGCTTGTTGTAGTGCATGGTTGTTCCTCAGGATCGCGGGATCAGGCTTACACCACAGGAGTCACCCGCGCACCTCTCCGTTCCCGAGAACCTGCCACTTGTAGGTGGTCAGCCCCTCCAGCGCGACGGGGCCGCGCGCGTGCAGCCGTCCGGTGGCTATCCCGATTTCCGCGCCCAGCCCGAATTCGCCGCCATCGGCGAACTGGGTGCTGGCGTTGTGCATCACGATGGCGCTGTCGACCTCGGCCAGGAAACGCGCCGCCACGGCACTGTCGGCGGTGACGATGGCATCGGTATGGCCGGACGAATGCGCGGCGATATGGGCCATGGCTGCGTCCGGCCCGTCGACCACGGCGACCGCCAGGATCGCGTCGAGATACTCGGCATCCCAGTCGCCGGCGCTCGCCTCGCCCACGCGGGGATCGATGGCGCGGGCACGGGCATCACCGCGCAGTTCGCACCCCGCCTCCAGCAGGGCGGCCAGCACGCGCTGCGCGGCGGGAAAGGCGGCGTCAAGCAGCAGCGTCTCGGTCGCCCCGCAGATGCCGGGGCGGCGCATCTTGGCGTCGAGCACCACGGCCTCGGCCATGGCGGGATCCGCCGCGGCGTGGACGTAGGTGTGGCAGATACCGTCGAGGTGCGCGAGCACGGGCACGCGGGCATCGGCCTGGACTCGGGCCACCAGGTCCTTGCCCCCGCGCGGCACGATCATGTCGATCAGCCCCGCTGCCCGCAACATTGCGCCCACGGCCGCCCGGTCCTGCGTGGGCAGCAGTTGCACCGCGTCCTCCGGCACGCCCGCGCGGGCCAGGCCCTGCACAAAGGCGGCGTGGAGCGCGCTGTTCGATTGCACGGCATCGCTGCCCCCGCGCAGCAGCGCCGCGTTGCCGGCCATCACGCACAGCGCCGCCGCATCCACGGTGACGTTGGGCCGGCTTTCGTAGATGATCCCGATCACGCCCACCGGCACGCGGCGGCGCACCAGCGTCATGCCTGCGGGCGCCGCGCGCCGGTCGATCTCCTCGCCCACCGGGTCGGGCAGAGCGGCGACGGCCTCTACCGTGGCGACGATGGCATCCAGCCGCGCTTCGTCGAGCGCCAGCCGATCCAGCGTCGCAGGCGGCAGACCCTTTGCCTGCGCCGCCGCGACATCGCGGGCGTTCGCCGCGAGGATCGACGGTGCGTAATCGCGGATAGCGGCCGCGGCAGCGTTCAGGGCAAGCGCCTTGGCCGCGGTATCGAGCTGTGACACCGCTCGCTGGGCCACCCGGCCGCGACGCGCCAATCGTTCCACCATGGCGCCCGTGCCGGTTTCGCTATCCGTATCTGCGTTCATGCCCAAGGCGTAACACCGCGCCACCGGCCTGTCAGGTCGATTCGGATGGCCGCAAGAATCGCTGATTCCCCAATTTGTTCCCGACGATCGGCAGAAAATTTCGCAGTGCGGCAACGTTTCATCGTGAACGCGGTTCGACTCGCCCCGCACAGGGCAGGATGGACTCGACGGGTCAGCGTTAACCGGTAATCCCCCCTCCCGAACCGCCGCAACGGGA
This sequence comes from Aurantiacibacter arachoides, assembly GCF_009827335.1. Classification (GTDB taxonomy): domain Bacteria; phylum Pseudomonadota; class Alphaproteobacteria; order Sphingomonadales; family Sphingomonadaceae; genus Alteraurantiacibacter; species Alteraurantiacibacter arachoides. The sequence goes on along the minus strand of NZ_WTYH01000001.1, from coordinate 2,811,080 downwards.
TGGGGTCGTTTTGAAAATTACAGTCGCTGGCGGTCTGGACCGCCTGCGGAACAGCTTTCCGGAGCGTGAGTTCTTCATGCGCTCCGAAGGGCAGATCCGCTTTATTACCGTGACCACACGGATGCAGATCGCCGCGGCCATTATCACCGTGGCGGCCGCCCTGGCCCTCGTCGTGTCGCTCGTCGGCGTGGCCATCAGCCAGTATCAGGCCAGCGTGGAGCGGTCCGACCTGCTCGAGCGCGAGGCGCAGGTCGCCACCGCCGAGAACCGTTTTGACGCCTATTCGGAAGATCTTGCCGCCACGGTGGCCGATCTCGAGGCGCGCCAGCGCATGCTGGACGGCATCGTCGACATGCTGCCCGCCGATGTCGTCGCCGATGCCGAAGACACCGTGTCGGACTCGCAGGGCGAGTCGGCAAAGCTCATCTCGATGATGCGCGGTGTCTTTCCCGAAGCCGTCGGGCTCGCCCAGGTCGAGGCGCGCCAGCTTGCCGCGGTGGAAGCACTGACGCTCTATGCCGATCGGCGCGCGGCGCGTACCGAGCAGGCGATCCGGTCGCTGGGCATCGATCCGCGCGTGGTGATGAGCGCCAACGAGGCGGCAATGGGTGGTCCGTTCGAAGGCCTGGCTTCCGAGGCTGATGGCTCGCTCGACCCGCGCTTCCGCCGTTTGGGCGTGAGCCTTGCGCGCATGGCGGCGCTGGAAAACGGCCTGGATGCGATCCCGCAGGTCATGCCTGCCGACATCCGCTCCATCTCCTCAGGCTTCGGTTATCGCAGCGATCCGTTCAACGGCAGTGCCACGATGCACTCCGGCCTCGACTTCAGCGGCCCGATGGGCGCCCCGATCCACGCCGCCGCAGAAGGCCGCGTAAGCTTCGTGGGTCAGCGTTCGGGCTATGGCAACGTCGTGGAAATCAGCCACGGTTCGGGCATGATCACCCGCTATGCCCACATGTCCCGCTTCGCCACGCGGATCGGCACCCAGGTTGCCGCGGGCGACGTGATCGGCGCCATCGGCAGCACCGGCCGGTCGACCGGTCCGCACCTCCATTTCGAAGTTCGCATCAACGGCCGCGCGGTGAACCCGCGGCCCTTCCTGGAGACTGCCCCAGATGTTCTCGAAGAAGCCCGAGCAGAATTCGCCCCCCATTCCAATGCCACGCCAGGGAGTCGCACCAATGGCTAACGGTTCAACCTTTTCCGTCATTGGCCCGGATGTGACCATCCGCGGCAATATCGAGGCCACCGTCGACCTGCACGTCGATGGCCAGGTCATCGGTGACATCGCCTGCGCCAGCCTGGTGCAGGGCGAGGGAAGCCGCGTCGAAGGCGAGATCAAGGCCGAGACGGCCCGCCTCTCGGGTCACGTCACCGGCCGCATCGAGGCCAGGAACCTGGTCGTCCTCAAGAGCGCGCGGATCGAAGGCGACGTGTCTTACGAGACGTTGACGATCGAGCAGGGTGCCACGGTCGACGGCCGGTTCGCGCCGTTGGGCAAGAGAGGCAATGCCGGCGGTGCGCAGGCGCAGGCGCAGGCCGCACGCGTGGTGGCCGACAGCGATCAGGACGCCCAACGCAAGATGACGCTTGCCGCCTGACGCGCGTCACATGGACGCAAACGAAAAGGGCGGTCCCGCGGGGCCGCCCTTTTGTGTGTTCCTAGAGTGAACCGGGGCCGGGTTCGGGCGCTGGATTGGCCTCCGCCTCGCGCTTGGCTTCCAGCCAGGCCTCGGCCTCGGCTTCCTGCGCCGCCTGCACCGCAGCCTTGGCCGCCGCTTCGCGTTCGGCCTTGAGCTCTTCAATCAGGGCAAGGCGATCGTCCCGCTTTGCCGGTGCGGGCGTCAGGTCCTCGCCATCGGCTTCGACGGGATCGGCAGCCGGCGCCGCCGCCGCAGCCTTTTTTGCCGCCTTGGCGACGGCCGCATCCAGTTCGCGCTGCGAACACAGCCCCAGCGTCACCGGATCCTTGGGGGTGATGTTCTGGATGTTCCAGTGGCTACGGTCGCGGATGGCGTTGATAGTGTTGCGCGTGGTGCCGATCAGCTTGCCGATCTGTGCGTCGGAAACGTCGGCGTGATTCTTGATGATCCAGGCGATGCCGTCGGGCTTGTCCTGCCGCTTGGAAACCGGCGTGTAGCGCGGGCCCTTGGTGCGGCTGACATCGACAGGTGCCTTTTGCATGACCAGCGCATAGGTCTCGTCGGCCTGGCCCCTCTCGATTTCGTCATGCGTCAGCTCACCCGAATGCACCGGGTCGCGGCCGGTGTACTTGGAGCCCGCCAGGTCGTCCGCCATGGCCTGAACTTCGAGGATATGCAGGCCGCAGAACTGGGCGATCTGCGTGAAGCTCAGCGCGGTGTTGTCCACCAGCCAGCTGGCGGTGGCGTGCGGCATGAGAGGCTTGGGCTGCTGGGCCACGAGGATTCTCCGAAATAAAAGGGCCGCCCCTTGCGGAGCGGCCTGACAGCTTGCCGATGTAGGCTCTTTGCCCGTGCGGGGCAAGCAGTTCGCTGTGCCAGCGCCTCAACCCACCGTCAGGACGATCTTGCCCACGTGCTCCCCCGCCTCCATCCGCGCATGAGCAGCGGCGGCTTCGGCGAGAGGGAAGGCGCGGTCCATCACCGGGCGCAGCGCGCCATCCTCGACCAGCGGCCAGACCTCGCGAAAGATCTCGTCCGCCACCATCGCCTTGAACACGTCGGTCCGCGCCCGCATCGTCGAGCCGGTGATGGTGTGGCGCTTCACCATCAGTTTGTTCATCGCGATCTCCGACACCGCACCGCCCAGCGTGGCGATCACCACCAGCCGGCCATCCTGGGCAAGGCAATCGAGATTGCGCTGGGTATAGTTGCCGGCGACCATGTCGAGCACGATGTCCGCCCCGCGCCCCGCGGTCAGCTCGCGCACGCGCGCGGTGAAATCCTCGGTTTTGTAGTTGATCGCATGATCCGCGCCGATTTCTGAGGCGGCGGCGCATTTCGCATCGGTTCCGGCGGTCGTCAGGACGGTCAGCCCGAACAGCCTGGCAAGCTTGATCGCGGTCGTGCCGATGCCGCTGGTGCCGCCGTGGACGAGCAGCGTCTCGCCATCGCGGGCAAACCCGCGCTGGAACACGTTGTGCCAGACGGTGAACAGCGTTTCGGGCACGGCGGCGGCCTCTGCCAGGGACAGGCCGCCCGACACCGGCAGGCAATGTTCGGGCCGGGCAAGGCAGAACTCGGCATAGCCCCCGCCGCTTACCAGCGCGCAAACGGTGCGGCCGAGTTCGTCCCGGTCCACGCCATCGCCCAGCATCACGACCGTGCCGGCGATCTCCAGCCCGGGAATGTCCGATGCGCCGGGCGGCGGCGGATAGCGGCCCGCGCGTTGCAGGCAATCGGGGCGGTTGACCCCGGCGTGGCTTACACGGACGAGCAGTTCGCCCGGGCCCGGCCGCGGAACATCGCGCGATGCCGCAACCAGCACCTCGGGGCCGCCGGCTCGCGTGATTTCGACCGCAGTCATGCGTGCCGGCAACGTGTCGGCCATCGAGCCTCCCCCCTCCTTGTCTTGCGCCCCGCGCGCCACACCGGCGGCGTGTTTCGCCTCTCCTAGGATGCACCCCCATTGACAGCAAGCGGCGCTGTGGTGATGCTGCAGGGTAATGGAAGACGACGACCGTCCCCGGATGCGTTCCGACGCGGCCAGCCTCCTCGCGAAGGAGGGGCTGGACAGTTACTCTCAGGACGAACTGATGGCGCGGATCGCGCTGCTCGAGACAGAGATCGCGCGGGTCAGGGCGCACCATGCAAGGGCTGCCGACCACCGCAAGGTGGCCGATGCGCTGTTCCGGCCGCGAGAGACCGATTGATGCGCGCGGCGAGGGTCATTTCCACCCCTCGAAATGTGCAGCACGCGTCCCATATAGGTTTCGACCACCGCCATACCGGCGCACGCGGCACCCCCCGGCCGCTAGCCCAGACGTATGCAGGCGCCGCCATTAGGCCCGCGTTAACCATGCGGGTCGCACCTTCTTCCCAAGCCCCGCGGTTCACACCGGGCCCAACCAAGGACTGCAATGCCTAGTTTCGCGCAGAACCTCGAAAAGACACTCCACAACGCGATCCAGCACGCGGTCGACCGCGCGCACGAATACGCCACGCTGGAACACCTGCTGCTGGCGCTCGTCGATGACAGCGATGCCGACGAGGTGATGACCGCCTGCGGCGTGGATCTGGAAGAGCTGGCTGGCGTCGTGCGCCAGTATCTCGACCAGGAATACCAGTCGCTGAAGACGGAGGAGGATGCCGACCCGCAGCCCACCGCCGGTTTCCAGCGGGTAATCCAGCGCGCTATCCTGCACGTGCAGAGTTCGGGCAAGGACACCGTTACCGGTGCCAACGTGCTCGTGGCGCTGTTCTCCGAACGCGATTCCTACGCCGTCTATTTCCTTCAGCAGCAGGACATGAGCCGGCTCGATGCGGTCAGCTTCATCAGCCACGGCATCGGCAAGGGCGGACGCCAGATCGATACGCGTGCGGCCACCGGCGGTGACGAGGAGGCGCAGGCCAAGGGCGGCGAGGACAAGGCGGACGGCAAGAAGAAGGATTCGGCGCTCGACCAGTTCTGCGTGAACCTCAACCAGAAGGCGCTCGACGGAAAGGTGGATCCGCTGATCGGTCGCGGACCCGAGGTCGACCGGACGGTGCAGATCCTCTGCCGCCGGTCGAAGAACAACCCGCTGTACGTGGGCGATCCGGGCGTCGGCAAGACGGCCATCGCCGAAGGCCTGGCGCGCAAGATCGTCGAAGGCGATGTGCCTGAGGTCCTGCTGGATGCGGTGATCTACTCGCTCGACATGGGCGCGCTGCTGGCCGGAACCCGCTATCGCGGCGACTTCGAGGAGCGGCTGAAGCAGGTCGTCAATGAGCTCGAGAAGATGCCCGATGCGGTGCTGTTCATCGACGAGATCCATACCGTGATCGGTGCCGGTGCCACCAGCGGCGGGGCGATGGATGCCAGCAACCTGCTGAAGCCCGCCCTGTCGGGCGGCACGATCCGCTGCATCGGTTCGACCACCTACAAGGAATTCCGCAATCACTTCGAAAAGGACCGCGCATTGCTGCGCCGGTTCCAGAAGATCGACGTGAACGAGCCCACGGTGGAGGACACGATCAAGATCCTCAAGGGTCTGCGCAGCGCGTTCGAGGATCACCACAAGGTCAAGTACACGCCCGATGCCATCAAGACCGCGGTCGAGATGAGCGCGCGCTACATCAACGACCGCAAGCTGCCGGACAAGGCCATCGACGTGATCGACGAGGTCGGCGCGATGCAGATGCTGGTGCCGCCCAGCAAGCGCCGCAAGACGATCACCAGCAAGGACATCGAAAAGGTCATCGCGACGATGGCGCGTATCCCGCCCAAGTCGGTCAGCAAGGACGACAAGGCCGCGCTGGCGAACCTGGAAAAGGATCTGAAGCGCGTCGTCTATGGCCAGGACGAGGCGATCCAGCGGTTGTCGACCGCGATGAAGCTGAGCCGCGCGGGCCTGCGCGAACCGGAAAAGCCCATCGGCAGTTTCCTGTTCTCCGGCCCCACGGGCGTCGGCAAGACCGAGGTCGCGCGCCAGCTCGCCAGCGTCATGGGCATCGAGCTCAAGCGTTTCGACATGTCGGAATACATGGAGCGTCACTCGGTCAGCCGCCTGATCGGCGCGCCTCCGGGCTATGTCGGTTACGATCAGGGCGGCCTGCTGACCGATGCCATCGACCAGCACCCGCACTGCGTGCTGCTGCTCGACGAGATCGAAAAGGCGCACCCCGACCTGTTCAACATCCTGCTACAGGTGATGGATAACGGCAAGCTGACCGATCACCACGGCAAGACCGTCGATTTCCGCAACGTGGTCCTCATCATGACCACGAATGCCGGCGCGTCGGATGCCGCGAAACAGTCGATCGGCTTTGGCGCCGGGCAGAAGGTGGAAGCCTCGGAAGAGGCGGTGAAGAAGATGTTCACCCCCGAATTCCGCAACCGCCTCGATGCCGTGGTGCCGTTTGCCTACCTTGGCCCTGAGACGATCAGCCGGGTGGTGGACAAGTTCATCCTCCAGCTCGAGTTGCAACTCGCCGAGCAGAACGTGCACATCCAGTTCGATTCCGATGCGCGCGAATGGCTGGGCAAGCGCGGTTACGACAGGCTGATGGGCGCCCGCCCGATGTCGCGCCTGATCCAGGAACGGATCAAGCAGCCGCTGGCCGAGGAACTGCTGTTCGGCAAGCTGGCGCAGGGCGGCGAGGTGCACGTGAGCGTGAAGGACGACAAGCCGGCCTTCGAACTGACCCCTGCACCGCCCAGGCCGAAGAAGGTCAAGGCGAAGAAGGCGGAAGGTTCCGAGACCGATGCATCGGCCGCCGGCGATGCGGACACCGGCGGCGCAGACAGCGAGTAAAATATGGCGTGGCATGGCTGCCCGGGTTAATCCGGCGGCATGATGCCACGCCAACTTGCCGTTGCCGGCGCCCTCGCGCTTTTCGCCCTGCCGCCTGCCGCATCGGCACAGGATGCGCCGCCGATTGCCGAGCGCACGGCGCAGAGCGACCTTCCGCTCGAAGGGCCGCGCGCGGCAACGCGGATTGGCCATGCCTCTCTATCCATCTCCGTCACGCCCGCCACGCGCAGCATTGCGGGCCGCGCGCTGCACCAGGTCGTCGCTCTCAGCGATACCGCGCAACTCCAGTTCGACCTCGACCCGCGCTTCGCCATCAGCGAAATCGTGGTGGACGACGTGGCCGTGCCCGCCTCGGGCTGGCGTAACCCCGATGGCCTGCTGACCATCGACCTGCCCCGTCCGCTGGGCGCCGGAGAGCGCGCGCTGGTCTCGATCATGTACACCGGCGTGCCGCACGTCGCGACCAATCCGCCGTGGGATGGTGGATTCACCTGGGCGACGACCCCCGGCGGCGAGCCATGGATCGCCACCAGCATCCAGGGCGAAGGGTGCGACATGTTCTGGCCGTGCATCGACCATTCCTCGCACCGCAGCGATTCGCTCGACCTGATGGTCACCGTGCCGGACGGCCTCGTCGCCGCCGGGAACGGGCGACTTGTCGCAGAGCGTGACAACGGCAACGGCACCACCACATTCCATTGGCAGGCGCGCGATCCCAGCAACTACGGCATCACCCTGCAAATCGGTCCCTACGAGCTGGCCGAACGGACCTACCGAAGCCGCTACGGCAACGAAATCCCGCTGATGTTCTGGCACCTGCCCGGCCACGGCGAGGAGGCGGAGCGGCTGCTGGGCGAGCTGGCCGACCAGGTGCGCTTCTTCGAGGAGGTCGTCGGCCCCTACCCCTTCGCCGACGAAAAGGCGGGCGTGGCCGAGACCCCGCATCTGGGCATGGAGCACCAGACGATCAACGCCTACGGCAACGCATTCCGCCGCGATCCGCTCGGCTACGACTGGCTGCTTGCGCACGAGTTCGCCCACGAATGGTTCGCCAATCAGCTGACCCATGCCAGCATCAATCACATGTGGCTGCACGAGGGCATCGGCACCTGGATGCAGCCGCTCTACCTCGGCTGGGCGCGCGGCCAGATGTATTACGACGCCGCCATGTGGGAGAACCGCAAGGCGATTGTCAGCCGCGTGCCGCTGGTTCCGCCGGAGGGCCAGTTGCCGGATTACAACGACCGCGCGGCCGGGTGGGGCACCGACATCTACTACAAGGGCGCGTGGATCATGCACACCTTGCGCGCGCTTGTCGGCGAAGAGGTGCTGTCCCCGGCACTGACCGAGCTGACCTACGGCACCACCGATCCGCAGCCCGGCGCCATCCGCCCGGTGAACCGCACCACGGAGGATTTCCGCCGCATCCTGCAGGCACACGGCGCGGGCGATCTCGATTGGTTCTTCGATGCCTATTTCCATCAGGCAGCGCTGCCCCGGCTCGAAGCACGGCAGGAGGGCACGACCCTTTCCCTCGCCTGGCAGACCCCGTCCGCCATGCCCTTCGCCATGCCGGTGGAAGTGCGGGTGGGGGACAGCATCGTCACCGTGCCCATGGCCGAGGGACGCGGCGATCTGTCGTTGCCCGATGCGGGCACGAGCTGGCTCGCCGATCCGCGCAACCTGGTCCTGAAGCAGGACGATGCCATCGACGCCTGGCGCGCAGCCGAGCGGCGGCGGGGGGACTAAAGGCCGGGGTCGGAACGAAACCCCCCGCTCCCGGCTTCTAGCAGGCGATGGCCGCGCCGTTTTCCTGGATCGTTCCTGACCCGCACGGGGTCTACATCCCGCCAGCCGATTGCTGGATCGATCCTTCGAAACCGGTCGCCAAGGCCCTCGTTACCCACGGCCATGCCGATCATGCCCGCGGCGGACATGGCAAGACCGTGGCGACGCCGGAAACGCTGGCGATCATGGAACTGCGCTACAACACGCGCGAAAACGTCCGCCCCGTGGCCTATGGTGAGACCGTGCGGCTCGATGGCGGTGTGGACGCGACCTACGTGCCCGCCGGCCACGTGCTCGGCAGCGCACAGATCCTGCTGGAACACGCGGGCGAGCGGGTAGTGATCACCGGCGATTACAAGCGCCGCCCCGATCCGACCTGCCCGCCGTTCGAAGTGACGAAGTGCGACGTGTTCATTACCGAGGCGACCTTCGGCCTGCCGCTGTTCACGCATCCCCCGATCGAGGAGGAAATGGCCAAGCTGCTGGATCGGCTGGCTGCCTACCCCGACCGCTGCGTGCTGGTGGGTGCCTATGCGCTGGGCAAGGCGCAGCGGGTGATCGCCGAGTTGCGCCGCGCCGGACATCACGAACCCATCTATCTCCACGGGGCGATGGAAAAGATGTGCCGCCTTTACGAGGAATTCGGCGTCGACCTTGGCGAACTGCGCATGGTGATGGACTATACCAAGGACGACATTCGCGGGCACGTGGTCATCAGCCCGCCCGGCGCTCTGAACGACCGCTGGAGCCGCCGCCTGCCCGACCCCATCACCGCCATGGCATCGGGCTGGATGCGGGTGCGCCAGCGCGCCCGCCAGCGCAACGTGGAGCTGCCGCTGGTCATCTCCGATCATGCCGACTGGAACGAACTCACCCGCACTATCCAGGAAGTCGACCCTTACGAGACATGGATCACCCACGGCCGCGAGGAAGCGCTGCTGCGCTGGCACCAGTTGCACCAGCGCCGGGCCCGCGCGCTGGCCATGGTGGGCTACGAGGATGAAGATGACTGAGCGGGACGCTTAGGAATGGAAGACTTCGCCACACTCATCGATGCGCTGGTCTATACCCGCAGCCGTAACGAGAAGCTGCGGCTGATCGCGGAATACCTTCGCGCGACGCCCGATCCCGATCGCGGCTGGGCACTGGCGGCGCTGACCGACGGGCTGGATTTCAAGGCGGTCAAGTCGAGCACGATCCGCAACCTGCTCAAGGACCGGGTCGATCCGGTGCTGTGGACGCTCAGCCGCGATTTCGTTGGCGATACGGCGGAAACGGCGAGCTTCCTGTGGCCCGAACCGCTGGGCGAGGTGGCGCCGCCGCCATCGGTGAGCGAAGCTGTCGCCGCGCTTGATGGCATGACGCGGATAAGCGTGCTTACCGAACTGCCGCGCCTGCTCGACCGCCTCGATGCGTCGGGCCGTTATGCGCTGCTGAAGCTTGCCACCGGCGGGATGCGGATCGGCATTTCGGCGCGACTGGCCAAGGTTGCCTTTGCGAAGGCCTTTGCTGTCTCGGTCGACGAGGTGGAAGAATACTGGCACGCCCTCGCGCCGCCCTTTGTCGAGTTGTTCGACTGGGCCGCAGGCGGCGCGGCGCCGCCCGATACGGCCAATATGCCGCTGTTCCGTCCCTTCATGCTCGCCCATCCGCTGGAAGAGCTGCGCGTCGATCTTGCCGACTACGCCGCCGAATGGAAGTGGGATGGGATCCGCGTGCAGCTCGTCCATGTCGGCGGCGAAACGCGGCTCTATTCGCGTGGCGGTGACGATATCTCGGCCACCTTCCCCGAGCTGCTGCCGCTGCTCGCCTTTCCCGCCATTCTCGACGGCGAGCTGTTGGTGCGCGGCAGCCACCAGGGCGGCAAAGGCAGCGATGCGGCGCAGGGCGGCGCGGCCAGCTTCAACGCCTTGCAGCAGCGATTGGGACGCAAGACCGTGAGCAAGGCGATGCTCGCCGATTACCCGGCCTTCGTGCGGCTTTACGACGTGCTGATGCTCGATGGCGAAGACGTGCGCCAGCAGGCATGGTCGGACCGGCGCGCGCGGCTGGAGGGCCTCATGCCGCGCCTGCCCGATAGCCACTTCGATATCAGCCAGCTGCTTGACGCCCGCGATTTCGATCACCTTGCCGATATCCGCGGCGGCACCCGCGACGAGGCGATCGAGGGGCTGATGCTCAAGCGCCGCGACAGCCCCTACGTCGCCGGCCGGCGCACCGGGCTGTGGTACAAGTGGAAGCGCGATCCGCTGCTGGTCGATTGCGTACTGATGTACGCCCAGCGCGGCAGCGGAAAGCGCAGCAGCTTCTACTCGGACTACACCTTCGGTTGCTGGGACGGCGACCCCGACGCCGACGGACTCGGCGGCACCGAGCTACTGCCCGTCGGCAAGGCCTATTCCGGCTTCACCGACGAGGAATTGAAGAAGATCGACCGCCACGTGCGGCAGAACACCGTCAACCGCTTCGGCCCGGTGCGTGAGACCAATCGCAGTCTGGTGTTCGAGGTCGCCTTCGATTCGGTCCATAAGAGCAAGCGCCACAAGAGCGGCTTAGCCATGCGCTTTCCGCGCATCCACCGCATCCGCTGGGACAAGCCGGCGCACGAGGCTGACCGGATCGAGGCGTTGCGGGCGCTGGTCAAGGACTGACCCACGCCCGCCGCGTAGCGAAGCAAAGTTGCGCCGCGCTACTTTCGCAGCTCTGCAAGGTGCCGCTGCGCCAGGCTGCAATAACGTTCGGTCTGGAAGCGGATCTTGGCGACCTGCGCTTCGTCCTGCGTGCGGTAATATCTTGCCGGCCGGCCGATCCAGATCTCGCCCGGACCGATCTGCTTTCCGGGTGACAGCAAAGCGCCTGCGCCCAGCATGCCCCCCTCGGCGATACGCGCGCCGTCCATCGCGATGGCGCCCATGCCCACGAAGGCGCGGTTTTCCAGCTGCGCGCCGTGCACCACGGCCATGTGGCCGATCACGCAATCCTCGCCAATGATCGTGGGTTCGCCCGCCGTATCCGGCCGTGGCCCTTCGACATGGAAGACGCTGCCATCCTGAACGTTGCTGCGCGCCCCCACTTCGATGCGGTGAATGTCACCGCGCAGCACGCAGTTGTACCAGACGCTCGCCTGCGGGCCGATGGTAACGTCGCCAATGATGCGCGCTCCGGGGGCGACGAAGGCGGTGGCGTCGATGTGCGGGACCTTGCCTTCGAAGGCCATGATGGTCGCGCCGGGGAAACGCTGGCTCCAGTCGAGGGGGTCGATGTTCACAAGAAATTCTCCCAGACGAGGTAGGGCAGGATGGAGGCGTAATCGTCGGTCCACACCGGGCCTTCGGGCGGCGCGAGGGGTTGCCATGCGCCGCTGCCGGCGAGCTCCGCCAGGCGGGCCTGGTCTGGCGCCAGTGCCACCCAGGTGGACGGATACAGGTCGCCTGCATTGTTACCGGTCCCGCTGCCAGCACTGTCGCCCTTGTCGATGAGAACCATGGTGGCAAGACCGCGTTCCTGCGCCAGCCTCGCCAGCACTGGTTGCAGGCGGATGTAGTTGTTGGAAATGTGCATCATCAGCAAGCCATCGCCAGCCGTGGCCGCAAGGTAGATGCCCATCGCCTCGTCAGTCAGCAGGTGCAGGGGAATGGCGTCCGACGAAAAGGCATCGATGACCAACACGTCGAAACTGGCCTGCGGCATGGCCTCGATGGCAATCCGCGCGTCGCCGATCACCACCGGCGCGCCCGGCGCGCAGTTGGCGAGATAGGTGAACAGCCCGCGATCGGAAAAATCGCGGACCACCGGGTCGATCTCGAAAAAGGTCCATGCCTGTCGCGCTTGGCGATAGCAGGCGAGCGTCCCCACCCCGAGCCCGACCACGCCCACGCGCGCATCGGGCGCAGCCAGGGCCAGCGCCCGCCCCACGCCGGAGCTGCGGCCGTAGTAAGTGGTCGGCTCGTTTGGCGTTGTCTCGGTATGCTGGAGGCCGTGGATGGTCGTCCCGTGCATCAGCAGCGTGTCGCCATCGGGCGTGGTCCGGACCGCATAGATCCCGAAATAGCTGCGTTCGCGCAGACCCTCGATGCTCGTGCGCAGGTTGGCGATTCCGCCGAAGGCCAGCAGCAGCACGGCAACCCCTGTCACGAACGACCAGCGGCGGGCCGCCAGCACCAGAGCCAGCGACAGCATGACGAACAAGGTGGCCCATTGCCAACCGGCCAGCTGCGTTTCGCCAAGGCCGGGCGGGAATGCTGCCAAGGCGAAGGCGAACAGGACGACAAGGATGCCGGCGAGCACCAGGCGCAGCCATGCCGGATTGCCGAAGCGGCCAGCGATGGCGCGCCTCCACGGGGCGAGCGGCAGCAAAAGTGCGGCGGCGAGGATCAGCAGCGGGTGCTCCCACGTCCAGTCGAACACCACCGGCGCGATCAGCGCGGTGAACAGCCCGCCCGCCACGCCGCCGACGGCCATTACCAGGTAGAAGCGCGTGAGTTCGCCAGGGTGCGGACGATTGTCGTAGAGACGGGCGTGCAGTGCGACGGCCACGACGAACAGCAGGATGACGCTCGCCGTGCCTGCGAGCAGGTCCGCCCGGCCAGCGGCAAACATGGCCACGCTGCCGTCGACCAGCAGTACGAGCGGTGCGAGGACCACGAACAGCCCCGCCAGCGCACGCCGTTCGGCAAAGGCGATCGTGAAACTGAGCAGGTAAAGCCCCAGCGGTATCACCCAAACCAGCGGAATCGCCATGATGTCGGTGGTTAGGAACGTCGTGGTGGACAGCATCAGGCCCGATGGAACAGCCGACAGCGCCAGCCACAAAAGGACCGTGCGCCAGTCGCTGCGCGCGGCAATGGGCTCTTGCGGATCGTCTGCGGGTACGATTGCGGCGGCGTTGGAGTTTCGTCGCGCCCACAGAGCCGAGGCCACCAGCACGACAAGCAGCGCGTAGCCCGCCGCCCACGCATGGCTCTGCTGGCCGATGGCAAGCAGCGGCTCGGCCAGCAGCGGATAGGCGAGGAGGCCGGCAAAACTGCCGAGGTTGGACGCGGCATACAGGGGATAAGGATTGCCCGCCTGCGGATGCGCGGCGAACCAGCGCTGCAACAGCGGAGCCTGCGCGGATATGGCAAAAAACGCCGGGCCGACGGTCAGCAGGAACAGCCACGGCACCCACAATGCTTCCCACCCCGGCGCGGGCGGCGCGGTCTCTGCCAGCGCAAGAGGGAGGGTCAGCCCGCCCAGCAGCAATACCGCGATGTGGATCGCGCCCTGCCACCGCAACGGGAAACGTCCGATCGCGTGGGCATAGGCGTAACCGCCCAACAGCAACGCCTGGTAAACCAGCATGGCGCTGTTCCAAACGTTCGGCGCGCCTCCCAGCCGGGGCAGCGCCATGCGCGCAACCATCGGCTGCACCAGAAAGAGCAGGAAGCTGCTCGCCAGCACCGTTACGACGAACAGCTGGCGGCGCACGCGAACGGGGCTGTCAGCCACGCGATGCCCGCCGCCACTGATCGGCGGTGATGGCATAGACGATCGTCGGGTTGAGATCAGGACCGTAGCGCGGGTCCTGGTAATCGAGATCAGCGCGGCGCTGCATGCCCAGCCGGGTCATGAGGCCCCAGCTCGGCGCGTTGCCGTCGACGGTGAGCGCGACGATCCGATCGGCGGCAAAGCGTTCGAAGCCAAGCGCCAGCGCCGCGGCGGCAGCTTCCTTCGCGTAGCCGTGGCCCCACGCATCCTCGCGCAAGCGCCAGCCCGCCTCCATTGCGCCGACCACGCTGCTGCCGGGCGCGTCGGCACGCTTGAGGCCGCAGAAACCCAGAACCTCGCCCGACAGATGCCCGCCGTCGGCCTTGCGCTGAACGATCCAGAAGCAGAACCCGTGGTTGGCGTGGCAGGTGCGCACGCGCGCCAGCTGCGCGGCGCGTGCATCATCGTCCATCACCCCGCCCAGCCAGCGCATGACGGCGGGGGTGTTGGTCGCGGCAAAAAAGGCCTCGGCATCGCCATCGCGCCAGTCCCGCAGCACCAGCCGATCGGTTTCGTGGCGAAAGTCAGCCATGCGTGCCCCAGGCATCCGTGGTAAGCGACCAGACCGTGGTGGGATTGTCGCGCGGCGGATAGTCCGGATCGACATAGCCCAGATCGTGCCGGCGTTCGAACCCGAGCCGTTGCATGACACGGGTGGAGGCGGCGTTGGAATCGCTGGTCTGTGCGTAGACCTCGGGGAGATCCGCAAAGGCGTGGTTCAGAACCGCGCGCGCCGCCTCTGTCGCAAAGCCCTTTCCCCAGTACGCCTCCGCGAGGGTCCAGCCGATTTCGGGTTGGCCGCGCAGGGCATCGGGCGCCGCTTTCATCCGCACGCGGAAGAGGCCGCAGCGGCCCACCCGGGCATTGTCGTCGCGGCGAAAAATCGTCCAGCGCTTCCAGCCATCATCGCGCCCGAAGGCATCGATGTCGGCCTGCAGGCGGCTTGTCACGTCAGCCTCGGTGAATACCTCTCCGCCGAGATAGCGCATCACCATCGGGGTGTTCATTTCAGCCAGCAGGAACGGCAGGTCGTCCGCTGTCGGCGGGCGCAGCACCAGCCGGTCGGTGGCGAGGCTGTCAGCCACCCAGCAGCCGCGCTGCGATGGGGGCATGGTAGGTGAGCATGCCCGCGCAACCCGCGCGCTTGAAGGCGATCAGCTTTTCCATCAGCAGCCCCTCGCGGCTTCCCACGCCGGCGGCCACGCCCGCCTCGATCAGCGCGTATTCGCCGCTGACCTGATAGGCGAATACCGGCACATCGAACCGCTGCCTGGCGCGCCAGATGATGTCGAGATAGGCGAGGCCCGGCTTTATCATGACGCTGTCCGCGCCCTCGGCGATGTCGAGCGCGATTTCGGCCATGGCCTCGTCGCCGTTCGCCGGGTCCATCTGGTATGTCGCCTTGTCGCCCTTCAGCAGCCCGCCACTGCCCACCGCGTCGCGGAAGGGGCCGTAAAACGCCGACGCATACTTGGCCGCGTAGGCCATGATCTGCACGTTGGGGTGGCCATTCATTTCCAGCGCCATGCGGATTGCCCGCACCCGCCCGTCCATCATGTCCGAAGGGGCGACGATATCCGCGCCTGCCTCCGCCTGGTTCAGCGCCTGGTCGACGAGCACGGCCACGGTATCGTCGTTACCGACATAGCCCCTGCCATCGACCAGTCCGTCCTGCCCGTGGCTGGTATAGGGGTCGAGCGCCACGTCCGTCAGCACCCCGAGATCGTCGCCGCACGCCTGCTTGACCGCCCGGATCGCCCGGCACATCAGGTTGTCGGGGTTGAGCGCCTCGGCCCCGTCGTCGGAACGCAGGTGGCCCTGGGTGTTGGGGAACAGCGCAATGCACGGGATGCCGAGCTTCACCGCTTCCCTCGCCTGCGTCACGATCCCGTCGACCGACCAGCGCGACACGCCGGGCAAGCTGCCAACCGGTTCCTGCACGGCGCTGCCGTCGGTCACGAACAGCGGCCAGATGAGGTCCGCCGGGGTCAGCACCGTCTCGCGCAGCATCGTGCGGCTCCAGCGGGTGGCCCGGCCGCGGCGCATGCGGGTGTTGGGGAAATGTCGTTCCATCGCCGCCGCGTCCTGCCGCAAAAGGCCCGGTGGGGCAATCGCGCGCTATTGCACGCGCTGGCGGTTTTCGATCCGGTCGATCTCGCGCACCGGCTCCTCGCTGGCCGCGGTATCGGGCGCAAGGCTGGCCAGCGCGGCACCGGGACGGACGAGTTGCAGCCGCAGCAGTTGCTCGCGGAAATTGGCGAGGTCGGCGCCGCTGATTTGCGCGCGGTTGACGAAGCGCACCGAGGCGGGATCGATCTTCTGACCGTCGCGATACATCTCGTAATGCAGGTGCGGCCCGGTCGACAGGCCGGTGGAGCCGACATAACCGATGACCTGCCCCCGCCGCACGTTTTGGCCGTTTGAAACGGCGATACGGCTCATATGGGCATAGCCGGTGGAAAGGTTGCCTGGGTGGCGAATGCGCACGAAGTTCCCGTAGCCGCCGTTACGTCCGGCAAAGTTCACCACGCCATTGGTCGCGGCATAGATCGGGGTGCCGCTGCTGGCGCGGAAATCGAGGCCGGAATGCATCCGCCGGTATCCCAGGATCGGGTGGCGCCGCATGCCGAACCGGCTGGAGATCGCGCCGGGAACGGGTTGGATCAGCCCCTCGCGCAGCTCGCCCTCGCCCGCCGCGTCATAGAAACGCCCTTCGCGCCCCCAGCGCATCAACTGCACGCGCGGGCGATCGCCGCGGATGACGGCGGCGTAAACGAGATCGCCTACCTCCACCTCACCGGTCGCGGCGCGGCGATAGTCGACGATCATGTCGAACTCGTCCTCCGCGCCGATCTCGCGGTCGATGTCGTATTGCTGGCCGATGGTCCGCAGGAACTGCTGCACCGAACTGGGCGGTGCCCCGGCTGCGCGTGCGGCGCGGTAAAGACTGGGGCCAACCTTGCCGCGAATCCGCAGCGGTGTCGCGTCGACCTTGATCGGGCGCGGATCGAGGACCAGCCGCCCGCCTTGCCGCTCCACCGCCAGTTGCAGGTCGAACCGCGCGCGAAAGCTCAGCGCATCGACCGGGCGCGGCGCATCGGTGCTGGTCCGCCGGCCAAGCGTTATGTCGACCTGCGTACCCGGCGCGATCTGGTCGACCGGCACCGCACGCTCGATCATCTGCGCGATCAGGCTCGCCTCGTCCTGCCCCACGCCGGCGCGGCGGAGCATGCGATCGAAACCGTCACCCTGTGCCAGCGTCGCCACGAGGTCGAGGCGCGGGCGCTCGGGCGCGCTGGTCAGCGTCGTCACCGCCAGCGTGGCGCCCATGCGCCGGCCGCTGTCGGCACCAAGCGCCAGGGGCATGATCATCTGGCTGCGGAATTCGTCGCGCACGGAATCGTCGATGCGCATGGCGGGCGCGGCCTCGACCGGTGAGAAACCGGGAAAGGCGGCGATGGCCACGGCGGACAGGCCGACGAGCGTGGCCATGCCGCGCAGCCAGCGCTTGGAGCCGATGTCGCGTGACAGGTCGGGCGCCAGGTCGGCATGGGCGAGCGCATGGCCCGCACGTCGACGCCACGCGCCCAGTCGCCCGGTCAGGGATGGATCGCGGGAGACGTGGCCCGGCCCAGCCTGCGGCGCACGCGATGCGGCATGGCCGCCATGGCCTTCCTGCCCCGCGCCTGCGCGTTCGTCGAACAAAGCAACCCTCCTGGCCGTCGCGCACGATGCGGCCATCCAGCCAGGACGGCGCGACCCCGATCCGGGAGTGCTCATGGCCGGCAATGTCTGCTCCGACAAAGTAAATTTGCCCTTAACGACGACCAGCCGGGCCCGCCGCGCGACGAAACGAGTGGCCATTGCGTGTCGCCCCGGCACACGCCATGTCTGCGCTATCGTGATACAGCGACCATCTGAACGCCGGGCGGAAAATCGAACCGACAGCCGAGTGCGCGCCGTGCTCGGTCCGACCAATACCGGCAAGACCCACCTCGCGATAGAGCGGATGTGCGGCCACTCGTCCGGGGCGATCGGCTTCCCGCTGCGGCTGCTGGCGCGCGAGGTCTACGACAAGGTCCGCGCGATCAAGGGCGATGCGGCCTGCGCGCTCATCACCGGGGAAGAGCGGATAGAACCGCCCGACGCGCGCTATTTCCTCTGCACGGCCGAAGCCATGCCGAGGGACGGCGGAAACCGCGCCTTCGTTGCCCTCGACGAGGCGCAGCTCGCCGCCGATCGCGAGCGCGGACATATCTTTACCGACCGGCTGCTCAATGCACGCGGCCGGGAAGAGACGATGCTGCTGGGTTCCGCGACGCTGGAGCCGATGGTGCGGGCGCTGGTCCCCGAAGCCAGCGTGGAGGACCGGCCGCGCTTTTCCACGCTCAGCCATGCGGGCGCCTGCAAGCTGTCGCGCCTGCCGCCGCGCTCCGCCGTAGTCGCCTTTTCCGTGGAGCAGGTGTACCAGGTGGCCGAACTGCTGCGGCGCTTTCGCGGCGGCGCGGCGGTGGTGATGGGGGCGTTGAGCCCGCAGACCCGCAACGCGCAGGTCGCCCTGTTCCAGTCCGGCGAGGTCGATTACATCGTCGCTACCGATGCCATCGGCATGGGCCTGAACCTCGATGTCCACCACGTCGCCTTTGCCTCGCTTTCCAAGTATGACGGCGTGCGCCAGCGGCGCCTGCACCCTGCTGAAATGGCGCAGATCGCCGGGCGCGCGGGGCGCCATCAGACCGATGGCACCTTTGGCACGCTGTCAGGGGCAGGTGACGGGCGAGGGCGAGGAGGTGGAGGGACGCTCGAATTCACCGACGAGGAAGTCTACGCGATCGAACAGCACCGTTTCGCGCCGCTGACGAAGCTTTACTGGCGCGAGCCGAACCCGCGGTTCGATACGCTGGCAACGCTGATCGGCGACCTGGAGGCGAAACCTTACGAGGAACAGCTGGCGCCCGCTCCCGAAGCGATCGACCTCGCAGTGCTCAGGCGCCTGGCCGAACAACCCGACCTGGCGGCAAGCGTCCGCGGGCCGGGGCTCGTCCGCCGGTTCTGGGAGGCCTGCCAACTGCCGGACTTCCGCCAGCTCGGCGCGGACGCGCACTCGCGCTTCGTATCGCGACTGTGGGCGGACCTTCGCGAGGGCCACATCGGTGCTGATTACGTTGCGGCGCGGATCGACGAACTGGGGCGCACCGCGGGCGATATCGACACGCTGCAGGGTCGGCTCGCCGCCATTCGCAGCTGGGCCTACATCTGCCAGCGGCCCGACTGGGTTCTTGCCCGTGACGAAATGGCCGCGCGCGCCCGCGCCGCCGAGGCAACACTTTCCGATGCGCTGCACCAGCGGCTCACCGAACGTTTCGTCAATCGCCGAACCGCTGTACTGATGCGCGGAATGGGAAAGGATCGAGGGCTCTTGCGCGTGAAACTTGAAGACGATGGCCGGGTGACGGTCGAAGGCCAGCCCATCGGGCACCTGGACGGCTTCCGCTTCGTCGTGGACGCCGATGCCAGCGTGGAAGACCGCAAGCTGATGCTGGCCGCCGCCGAACGCCACATGCCCGAACTGCTCGCGGCCAAGGCGCAGAAACTGGTGGCGGACGAGCTGGGCGACCTGGAAATCCGTGACGGTGCGCTGGTGCGCGGCGCGCAGAAGGTCGCCGATCTGGAACGCGGCAAGTCGGTGCTGCGACCGCGCGTCGTGGTGGCCAGGGAACTGGGCCAGCTCGATCCGGCGCACAAGGCCCGCCTGGGTGAAGCGCTGGAACTATGGCTGGCGGATAAGCTCGTCCCGCTGGCCCCGCTGGCCGCGCTGGAAATTGCCGCCACCGATCCCGAAGCCGGCACCGAGGTGCGCGCCCTGTTGCTGACGCTGGCGGATCGGGCCGGCATGGTGCGGCGGGAGGAGGCAGGGCTCGCCCACGTGCCGAAGGAAAAGCGGCCGCTGCTGCGCAATCTGGGTGTCGCGATCGGTTCGCTCGACGTGTTCGTGCCCGCCTTGCTCAAGCCCGGCCCGCGCCGCTTGCTGCTCGCGCTCGGGCTGGACCGGCGACCGGTGCGCGAGGGGATGGAAGCGGTGATCGAGGGCGGTCGGCACTTGCCCGCCGGCTATCGTCATGCCGGCAAGCAGGCGATCCGGGTGGACATGGCCGAAAAACTGTTCCGCGCCGCGCACGAAGGGCGCGCCAGGGGCAGCAGGAACGGCTTTATCGTCGATAGCGCGCTGGCGACGAGCATGGGGCTGTTGCCCGAAAGCTTCCGCGCGCTGATGCGGGATGCGGGCTTTCGGCAAGGGCAACAGGCGCCGCTCGCGGAGGGAATGTTCGGCCCGCCGCGCCCAGCTGTGTGGACCTGGCGCGCCCCGCGCAAGGACAGCATGCAGGCGCCCGACCGTGACAGGAGCCAGCGTAAGGCCACATCCGCGCAAGGACCCCGCACGCCCCGCCGTAACGAGTCCGGGGCAAAGAGCGAAGGCAAGCCGGGGGGCGACAGGAGCAAAAACCACGGCAATCCACCACAGCGCGATGACCGGCGTGAAGGCCGCCGTGATGACCGCCGCGATGACCGGCGCGACAGGCCCACTCCAGCCGGCCCCGCCACGGGCAAGGCCTTGGCGGGCCTCGCCGAACTGTTCGGCAAGAAAAGCTGAATGCGGCTCGACCTGTTGCTGTGCCGCCTGCGCTTCGCCAAGAGCCGCAACGTGGCGCAGCGGTGGATCCTTGAGGGGCACATGCGGTTGAATGGCCAACGCGTGATGCGGCCCGATTGTGCGATCAAGGCCGGCGATGTCCTGACGCTGCCATTGCCTCGCGGTGTCCGGCTGATCGCAATCGATGCCCTCCCGATCAGGCGCGGCCCGGCCGGAGAGGCGCAGAGGCATTACCGGGAGGCGCAATAGTCGCCAAGATTCGCAAGGATATGCGCGGATTGTGTGGACAGAGAATTCCGCCACGATATTAGCGAGCAAGGCGTCCATTTGCAGGAAGCCAAATTTCAGGGAGTTTGCGCAATGGATCTGAAGCCTTACACCACCCCCCGGGTGATCGATCTCGATCGCGCCGAAATTAACGGCCCCGTTAATCGAAACACGAGCGAAACCCCTTACGATAGCCTCGGCAGTACCTCCTAAGTCAGGCGCCGTTCGAGTTTCTGCCTTCGAACCACGCGAAGTAGCGGGCGAATGACAAAGCACCATACGCCGCTGCCTTGCGTCCATCGAATTTGCCCGGCTCCATCAGCGTCGCCATAGCCTTTTCTGTATCGATCATCCGCGCCGTACGCGGGTCGTTCCTGGCTTGCTGAGCCCACGCCGCAAGCGTCGCGAGTGTGCCGGGAAACTGATCGTCCCAATCCGGCGCGCGATGATCGTTAGCTGAGCTCTTCCCGACGAATTCGGGCGGATAAATGTCTGCCAGCGCTTGAAGTGCCAACCAGCGATTGCGGCCGTCACGAACCTGCAGTTCTTCCGGAATGGCCAGCGCCAATTCGACCACGCGCTTGTCTGCGAAAGGTCGGGTGGTCGCGACGCCGTGCGCCCAGGCGGCCATCTCCAGGTGCGGAGCGATCGTGACTCCTTGAGCCCGCTGCAGATGCGCCTGCCGGGAAAGCCGGCGCCCGGGTTCATAATGGCGAAGACGGCCCCACTCGGGCGCTACGGCGCCACGCTCGACAGCGTCGTTGATGAAGCGGTGCTTGACCGGAACGCCCCCCCAAACCGGAGCGAAACCGCGCCTGAGCAGCCCTTCTAACCGCAGCAACGGTGGCGGAAGAGAGTGGTGGATGGCCCGGGCGAGAAGGCGCCAGCGAGAATGCCCGAAGCGCTTGGCGTATTCGCCGACCTCGTGCCAGAGGCGCAGGATCGCTCCCTCGCGCAACAGGGCAGTATGGCGATTGGCCGCGCGTGGATTGAGTGTCTGATCGCCAAAGTACCCATCCATCATCAACCGCGCGCCTGACTCCCGTGCCGTTCGGCCGATTGCCAAGTCAGCGTGGTAGAACGGGGTGGGAACGCCGTCATAGGTGGCAAGTGCGCGATCGAACCCCTGAAGCGGATCGATCCGGGAGCGATCGACATAACGTATATCGAGCTGCGGCAGCTTGCGCCGGCACGCCTCCACCCACTTGCGCGCATCGCCGCGATAGCCGGGCATTTCCGCAGGCATGGCGGAAGCCACTGCGATAACTCGCTGCCCTTTTTGTTCGACCAGCGGGGATGCAAGCCCGGCGATCGCGGTACTGTCAAACCCGCCTGAAAAGGCCACTGCTGGCGGGTCGATCAGACGACGTACGCGGCACGCGACCGCCTCTCCCAACACTTCGCGATAAGCGGCGATGTAGTAAGCTTCGTCACGCCCTACATGGCGCGGATCGGCCCGTGGCTGCCAATAACGGCGGATGTTGATTGCACCGCCTCGGTCGGCCACCATTATTTCACCGCCCAGCAAACTGTCCAGGCCTGTGTAAAGCGTACGACGGCTCGATGGGTCGCGCGCCGAAATAAGGAACATGGCTGCACCGTCATCGTCGATCGAGCGCGGTACGCCGTCTATCGCCCACAGTGCCTTGGGCTCACTGGCAAAGGCAAGGAACCCGGGGCCGTGATGATAGACAAGTGTCGCTGTCCCCATGTGATCGCGTGCCAGCAGGAGACGGCGTGTGGGTCCATCCCAGATTGCAATGGCAAAATCGCCCAGCAGGTGCTCGACAAAGCTATCGCCCCAATACTGATAGGCGGCGAGCGCCAAAGCGCTGTCGGACATCTCCGCCAGATCGCTTGCCGCAACACCGATGCAATCAGCCAGTGCCTCTCGATTATCTAGGCGGATCGCCGCTACCAGCATCACCTCGCCAGCGCTGTCCCATGTCGGCTGTCGATCGAGCAAGTCCTCGCGATAGATACGCGTGAAGCAATGACCCATGCCCGCTGGCCCAGCGGTTTCAGTTCTTGTTCCGTGCGGGGCGCGATGGCGCATCGTCGCGCCCATACGCTTGAGCATGGTGGCATCGATTGCGCCGCCATCCCATCGAAGGATGCCAAATATGCCGCTCAAGCCCCAGCACTCCTGTCATGCGTTCGTCCGTTGCGAGCGCAACTGGTTGACCCGCCCGGCCCGGTTGACCTAAGCGCAGTATCAAAGTGCCATGCGAAGGGATTTCATCGCACCATGACCTACGTCGTTACCGACGCCTGCATCAAGTGCAAGTACACCGACTGCGTCGAGGTGTGCCCCGTCGACTGTTTCTACGAAGGCGAGAACATGCTCGTCATCAACCCGTCGGAATGCATCGATTGCGGTGTGTGCGAGCCCGAGTGCCCGGCCGAGGCGATCCTGCCGGATACCGAGGGTGGGCTGGAGAAGTGGCTGGAAATCAACACCAAGTTTTCCGCCGAGTGGCCGAACATCACCGAGAAGAAGGATCCGCCCGCCGACGCCGATGCGCACAAGGGCGAAGATGGCAAGTTCGAGAAATTCTTCTCCGAGGAGCCGGGCGAGGGCGACTAGGTGGGCGTTTCGCCCCCTCCCCACGCTGACCGCAAGGGCGCCTCGCCCCAACCCCGGCAAAGCTGGTTCAATGCGCTGAAGATTGCCTTTGCCGAGGCCGGCAAGGACAACGCTGGCATCGTTGCGGCCGGCGTGGCCTACTACGCCTTCCTCGCCATCGTGCCGCTGCTGGGCGCAATGGTCATCATCTACGGTCTCGTCGCCGATGCCGAAACGGTGGCGCAGCACGCCCGCACGCTGGCCGGCGTTTTGCCGCAGGCCGCAGCGCAGCTGATCGTCGAACAACTGGAAACCGCCACCACGTCGGCGACGGGGACCGCCGGGCTGGGCCTGGTAGCAGCGTTGGCGGTGGCGCTGTTCGGCGCACGCAATGGGGCAGGCGCGCTGATTGTCGCGCTCGATATCGCCTATGACCTCACCGATTCGCGCAGCTTCGTGAAGCGCAACCTGCTTGCCCTGGCCATGACGCTGGCGGCAATTGCGGGTTTCGTCCTGGTCGGCGGCGCCTTGGCGGCGACGGGCCTATTGCAAAGCACCATCGCCAAGGTCCTGAGCTACGCCATCGTCTTCGCCGCGGCGATGGGCGGGGCATGGCTGATCTATCGTTTCGGTCCTGACCGCAGCCCGCCCCCCGCACGTCGCCAGCTTCCGGGAGCCGTCTTCTTCGCCGGCGCAGAGGCAGTGCTTACGCTTGGCTTCGGCCTGTACGTGGCAAATTTCGGCAGTTACGATGCGACCTACGGTTCGCTGGGGGCGGTCGTCGTCCTGCTCACCTGGCTCTATCTCAGCGCCTACGTGCTGATCATCGGCGCCGAATTGAACGCACCCGCAGAACATGACTTTGCCCGGAGCGTGGCGACCACCTGATCCGCTCGCCTAGCGTATTACCATGCGGGTGGCTTTTATGTTACGCATCTGTTATATACTTGCTCGACTGTCGGTCGTGATCGGCTGCAGGCGGATTAGGAAGGCAGGTCCCCCGTCCCAACACAGGCATGATGTTCCAATCGTCGCGCGGCGGCGAAGGGCAAGTCGTGCAGGTTGCGATGGTCGGGACCTTCCACGGAAAGGATTGTTTTATGGCTAGCGCCCCCGCATTCGAAGTCGGTGACTATGTCGTCTATCCCAAGCACGGCGTGGGCCGTGTTATCGAATTGCAGAACGAGGAAATCGCCGGGATGCAGCTGGAGCTTTACGTGCTCCGGTTCGAGAAAGAGCGCATGACGCTGCGCGTTCCCACCAACAAAGTCGAATCGATCGGCATGCGCAAGCTGTCGAGCGACAAGACGCTGAAGGAGGCGATGGAGACGCTCAAGGGAAAGCCCAAGGTGAAGCGCACCATGTGGAGCCGCCGGGCGCAGGAATACGAAGCGAAGATCAACTCCGGCGAGATCGTGCTGATCGCCGAGGTGACGCGCGACCTGTTCCGCCCGGAAGACCAGCCCGAGCAGAGCTATTCGGAACGGCAGATCTTCGAAGCGGCCTCCAGCCGCCTTGCCCGCGAGCTGGCAGCCATGGAGAAGACGGACGAGCCGACCGCGCTCACCAAGATCCTCGACGTGCTCAAGGAGCACGCCCCGCAGTATTACGATACCGCCGACGAAGCCTGATCGGTTTTGTGGCTTGGCAAAAAAGGGGCCGTTCGCCGGGTGCGAGCGGCCCTTTTTACGTGGCCTTTCCGCGAACCGACATTGCCACTCGACCGGCGGCGTTGGCGATTGTTCGTGCCTGGCGTATTGTCAGGCCAATACACAACGGGGGATCGACCATGACTATATCGCTGCAAGACACTGTTTCGCTGGTGCTGGGCACCATCGCCGCCATCGGCCTGGGCGGATGCGAGATCGATGACCGGGCGATTTCACACACAGCCTTCGACGGCGTGCCGCTCGCCCAGCTGGAAACCGCCGGTGCCATGCCAGCCGGCGTGGTGCTTGGCGGGGCGGACCGGGTGGTCATCGTAGAGGGCGCCCGCTTCGCCGTCACGGTGGACGGCAGCCAGCCCGCAAAGGACCGTATGCGTTTCGCTATCGAGGACGACGCCCTCGTGGTGGGGCGGGCGGACGGTGAATGGGACGACGATGACGTCGCCACCGTCACCATCACCATGCCTGCGCCATCGACCCTTGTTATCGGCGGATCGGGAACGCTGACCAGTTTCGGGCTCGCGGACGATGCCGATGTCGTGATCGGCGGCTCGGGCACCCTCGATGTGCAGTCGGCAAGCGCCAGCGACCTCAGCGTGGTGATCGGCGGAAGCGGCAGCGCCACCCTCGCCGGAACCGCGGGTGCCCTGAACCTCGTCATCGCCGGCAGTGGATCTGCCGATATGGCGCGCCTGCAGGTCACCAGTGCCGACGTAAACGTGGCCGGCTCGGGCGATGCCACCTTTTCAACCGACGGCGCGGTGGACGCCACCATCGTCGGTTCGGGACAGGTAACGGTAAACGGCAACGCGCGATGCGAAGTGCAGTCGTTGGGGTCGGGCGCTCTCCTATGCGGCGGCCGGGAAATCGCCGCGCGTTAAGATTGGGGTTCCGTGCGAGCGGAATGGCAACCTCGAAGGAGTTCATTGCTCACTCATCCCGACAGGTCCATGCTGACAGTCCGCATCACCAGGAAGCCGGAAGATCCACCATGCGCACTGCCTTGATCCTCGCCCCGCTACTGGCCCTGTCGCTGGAAGGGTGCCTTGCGAGGGCAGCGGTCGACGTCGTCACCGCGCCGGTGCGCATCGCCAGCCGCGCGGTCGACCTTGCCACCGTCAGCCAGTCCGAAGCCGACGAACAGCGAGGACGGGAAATCCGCCGGCGGGAGCAGCGATTGGCCGAGCTCGAGAACGACTATGCCGAATTGCAGGACGATTGCCTGGACGGCAGCGACCGCGCCTGCCGCGAGGCGGTAACGCTCCGGGCGGAAATCGAGGCGCTTTTGCCCACCATCCCGGTGGAGCCGGAGGACGATTAGCTCTTGGCCGCTCGCGAAAGACGGTCGTTGATGGCGCGGCCCATGCCATGGCGGGGGATCGGCGCAACGCTGATCGTGGCGCAATCCGAAGCTGCCCCAAGGTGCAGACAGGCATAAAGCCGCGCGGCGGCCTCCGCGAGGTCACCCGACGGTGACAGGCTGACATCGCCCGCCATTTCTCCGAAACCGATCATGTAGGCGCCGGGTGGCCGGGCAATGCAATCGAGCCCCAGAGGTTTGCCGGGAGAGTAATGCCGGTCCAGCTGGCCCGGTGCCTCGATAGTCGCGCCGCGCGACTTTTCCGGCGGACCAAGGTGCGCTGCCAAAGCCTCCTCGCTCACCGGGCCGGGACGCAGGACCGCCCATCCCCCGCCGGGCCGCAGGGCCACGATCGTCGATTCCAGCCCCGCCGCACATTCCCCGCCATCGAGCACGGGTGGGGAGCCGTTTCCGAACGACGAGCGCACGTGTTCGGGCCGGGTCGGGCTGAGCCGGTAGCTGCGATTGGCCGATGGCGCGGCAAGCGGGATGCCAAGCTCCTCCAGCACCTCGGCTGCCACGGGATGCGCAGGTTGGCGCAAGGCCACGGTGGCGAGCCCTGCGGTGACCGCCGGCGCAATGGCCGCGGTGTCGCGCAGGGGCAGAACCAGCGTCAACGGTCCTGGCCAGAAGCGCGAGGCGAGCGCTTCTGCCCGATCGTCGAACACGGCGATGCGATGCGCCATCGCGAGCGAGGCGACGTGAACGATCAGCGGATTGAAATCAGGGCGGCCCTTGGTGCGATAGATTTTCGCTACCGCCTCGGCGCTGTCTGCCCGTGCGGCCAGGCCGTAAACCGTCTCTGTCGGAATCGCCACCAGTTCACCTGCACGCAGGTGCGCGACCGCCTGTGCCACGGTGAAGCTCTTGTCGCTCATGGCTCGCGCCTGTAGCCCGTCAGTCGATGCAAGACCACGCCGAACTGCTGGCCCGCATGGCCGCCGCGATGGAGCGAATGGCGCCACCCGCGCCGCCAGCCACTGAGTGGTTGGCCCACCCGGCCTATATCTGGAACGGGAGCTGGGCGCGAGACGTCGATGCCATCGATGCTCCGGCGCTCGATTTGCTGCGGGGGATCGAGCGGCAGAAAGAAGCCGTCGTTGGCAATGTCACGCGTCTGGCAAATGGGGCGGCAGCGCACGACATGCTGCTGTGGGGCGCGCGCGGCATGGGCAAGTCGGCCCTGCTGCGCGCGGCGATCATGGAGCAGCAGGCGGCGGGCGCCCCGGTCGCGCTGGTGCAGGTTGCCAGCGACGCTGTCTCCTCCCTGCCCGCCCTGTTTACGGAGCTAGCCGGCGCCGAGCGCAACTTTCTGGTGTTCCTCGACGATCTGGGGTTTGCCGAAGGCGATAGCGTGACGCCGCACCATTTGCGCAGCTGGCTCGATGGCGGGGTCCAGGCCCGGCCCACGAACGTGCGCATCGCGGTCACCTCCAACCGCCGCGCGATCGTTGTCCGCGAGGCGGGCGAACAGGCCGATCCGCTCCATCCACGCGACGCAATCGACGATGCGCTCGCCCTCGTCGATCGGTTCGGCCTGGTGCTGGGCTTCCACGCTGCCAGCCAGGATGACTATCTTGCCATGTTGCGGGGCTATGCCCGGGCCTATGGGCTACAACTGGACGAGGCGGAGGCCTTGGCCTGGGCCAGGCAGCGCGGGGCGCTGTCGGGCCGCACCGCATGGCACTATATCATCGAAATTGCCGGGCGCGCCGGTCGCCGGCTCTGACTACATCACGTCGGTCATGGGCACCGCGCCTTCTTCGAAGGCCCTGCGGGGATCGCCCTGCAGCTGGCGTCGCGGCGGCAGTCGCTCCCCCTGGTTGCGCTGGATGGCCGGCCCGGCAGCAGCGCCGGGCGATTGCACGCGCCAGATGATGTTGGCGGTATCGTCGCTCACCAGCAGAGCGCCGGTGCGATCCCAGGCGAGCCAGGTCGGGCGGCCACGGGTCTGCTCGTCGTTGACGAGGAAGTCCGTAAGCACCGGCATCGGCTTGCCGGTGGGGTTGCCGCGATCATCGAAGGCGACGAATACCACGTCGTAACCCGACTGCGGCACCCTGTTCCACGAACCGTGCCGGGCAATGAACGCGCCTTGCCCCATGCCCATCCGGTTGCCTTCGGCCGAGAACACCAGCCCCAGCGCCGCGACGTGCGCGCCAAGCGCATATTCGGGGGTGCGCGAATAGTCGGTCAGGAAGCGCGGCATCGGTGCCTCGACCCGCTCGTCCACCACGGACCCGTAGTAGACCCACGGCCAACCGTAATTTGCCCCGATGGGCACGTTCGTCATGTAATCTGGCACGAGGTCGGATCCGAGCATGTCGCGCTCGTTCACCGTGGTCCACAGCTCGCCGGTCCACGGGTTGATCGCCATGCCGTTAGGGTTGCGCAGACCCGCGCCGAACAGGCGGGCTGAAAGATTGGGCAGGTACAGTTCGTGGATCGCGGCGCGGTTCTCCTCGATCGCCATGCCGCCTTCGCCAATGTTGGACGCCGATCCCACGGCAACGAACAGCCGCGTGCCATCGTCGCTGAGCAACAGGTTGCGCATCCAGTGGTTGCCGGCAGCGGGCAGGTCCGCGATCTTTTCGGGCGCGCCGGTGACGGCATTGTCGCCCAGTGCGTAGTCGAAGCGCAGCACCGCATCGTGGTTGGCGACGTAGAGCTTCCCGTCCGCCCAGGCGATGCCCGACGGCGAGGAAAGGTCGGCCTCTCGCAAAACATGGCGTTCTTCGGCCGCGCCGTCGCCGTCCGCGTCGCGCAGCAGCACCAACTGGTTGGGAGATGGGACCGCCGCGCCGGCCTTGGAGAACAGGAAGCTGGCGACGAGGTTCGTGAGCCAGCCACCCGAAACCGGGCGATCGGGCGCATTGGTCAGCGTTACCAGCACGTCCCCGTTGGGCAGGGTATGGATGACGCGCGGGTGTTCCAGATTGTCGGCGAAGCGATTGACGACGAGGCCATCCGCAGCCGTCGGCGTCTCTCCTTCATCCCAGCCGATGGGCTCCACCACGCCGACGGTGGGGAACGTCTGGGGATCGGGTTCGACCAGCGTGGGATCCGTTCCGGTCGTCTCTTCAAGGGGGATCGTCGCTTCGACCGGACGGGTCATCCACCATACCACCGCCGCGCCGACAAGGAGCAGGACCAGCAGGGCGAGGAGGATCTTCTTGAGGGTGCTCATGGCCTGCAGCGATACGATGAGCGGCGCTTTGCGGCAATCGATTTGGCGGCTAGAGGCGGGAGATGTTCGATTTCAAACCCGATGCCACCGACTCCAAGCCGGAGTTCTATCGTGCCCTGGTACAGGCTGCCGAAGCGCTGACCGCGGGCGAGCCTGATGCCGTTGCCAACATGGCCAATGTCGCCGCGCTGCTGGGCGACTGGATGGATGACTGCAACTGGGCGGGTTTCTACCGCATGGTCGAAGGCGAGCTCGTGCTGGGCCCGTTCGCCGGGCGCCCGGCCTGCATTCGCATACCCGTGGGGGTCGGGGTCTGCGGGGCAGCTGCACAGGGCAAGACGCAGCTGGTGGAAGACGTTCACGCCTTTCCCGGCCACATCGCTTGCGACGCGCGCAGCCAGTCCGAACTTGTGGTCCCCGTGATGCGGGACGGTGACGTTGTGGCGGTGATCGATCTCGACAGCCCTAGCCTTGCCCGGTTCGACGCGGCTGACCGGGACGGAATCGAGGCGCTGGCCGATATGCTTTCGTCCCGCATTTAAGTCAGCGCACATTCCCTGCCCTGAAACGGGACACTGCCACCGGACTGCATTCGCTCGCGGGAAAATTAAGGTAAATTCCTGGTTAACGGGTAATCAGCCCCATCCGGAACAGGGAATTTGCCACCATGACCACTCGAATCGCCGTGCTGTTTGCTGGCATCGCTTCCCTTGGTGCAGTGTCCGCTGCCTCCGCGCAGGACGTGACGTACAGCGATGATCCGGTCGTGTTCGAAGCCGATGTCGCACCTGACCCTTATGGCTACGATGGACGCTATCAGGGCGACTGGGACGGCCAGTGGGTGAACTCGGAACGGTACGAGGGCGAATGGGAAGGCACCTATCATGCGGATGCGCACGATGGCCGGGGCGCTTACCGCGATCCGCGCGATTTGCCCGCCTCGCCCGACGGCCGTCTGGGGTACACCCTGATGGAACGCGAGGCCTGGCTGTCGGATTGCCGGCTGCTGATGTCTGGGGGCAGCGGCTACTATGATGGTGGCTACGACGATGAGCGATACTATGGCCGCCGGAACCGCAACGGTGCCGTCGCTGGCGGACTGCTGGGCGCGGTGGCTGGCGGTGTCATCGGCAATCGCGTGGCCGACGGCAACCGCACGGCCGGTACGCTTATCGGCGCGGGCCTTGGCGGACTTGCAGGTGCGGCTGTCGGCTCCGCAATCGATTCGGACGGGGACGGTTACCATTCACGCGACGAAATGTGGGCCGATCGCTATTGCGACGCCTACTTGCGCCGATACGAAGTGAGCGGTTCGGCAGGCTATGGCCAGCAGATGATGCTTGTGCCGGTTGCCTCCCATGGAACACGCGGTCATCGCCACGGCAGCGACTGCCGCACGGTGGTGACGGAAGAGATCATCGGGATCGAGGAGGCAGCGCCTGCCCCGCGTCCGCGCGCGCGTCGGGTCGTTCGCCGCCCCGTGCAGGAAGCAGGCAAGCTCACCCCGATCGAACCGGGTTCCTGATCCAAAGTCGCGCGCTGCTACCCGGCGGCTGCACGCTTATCTAGATCCCGCCGCCGGTAAGCCTCTGACAAATAAGGTCAAGTTGATCGAGGGTGCGGAACCGGACGGTCACCGCACCTGATCGGGGATCGGTGTCCGTAGCGATCTTGACCGGCAGACCGAGAAATTCTTCGAGATGGTTCTCGACCGCGGCGATGTCGGCATCTTGGGTGGGATCGCGGGACGGCCTCGCCTGACGACGAACGGGCCCATCGCCGCCCTTGCTCTTGCGCGCCAGTTTCTCGACTTCGCGAACGGACAATCCCTTGGCAATTGCCTCTGTGGCCAGGGTCGATGCATTATCCAGACCGATCAGCGCGCGACCGTGGCCCATGTCGAGGCGCCCCGACTCGATATGGTCCAGCACGTCCGCAGGAAGAGACAGCAGGCGCTGCAAGTTTGCGACGTGGCTTCGCGATTTCTCGACAAGGCCAGCGATTTCCGCCTGCGTCATGTCCTCGAATTCGGAAAGGCGCTGATAGGCGCGCGCTTCTTCTATCGGATTGAGATCCTCGCGCTGGATATTCTCGATCAGCGCCAGCGCCATCACGTCACGTTCGGCCAGATCGCGGATCAGCGCGGGGATTTCGTGCAGTTGCGCCTTTTGCGACGCTCGCCACCGGCGCTCGCCGGCTACCAGCTGATATTTCCCATTGGGCAGCGGGCGGACGATGACCGGCTGAATCACGCCCCGGCTGGCAATCGACGCCGCGAGCTCGGCCAGAGCGTCCTCGTCGAAATGACGCCGCGGCTGGTCGGGATGCGGCTCGATGTCGGCAATGGCGAGGCTGGCCAGCCCATCTGCGCGGCCTTGTGGGGGCGTTGACGCGTGATCGGCCTCTCCAGACGCGTCCGAACCCGCGCGTTGTACCGCTACCGGCTCCTCGCGGCGCGCTTCTCCAAGAAGAGCTCCCAACCCCTTGCCGAGTTTCCTCCTGCCGGCTGGCGCACGCACCTCGTTGGTTTCGTTGGTGTTATCACTCATGCTGCAGCCCTCTCCTGCGGAAGCCTGCCGATCAATTCACGCGCCAGGGCCATGTAAGCTCGGCTGCCGGTGCAGGACTGGTCGTAGACGAGTGCAGGCAGACCGTGGCTGGGCGCTTCGGACAGGCGCACGTTGCGGGGGATCACGGCATCGAATACCAGGCTGCCGAGGCATTCCCGGACGTCGTCGGCGACCTGGTCTGTAAGCCGGTTGCGCCGGTCGAACATCGTAAGGGCGATGCCGATGATACCCAATTCGGAGTTGAAACGCTGCTGCACCTGCTCGACAGTATGCAACAGTTGGCTAAGCCCCTCGAGCGCGAAGAATTCGCACTGCAACGGGACGAGCAGCGTATCGGCTGCGCACAGCGCGTTGAGGGTAAGCAAGCCCAGGGACGGTGGGCAATCGATAAAAGCAACGTCGTGGCCGCGGTGCTGATCCAAAGCCTCACGCAAACGAAAAGTCCGGTTCTCCACCCCAACGAGTTCGATTTCCGCGCCGCTCAAATCGACGGTGGCCGCGAGCAAGTCGAGCCCGGGAATGGTCGTCGGCGAAAGGCATTGCGACACTGGGGCCTGATCGACGAGCACATCGTAGCTCGACGCTTCGCGGACCGAAGCCCCCACCCCTATCCCCGTCGATGCGTTTCCCTGAGGATCAAGATCGATAAGAAGCGTACGATAACCACTAGCCGCCATTGCGGTCGCAATATTGATCGCGGTCGTGGTCTTGCCGACCCCCCCTTTTTGGTTCGCGATGGCAATGACGATCATTTCTGGCCAATCTTTCCTTTGCCGACGAGGATCGTTGCGGCCGGATCCGTCTTTGATTGTTCCACGTGAAACATTGAACGAACCGCCAGCGGCTGCTCTGCAAGTTCTTGCACCCCTGAGCGTCCTTTGGGCAACAACCATACGGTCGAATGAGCGGAAAAGCGCCCGGCCACGCGAAGTAACCTATCCAGCGGGGCAAAGGCTCTTGCCGTAATCGCCTCGACCGGCATCGTCCGCAAAGTTTCCAGACGGGAGCCTTCTACCCGACAATTCGTGAGGCCGAGATGCTCGATGGCATCGTTCAACCAAGAAACTCGCCGTTTGCGCGACTCCACGAGCTTTATCGAAATATTTGGCTGAGCGATTGCTAGGGCCAAACCCGGAAAGCCAGCCCCACTTCCAAGATCCAAGCAATTAGTTGTTTCACGTGGAACAAGGTCGAGAAGCTGAAGGCTGTCTGCAATGTGCCTTTGCCATACGTCGTCAAGACTGCTTGTCGCTACGAGGTTCTGCTCTAAATTCGCAACGCGAAGAAGCGATACAAACTGCTCCAGCTTGCCCATCGCAGTCTTTTCCATGCCGCAAATGCGTTTGCAGAATTCTCGAGCCTGCTCTTCGGAGTCGATCATGTGAGCCGCACATGCCGCTTTGCATGTACCAGAAGCGCCGCCAAGGCGGCTGGCGTCACGCCCCGTACGCGGCCCGCGGCTGCAAGGTTGTTTGGCCGGGCTTCACTGAGCCGCTCGACCATTTCGTTCGAAAGCCCCGGAACGTCGCTGAATGCAAAGCGGTCGCCCAAAACTATTTCCGCGCTTCTTCGCAGATCAGCGAGCTCGGCGTTTTGGCGAGCAACGTACGGCGCGTAGGATACGTCCTCCGCAAGTTCCTCAATAAATTCGCGCTGTGCCGAGTCGTGCGGCGGCAGCCAGTCAGCAAGCTGATCGATGTCTAGTTCGGGTATTGAAGACCATTGCGCAATGGACCGATTCCCAGCATCACGGTTCACCGGCAGGCCGCGATCGTGCAATTCTCGTGCATTGACGGTGTGATTCAAGGATGCACGCCACGCGTCGGTCTGCGATTGGAGATTCTCAAACCAGCTCACCCGGTCGCCATCCACGCAACCCGCCTCGATGGCAATTGGGGTCAGGCGCGTAGACGCATTGTTCGCTCTCAAACGGAGCCGATATTCGGCCCGAGCGGTCAGCATTCTATAGGGCTCACTCACCCCGTGTAAGGTAAGATCATCGACCATGACTGCCATGTAACTATTGGCGCGATCAAGCGCCGGTCGCGAGCGGTTCTTGATGGCACTAGCTGCATGCAGCCCTGCCCATAGGCCTTGCGCGGCCGCCTCTTCATATCCCGTCGTACCGTTGATTTGTCCCGCGCAGTACAGCCCCGGCATGGCCCTCACCTCTAGGTCAGGCGTCAATGCGCGAGGATCGATGTGATCGTATTCAACAGCATACCCGGCCACTTCCATGCGCACGGCCTCCAGCCCTTCCATTTGACGAAGCATGGAAAGCTGCACGTCGGCGGGCAGTGACGTGCTGATGCCGTTTGGGTAAACGAGGTGCGTGTCTAGGCCCTCAGGCTCGAGAAAGACCTGGTGCGCGTCACGACCGGCAAAGCGATGGATCTTGTCCTCGATCGAAGGGCAATACCGCGGCCCCTGCGCACCGATCGCTCCACTGAACAAGGGGGAGCGGTCAAGATTGGCGCTGACGATATCGTGAGCGCGCGTATTTGTGCGCGTGATGGCGCAGAACACCTGCGGATTGCTACGCTCGCGGGTGAGCGGAGACATCGTCCACTGGTCGGTATCGGAAGGCTGCTCTTCCAGCTTGGCCCAATCGATGGTCCTACCATCAAGTCGCGGAGGTGTACCGGTCTTCAGACGCGCCATGGGTAAATTTGCCGCGCGCATTTGTTGAGCCAAGCGATGCGCAGCGTTCTCGCCTATCCGCCCGCCCTCGAAACGTTCCTCGCCACGAAATAATCGCCCGCCCAGAAATGTACCTGTACAGAGGATCACTGCGCGCCCTGAAATTTCAGAATTGTCCGCCAGAACTACCCCTGTGACGCGCTCGCCCGTTAGAATGAGCGATGCAACCTCACCCTCGACAACTGTGAGGTTCGTTTGCATTGCCAGCATTCGCTGAACAGCATTTCTGAAGAGGTTACGATCCGCCTGTAGGCGCGGTCCCCGGACAGCACTGCCCTTGGAACGGTTGAGCATCCGGTAATGGATCGCTGCTGCGTCAGCGGCGCGGCCAAGCAAACCATCAAAGGCATCCACCTCGCGAACGAGATGACCCTTGCCCAGTCCGCCTATGGCCGGATTACAGCTCATTGCACCCAGAGTGGTCCTATCGAAAGTGACAAGCGCTGTGGTCAAACCCATTCGCGCTGCGACGCTTGCCGCCTCGCACCCGGAGTGCCCGCCCCCGACAACCACAAGATCGAAATTCACCATCACGGTAACTCACCTAAGGCGTAGCGAAAGTTTAGTCAAAGCAAGCTGGATCGCGATGTTCCACGTGGAACATCTCATTTCCCGATGCAAAATCTTCTGAAAAGGCTGTCGAGCACATCTTCCGTTGAGGTGCGGCCGACGAGAGCATCGAATGCTGCTCTGGATTGTCGCAGGTTCTCGGCTATGAGGAGAGGATCACCCTCGTGCTGTGCGGCGTCGAGAGATGAGCTGGCCGAGTTCAAAAGGTTGCGTTGTCGGGCATTGAGAGCGGTCATACCTGGCGCTGGCATGGAGTGGCGAGCACGCTTGATCAGCGCCCTCTTCAATTCGGCTAGTCCCGCTCCGGTCAGCGCTGAAAGTATGAAGTCTGCATCGCGCTTGCGAACGACGTCGCTACGATCGCATTGGGCGTCGACCTCCCAACTGCCTTCCGGACCGGCCCCTTCCTCACCAAGCCAGAGAACCAAATCAGCCCGCTTTATTTCTCGCTCGGCACGCTCGATGCCAATGACCTCAATTGGATCGCTGCCTGCCAGTCGCAGGCCAGCCATGTCGATCAAGATAAAAGGCGCGCCACCCAGCGCAAAAGACTGCGTGAGAACATCACGCGTGGTGCCAGCAACATCGGAGGTTATGGCGGCATCACTATCCAGTAACGCGTTGAACAACGTGGACTTTCCCGCATTTGGCGGGCCCGCCAAAGCGACCCGGTAACCCTCACGCAACATCTCGGCGCTCGGGGTGTCCAGCGCGGCGGTTATATCAGCATACAAGCCATTCAAGTCAGTCACGAAGGCTGCAGGTAAACCGGCGATATCGTCCTCATCATCGAAGTCGAGCACCGCTTCGACTTGCGCCGAAAGACCCAGGACACGCTCTCGCCATCCGTCTACTTTACGAGACAACGAGCCGCTTGCCATCTGCATGGCACTGCGTCGCTGAATCTCGGTTTCGGCAGACAGAAGATCTGCCAGCCCTTCAGCCTCTGCCAGATCGATCCGTCCATTGGCAAAGCTCCGACGGGTGAATTCGCCAGGCTGTGCCCTCCGGCATCCAGCGATTTTTCCAAGCGCAATCTCAATCGCTGACACGACCGCGCGTCCGCCATGGCAGTGAAATTCTGCAAGATCCTCCCCGGTGACCGACTTCGGCCCCGGAAAGAAGAGGATCAGCCCATCGTCGATCGGATCTTCAAGACCATCACGGAAGACCGCGCGAGTAGCCTGCCGGGGATGCGGCACCCGGCCGGCGAGCGTTTCAAGCGCCGTGCGGACCTGAGGCCCGGTAATGCGAATAATTCCGATACCCGCGGGCGGCGCGCCGCTCGACAGGGCGAAGATCGTATCCAT
The DNA here is from genome assembly GCF_009827335.1 of Aurantiacibacter arachoides. Classification (GTDB taxonomy): domain Bacteria; phylum Pseudomonadota; class Alphaproteobacteria; order Sphingomonadales; family Sphingomonadaceae; genus Alteraurantiacibacter; species Alteraurantiacibacter arachoides. The sequence goes on along the minus strand of NZ_WTYH01000001.1, from coordinate 2,774,481 downwards.
GGCCGATGGGATCAGTCGTCCGTCTCGCCGCGCGATCGGCGTGAGGATGCCGCATTGCCTTTGCTCGCACCTTCCACGAAACTCTGGAACATCTTGAGCCCCATTTGACCCATCGGCGCCAGCTGCTTGGCATATTGCTCCAGCTGTTCGGCGTTGCTCACCCCTTTCATCGCGTTGGCGATGGTGTCGACGTAAATCGCGTTTGCCTGCTCGACATCGGGCAGCCCCATGAACTGGCGCGCTTCTTCCGGGGTGCAGTCGATCTCTATATTGAGTTTCATCTGGGGACACCTTTCATGGCCTGCCGCGTATTCAGGCTGAACGCCAAGCGGGAGCCTTATATGAGCTACACGACGCGCATTTCCAACTACTGCAACGCCTATGCCAGTTGCGGTCGGAAGCGACACTGATGGAGAACCACGCGAACTGGCGGGAATCGGCGCGGCTCATCACCCGGTTCGCAACACCAACCGCATTGCTCGTCCTGTCAGTGCTGCTTGCGTGGGCTGATGGCCTGTGGCGCTGGGGGCTGGCCCTGACAATACCATTGCTGTTGCTGGCGCTGTGGGACTTCTTTCAACGCAAGCACACCCTGAGGCGCAATTATCCGCTACTGGCGCGCGTGCGCTGGCTGATGGAGGACATGCGCCCGTACCTGCGATCCTTTATCGTCGAAGGCGATCTTGAGGGCCGGTCATTCAATCATGACGAGCGCGCACTCGTCTATGCCCGCAGCAAGGGCCAGCTCGATGCGCACCCATTCGGCACTGAACCAGGGTGCGGCGACAGGGAATTTCTATCACGACACCGGTGAGGGTGGCCTCTCGCGCTATCACCGCTCGCACGGTGGCGATCTGGTATGGGAAATTGGCAGTGGCTACTTCGGCTGTCGCACCGAAGACGGGCGGCTCGATCCAGCCCGATTTGCGGACAGCGCGCAGATCGACCAAGTCAAGATGGTTGAGATAAAGCTGAGCCAGGGAGCAAAGCCGGGCCACGGCGGCGTGCTTCCCGGCGCCAAGGTAACCGCGGAAATTGCTGCGGCCCGGGGCGTGCCGGTAGGACAGGACTGTATTTCACCCGCCGGCCACTCGGCATTTTCTACCCCAGTGGGTCTGCTGGAATGGGCAGCCCAACTGCGCGAGCTTTCGGGCGGAAAACCGGTGGGAATCAAGCTGTGCATAGGCAAGCCGCACGAACTTTTTGCCATTATGAAAGCGATGCGATCGACCGGCATCATGCTTGATTACATCATCGTCGACGGGGCGGAGGGCGGAACGGGGGCGGCGCCGGTGGAATTCTCCAACCGGGTCGGCATGCCGCTTCGCGAAGGCCTGATCCTGTCGCGCAACGCGCTGGTAGGCGCCGGCCTGCGAGACAAGGTGCGGATCGGCGCTGCGGGCAAGGTGCACTCTGGCGCGGGGATGGCGATGAACTTCGGTCTGGGCGCAGATTGGAGCAACGCTGGTCGGGCATTCATGTTCGCGCTGGGCTGCGTGCAATCGATGAAGTGCCATACGGATCGCTGCCCTACCGGCGTGGCCACGCAGGACGCTACTCGCCAGCGTGGGCTGGTGGTTCCCACCAAAGCCGAGCGGGTCACCCGCTTCCAGCGCCACACGTTGCACGCCTTGCGCGAGATGGTTGTGGCGATGGGCCTCGACACACCATGGCAGATCGAGCCGCGCCATATCTCCGAACGCTGGAACAGCGCACGGTCCGACACCATCGACAATATCTACCGCTTCCTCGAACCCGGGGAACTGCTTGCCGAGCCCGAGGGGACGCCATACGCGCGGGACTGGGCAGGCGCCCGGCCCGATAGCTTCGCCTGCACAGGCCGCTAGGCTCCGCGTACAGGCGAAGCCTTGCTTTACTGGTTCATGGTCGCGAAGAAATCGGCGTTGCTCTTGGAATCCTTCATCTTGTCGAGGAGGAATTCCATGGAATCGATGGTGCCCATCTGCATGAGGATGCGCCTGAGCACCCACATCTTGGACAGGTTGTCCTTGTCGACCAGCAGCTCTTCCTTGCGGGTGCCGCTCTTGCCGACATCCAGCGCGGGGAAGATGCGCTTGTCGGCCACCTTGCGGTCGAGCACGATTTCCGAGTTGCCGGTGCCCTTGAATTCTTCGAAGATCACCTCGTCCATACGGCTGCCGGTATCGATCAGCGCGGTGGCGATGATGGAAAGCGAACCGCCTTCCTCGATATTGCGCGCTGCGCCGAAGAAGCGCTTGGGCCGCTGCAGGGCGTTGGCATCGACGCCGCCGGTCAGCACCTTGCCGCTGCTCGGCACCACGGTGTTGTAGGCCCGGCCGAGACGCGTGATCGAATCGAGCAGGATGACCACGTCGCGCTTGTGCTCGACCAGCCGCTTGGCCTTTTCGATCACCATTTCAGCAACCTGCACGTGGCGCTGCGCCGGCTCGTCGAAGGTGGAGGAGATGACCTCGCCCTTCACCGAACGCTGCATGTCGGTGACTTCCTCAGGCCGTTCGTCGACCAGCAGCACCAGCAGGAAAACCTCGGGATGATTGTCGGTGATGGCCTTGGCCATGTTCTGCAGCAGCACGGTCTTGCCCGTGCGCGGCGGGGCGACGATCAGGGCGCGCTGGCCCTTGCCCTGTGGGCTGATGAGGTCGATCACCCGGGCCGACTTGTCTTTCACCGTCGGGTCGACGGTGTCGAGCACCAGCCGCTGATCGGGATAAAGCGGGGTCAGGTTATCGAAATTGGTGCGGTGCCGCACGGCGTCGGGATCGTCGAAATTGACCTTGAGCAGCTTGGTCAGCGCGAAATATCGTTCGCCATCCTTCGGCGCGCGAATTTCCCCTTCGACGGTATCGCCTGTCCTCAGGCCCCATTTGCGGACCTGATTGGGGCTGACGTAGATGTCGTCCGGTCCGGCGAGATAATTGGCCTCCGGGCTGCGCAGGAAGCCGAAGCCGTCCTGCAATACCTCGATCGTGCCGATGCCGAGGATTTCCTCACCGTCTTCGGCTACCTCGCGCAGGATGGCAAAGATCAGGTCCTGCCGGCGCATGGTGCTGGCGCCCTCGACCTCGTATTCCTCGGCCATGGCGACGAGCTCCGCCGGCGTCCGCTGTTTCAGTTCTTTCAGATGCATGGTGTTGTACTTTTTTCCGTAGATTCGTTGGGATGCCGGCAGGCCTAAGGGGCTTGGAGAAAGCAGACCCGGATCTCCGCGATCGCGCGGGCAATCCTTCAGCCGGTGGTGTTGCGGGTTTATGCTGGTGCTGTTTTCAGGTCAATTCGCCATTTGTGCGGCGGAGCCAGAAATCAGAACGGCTTGACGACGACCAGCACGACGATGATCGCCAGCAGCACGCCCGGAACCTCGCCCCAGATGCGCAGGCGGCGCTCGCTCAGCGGTCGTCCCCCCCGCGCCATGGCCTTCGCCTTGCTGACCATGAACCCGTGGTAGCCGGTCAGCAGCACGACGAAGAGCAACTTGGCGTGGAGCCAGCCCAGCCCGGAAGCGCCACTGAACAACCCGAGCTGTGCAGCGAGCAGCAGCCCCAGCACCCAGGTGATGATCAGGCTGGGGGTAAGGATCACCTTGCGCAGCAGGCCGCCGCGCTTGGCCCACAGCGCCTCTTCCTCGGATCCGGCGGCGGCGGGCGCCATGTAGATCATCTGCCGGGGCAACATGAACAGGCCCGCCATCCAGAACACCATGAAGATGATGTGCCCGGCCTTCAGCCAGAAATAGATCGTCGCGAGGAATGCCATGTCAGCGCTATCTAGGCCGCTGACGCATCGCCGTCATCCCTGATTCTGGCCGCCCCTGTTTTTAGACGGCCCTGTTTTTAGCCGGCCCTTAATTTGGCAAGCAGATACTCGACGTGCGGGATCGGGGTTTCCTTGTCGATCCCGTGCCCCAGGTTGAAGACATGAGGACGGTTGGCAAAGGCGGCAAGGATCGTGTCCACAGCCCCGTCCAGCGCCGGGCCGCCCGCCAGCAGCAGCATGGGATCCAGGTTGCCCTGCACGGGCATCCCCGGTGGCAGTTGCGCGTCGATCCAGGCACAGTCCTGCGTCTCGTCGATGCCGAGCGCGTCGACGCCCGTTTCGCGGGCATAGGCCGGCAATTTTGCGCCCGCGCCCTTGGGAAAGCCGATCACCGGGATGCCGGGCCTGCCTGCGTGGATGGCGGCGGCAAGCCGGGCGTTGGGCGCGATGACCCAGCGTTCGAACTGCGCCGGGCTGAGCGATCCTGCCCAGCTGTCGAACAACTGCACAGCCTCTGCCCCGGCGTCGATCTGGCCGATGAGATATTCGACGGTGGCCGCCTCGATTCCGTCGATCAGCAACTGGAACGCGCCCGGATCGCGCCAGGCCAGGCTGCGCGCCGCGCCTTGGTCCTTCGACCCCGCGCCGGCAACCATGTAGGTGGCGACGGTCCAGGGACTGCCGGCGAAACCCAGCATCGTCACGTCGTCTGACAGCATGTCGCAGGTCCGCCGCACCGTTTCGTAGACCGGATCGAAATGGTGAAACGCGCGCTCGAGCTGCTGCCACGTCCCGTCCACCAGAGCGGCATCCTTCAGGGGAGGCGCCAGCCGCGGCCCCTCGCCCGCCTCGAACCACAGGTCCTGCCCCAGCGCGTGTGGCACGATCAGGATGTCGGAAAACAGGATCGCCCCGTCGAAACCAAAGCGGCGGATCGGCTGGACCGTCACTTCTGCGGCGGCCTCGCTATCGTAGACCAGTTCCAGGAAGCCGCCCTTTTCGGCTCTCAGTGCGCGATATTCGGGCAGATAGCGGCCCGCCTGTCGCATGAGCCACACGGGCCGCCTCTCGGTTCGCATGCCGAGCAGGTTATCGAGGAGCGGTCCGGGCATTCGGTAAGGTCCAATCCAATAAAATATATATATTTAGAATAGGATTCTGTTGTCTGTTGGCCCTGTGAATTGCGGGGAAAACGCGATGTCACCGGAATCCTCCCGGGTTTCCCCGGACGCGAAGGGCCATCGACTCGCGGGTTACCTTCGTCAAGCAAACCTTCTCCCCGCTACCCACAGGCTGCGCATAAGAATCTGTCCTTGCGGATTTCTGCTGGACGAATCGGCCGGCAGTGGGGGTGGAATCACCTGCCGGTCTTGTCCCCCACTCCCTCCCGTGGTTTATGCACCGTTCTATCCACATGGCTCGCCTGCATCTCCACCTGCTGTCCGACTCTACCGGCGAGACGCTGGAAATGGTCGCCAAGGCCGCGCTCGCGCAGTTCGACGAGGAAGAGGTGGTGCGCCATTTCTGGCCGATGGTGCGCAGCAGCCAGCATCTCGACCGCATCCTGGATGAATTCAAGGCCAAGCCCGGCCTTGTCCTCTACACGCTGGTGAACGAGGAAACGCGTGGCCGGCTGGAAGAGCGCTGCACCGCGCTGGGCCTGCCGCACGCCGATGCGCTGGAGACGGTCACCCTCGCGCTGGAACAGCAACTGGGGCAGGAGGCTCAGGGCCGGCCCGGCCGTCAGCACCGCATGGACGATGCCTATTTCGCCCGCGTCGACGCCATCCAGTTCACCATCGCCCATGATGACGGGATCGGCTGGGACAACTGGGAAGAGGCCGACATCGTCCTTGCCGGTGTGTCGCGCACCAGCAAGACGCCCACATCCATCTATCTCGCCAACCGGGGCTACAAGGTCGCCAACATTCCGGTGGTGGTGGAAAGTCCGCCGCCCGAGGCCTTGTATACGCTGAGCCGCCCGATGGTGGTCGGGCTGACGACGTCGGCTGGCCGACTGATCGAGATCCGTCGCAACCGGCTGCTGTCGCTCAACGAACAGACCCAGACCGCCTATGTCGACGAGGAACGGGTCAAGGCTGAACTCGCCTTTGCCCGGCGCCTGTTCGCCGACAATGGCTGGCCGGTGATCGACGTCACCCGCCGTTCGATCGAGGAGAGCGCTGCTGCGATCATCAAGCTGTGCCAGGAACGCCGCGCGCGCGAAGGTGTGCCCGCGTCCGGCCCCAAGCCGATCTGACGCCTGACGATGCTGGTCCTCGCCTCCAAGTCTGCTTCGCGCCGCGCCATGCTGGAAGCTGCCGGAGTGCGCTTCCAGTGCCAGCCCGCCCGGCTGGATGAACGCGCGCTGGAACGCGAACTGGGCGAGGTGGAGCCGGCGCTCGTCGCCGGCGCGCTGGCTGAGGCCAAGGCGCTGTCGGTTGCCGGCGGACCGAACCCGGTGCTTGGCAGCGATTCGGTGGTCTCGGTAGAGGGCCGGCGGTTCGACAAGCCCGCGAGCCGTGGCCAGGCGGCCGAACACCTGCGCTTCTTCTCGGGCCGGACCATGGTGCTGCATTCGGGCGCGGCGATCGCCACGGGCGGACAATTGCGCTGGAGCCACGTCAGCGAGGCACGGCTGGTTGTGCGCGATCTGAGCGCCGATTTCATCACCCGCTACCTCGCCGCCGAATGGCCCGAGGTCGGCCAGTGCGTCGGCGTATTCCGTATCGAGGCGCTGGGCGTGCAGCTTTTCGAGCGTATCGAGGGCGATCATTTCACCGTGCTGGGGATGCCTTTGCTCGAAGTGCTCGGCGCCCTGCGTGCGCTTGGCGAACTGCCGCGATGAGCGGGGCTTACGCCGAGGTTATCGGCGACCCCATCGCGCAATCCAGATCGCCGGCGATCCACACGTTCTGGCTGGAGAAGCTCGGCATTGCGGCCCGCTACGAGGCGCGCCACGTGCCTGCCGATGCCCTTGCCGCCTACATCGCCGCGCGGCGCGACGATCCCGACTGGCGCGGATGCAACGTGACCATGCCGCACAAGCAGGGGATCGTCCCGCTGCTAGACCGATTGGAAATCGGCGCCGACCTGGTGGGCGCGGTCAATACCGTCACGCGCCGCCATAATGGCGCACTGATCGGCAGCAACACCGATGGCGCTGGTTTTCTGGAGCCGCTGCGGGGTGAGCTGGCGCGAACTCACTGGTTCCGCATGGCGCGCGTGCTGGGCACAGGCGGCGCGGCACGGGCCATTGTCGCCGCACTGGCGGAAGAACGGTTCGTCATCGTGCTTGCCGGGCGGGACGAGGGCAAGGCGCGCGCGCTGCTGACCAAGATCGACCCGGAGGGCGAACACCACACCGCTCCGCTCGCCTATTTCGCCGCGCCGACCGACTTCGCCTTCGACGACCGCGAGGGGTGCCTTGATCTCGTCGTCAACGCCAGCCCGCTCGGCATGGCCGGCCAGCCGGATCTGGCCTTCGACTTCAGTCACGTTCCGCCCGGCAGCCTGGTCTACGATATCGTCACCCATCCGCACGACACGCCGCTGCTGCGCGAGGCACGAGCGCGCGGGTTTCGCACGATCGACGGGCTTGCCATGCTGATCGGCCAGGCAGCGGTCGCCTTCGAACGGTTTTTCGGTGCCAAGCCACCACGCGAACACGATGCCGAACTGCGCGAATTGCTGACCCGATGACTCGCCCCGTCATCGTGGGCCTCACCGGATCGATCGGTATGGGCAAGAGCACCGTTGCGGCGATGTTCGCCCAGCTCGGGGTGCCCGTGTTCGACGCCGACCGCGAGGTTCATGCGATGCAGGGCGCAGGTGGGCTGTTGCTGCCCGCCATCGAACACGCCTTTCCCGGCAGCACGGGAGCAGACGGGGTGGACCGGGCCATGCTCGGCGCGCTGGTCTTCGGCGATCGCGATGCCCTCGCCCGGCTGGAAACCATCGTCCACCCCGCCGTCGCCCAGGCGCGCGAGGCCTTTCTGGCCCGCCACGCGCAGGCACCGCTGGTGGTGTTCGACATCCCGCTATTGTTCGAAAAGGGCTCAGAAAAACTGGTCGATAGCGTAGTCGTCGTATCCGCCCCGGCGGAGGTCCAGCGGGCGCGGGTGCTGGCGCGCGAGGGGATGGACGCAGACAGGTTCGCGCGCATCCTCGCCCTGCAATTGCCCGACGCTGCCAAGCGCGCGCGGGCAGATCACGTCATCGACACCGGGGTGACGCTGGAGGAAACCGCGCAGCAGGTAGCCACGCTGGTGGCAAAATTGACGGCGGACTTGCGCTAGGGAATCGCGGACTCGATAATGGGGCCCATGCGCGAAATCATCTTTGATACCGAGACCACCGGCCTCGACCCCGTGACCGGCGACCGCATGGTGGAAATCGGCTGCATCGAGATGGTCAACCGTGTCGCCACGGGGCGCACTTTCCACGCCTACTACAATCCCGAACGTGCCATGCCGATGGAAGCCGAGCGGGTGCACGGCCTCTCGGCCGCGTTCCTTTCCGACAAGCCGCTGTTCCGCGACACGCTGGACGAGCTGCTCGACTTTCTCGGCGATTCGCCGCTGGTGGCGCACAATGCGCAGTTCGACTTCGGCTTCCTTAACCACGAGCTGAGGCTGTGCGAGCGCGAGCACGTGTGCCAGACGCGCATGATCGACACCCTCGCCATAGCCCGCCGCCGGCATCCGGGCGCCAAGCACTCGCTCGACGCGCTGTGCAACCGGTATGGGGTCGATCGCAGCCACCGTGTGCTGCATGGTGCCCTGCTCGACGCCGAGTTGCTGGCGCAGGTCTATGTCGAGCTCACCGGCGGGCGGCAGATCGGGCTGGAACTGGCTGCCGAAGTGTTGGCGCACCAGGATACTGAGATAACGGTGTTTCGGCCGCAGACCGGCACCTTCCGTCCCCCGCGCACCCATGCTCCATCCGCCGCCGAAATCGCCCGGCACAAGGCGTTTATCGAAACGCTGCAAACTCCCCTCTGGACTAGTTGACCAACGCATCCCACATCCATTTGTAACAACGACAAGAGGAAGGATTACCGCCCATGGATATTCGCGTGTCGGGCCATCAGGTCGATACTGGAGCAGCCTTGCAGGAACATGCTTCGGACCGTCTCACCACCATCGTCGACAAGCATTTCAGCCGCGCGCTTTCATCCACGGTTACCTTCGGCAAGGCGCCGGCCAATGCCTTTGCTGCCGACATCATCCTCCACGTCAACCACGGCCTCATCCTCAAGAGCCACGGTCAGGCGCATGACGCGCACGATGCCTTCAACCAGGCTGCCGACAAGATCGAGAAACAGCTGCGGCGGTACAAGCGACGGCTGAAGGATCGCCACGAACAGCACGATCGCGCTGCGCTGGAAGAGGAAGCCGCCTACACGATCTTCGCCTCGCCCATCGAAACCGACGATGACGCCGAGATTGCCGAGGATGCTTCGCCCGTGATCGCGGAAACGCGCATCGATATTCCCGAATGCAGCGTGTCCGACGCGGTGATGATGCTCGACCTGCGCCATACCAACGCGATGTTCTTCAAAAACGCTGGAAGCGGGCGGCATAATATGGTCTATCGCCGGTCTGACGGGTCGATCGGCTGGGTCGAACCGTCTCGCTAGAACCCCGGCGGCTGCCCTTGGTGCGGTCGCGGACGGGAAAATCACTCCGGTTGAGGCCATTCCGACGCCGCCATTGTGCGGTGTCGGCGCATGGCAACGAAGAATGAAGACACCCGCAGAGATGACCATCCATTTTGCCCTCAATCCCGACGCTGTCGCTATCGAAAGCGCCGCCTCGAAAGACGAGATTTTCGGGAAACTCGCGCAGCGTTTCGCCGCTGCGTGGGACCTCGAACCCGAAGCGGTGTTCGAAGGGCTGGACGAGCGCGAGAAGCTGGGCAGCACCGGGTTCGGGCGCGGGGTGGCCATTCCGCACGCGCGCCTTCCGGGCATCCGCCGCCCGCTGGCCGCTCTGATTCGGTTGAAGGGACCCGTGGATTTCCAGGCCGCCGATGGCCTGGCCGTGGACCTCGTATTCGGACTGGTCTCGCCCGAGAATTGCGGGGCGACCCATCTCCACGCGCTGGCGGAAATCTCCCGCCTCGTCCGCGACGAGCGGATCCACCAGGCGCTCTACGACGCACCCGATGCAGAGGCGATGTACGCGCTCATCACCAATGTGACGGATCGTGACGCCGCCTGACGGCGAACCGGCCGCGAATGCGCAAGGCCAGTCCGCGCATTTCCGTGCGCTCGAAACGCTTTACGCGTCCGCCCCGGTCAACCAGTTGTTCGACTCGACGCTCCAGATAACCGGCGCGGGCCGCGCGCGAATCACCTTTGCCACGCGTCAGGACTTCTTCCACGCCGCGGGGGCAACGCACGGAACGCTATACTTCAAGATGCTGGACGACGCCGCGTTCTACGCTGCCAATTCGCTGGTATCGGACCGTTTCCTGCTGACCACCGGCTTCAACCTCCATTTCACCAAGCCTTTGAAAAGCGGGACAGTCGTGGCCGAGGGACGGTGGGTGAGCGGCCGGCGCCGTGTGTTCATCGCCGAAGCCAACCTGGTGGATGACGAGGGCGAGGAGATCGGCCGGGGAACCGGAACCTTCATGCGATCTCACATCGCGCTCTCGGGCCTTCCCGGGTATCGCCGGGGCGGCGGCTGACATGGATCAGCGCTTGCCCGCCCATCTTGAAGTCAGCGGCCTGGTGCGACAGGTGCAGGCGGCCGGTGGCTTCGCCATGGTCCTGGCCAAGGGGGAGCGGGACGCGGGCACCCTGCTAATTATATGTTGCGAAAATGGCACAAAGTTGCGCGCCTACGAGCGGATGCCGCAGTCTGATGGCTCCCGCAAATGGACGCTGGCGAAGTGTGAAGACCCTGAAAACCGACGCGAATTCAGCGATTGGTATGGCCGCCGCCAGCAGCAGGACAGCGATCTCTGGATCGTCGAGATCGATGTCGCAAACGCGGAACGGTTCCTCGACGGCGGCATCGCACAAGGTTGACTCTGCGGCCGTCGCCGCTATTTGCCGCGCGACTTCGAAAGCGTAGGTCGACCTTCCATCGCAATAAGGCGATGGCTGGCGGCGCGCAGACGGGGAGATGACCTGCAGGTCCCTGGGATCGACCGCGGAACACAGATGGTGCAGTAAAAGCACCGCGAACCGCAGACCTGCCAGCTCGCTCACCGCCCTAAGTATTCGAGTTGATGTTCATGAACCCCTTGCGGGTCGGCGCGGGCGCGCTGGCTGCCGTTTTGCTTGCCACACCGATTGTCACCGCCGGTAGCGGTGCATTGGCCCAGGATTCCCATGACCGGACCCGGGCGGAAGCCGTCGAACAGACCGCGCTCCCACAGGTCGAACCTTTATCCCCGCCATCAGCCGCCGTGCGATTCGTCGCCAGCGAAGTCGTGCAGGACATCGCCGACGAACAGGCAGCTGAGGACACCGTCACGCCAAGCGATGCCGCCACGCTCGCCGAACTCGTGGCCCAAACCGATACCGCAGCCCTGGCGCCCGAAGTACGTTGCCTTGCGCAGGCGATCTATTTCGAAGCGCGCGGCGAATCGCTGGAAGGTCAGCTAGCGGTGGCCCGGGTCGTCATCAACCGGGCCGAGAGCGATGCTTTCCCTGACGATTACTGTTCCGTCGTCACCCAGCCTTCACAGTTCAGCTTCGTGCGCGGCGGGCGCATCCCCGAACCCCCGGCCGGTGCCGTCTGGACACGCGCGCAGGCCCTGGCCCGCATCGCTCACCGCGACCTGTGGCACAGCCCCGCAGGCGATGCCCTGTATTTCCACGCCACGCACGTCCGCCCCGGCTGGGCCGGCCGCATGACCGCCCGCGCGACGATCAACCGGCATATCTTCTATCGCTAGCTTGCCAAGGTGCCTGGCACCGTGCGCGGTCAGTCCCGCAGTTCGACCCACACCGGCGTGTGGTCGCTGGCCTTTTCGCGGCCGCGGTATGCCTTGTCCACGCCGGCGGCCACCATGCGATCCGCGCATTCGGGCGAGAGCAGCAGGTGATCGATGCGGAAACCGTGGTCACGCTGCCAGGCACCAGCCTGATAGTCCCAGAAGGTCCACACGCCCCCGCGCGGATTTAGCGTGGCGATGGCGTCGGTCCAGCCATCCCCCAGCATCCGGGCGTAGGCGTCGCGCGACTGTGGCTGCATCAGTGCATCAGGCGCCATGGCTGCCACCGACCACACGTCCTTGTCCGTGGGAATGACGTTGAAATCGCCGAGCACCACGGCAGGCACCTCGCTGGCGAGCAGGTCCGCCATGCGCGCGCGCAGCCGCTCCATCCAGGCCAGCTTGTAATCGAACTTGGGGCCGGGGTGCGGATTGCCGTTGGGCAGGTAGAGGTTGCAGATGCGAATGCCGTTGACCTCGGCCTCGATGTAGCGCGCCTGTTCGCCCTCGCCTTCCTTGGGGCCGTCGATGCCGAGACCGCGCGTGATCTCGACCGGCTTCACGCCGTCGGCCAGAATGGCGACGCCGTTGAACGCCTTTTGCCCGTGCCAGATCGCGTGATAGCCGATCTCGGCGAATTCATCGGCAGGGAAGCCATCGTCCTGCGTCTTGATCTCCTGCAGGCAGGCGACCGTGGGCCGGGTTTCCAGCAACCATTCCTTCAGGCGCGGCAGGCGCGCCTTGATGCCGTTGATGTTGTAGGTGGCGATTTTCACGCCGCCGACCTTAGATGCCGAAGCTCGATCCGCAACCGCAACCTGCCGCGGCGTTGGGATTCGTCACCCGGAAGGACGCGCCGCCCAGCGACTCGACGAAATCGACCGTGCTGCCTGCCACGAGGTCCAGGCTGACCGGATCGACGACCAGCCGCACGCCATCGGTCTCGCTCACCGAATCATCGGCCTCGGCCCCGGCGTCGAGATCGAACTTGTACTGGAAACCGGAGCACCCCCCACCCTCCACGGACAGGCGAAGCACGGCGGGCTTGCCTTGCTTCGCGGCGATCGCGGCTACGCGCGCGGCGGCAGATTCGCTCAGGGTCAGGGTGGTCATGGACAGGATGTAGGAAGAGCGGGGGCGCGGCTCAAGCAGGAAGGCTCAGGCCAGGGTGATGTAATCGCGCATGGCCTGGGCTTCCTGCTGGATGCGGTCCATCCGGTATTTCACCAGATCGCCGATGGAAACGAATCCGACGAGGCGATCTGCCTCCATGACCGGCAAATGCCGGATGCGCCGGCGGCTCATCAGCGAGAGCGCCTTCAGCGCATCCGCTTCCACCTCGATGGTGATGGCCGGCGATGTCATCATCTCGCTTACCGACTTGTCGAGCGCCTCGGCCCCGTCACGCGCCACGCAATAGAGCAGGTCGCGTTCCGAAAAGATGCCGACGAGGGTCTCCCCATCCATGACCGGCATCGCGCCGATGCGCTTTTCGGCAAGCAGCGAAGCGGCATGCAACGCGCTGTCGCCGGCGGCGCAGGTGACGATTCCGCCGGCTTGCGATTCGATAATCTTGGCTATGGTCATGGCGGCGGTTCCTCTCCTCACCCGCGGACGAGGCAATCATGACACGAAGCGGGCGGGGAGCGCAATTGCCGCGGCGCGTGCCGCGCCCGATTGCCAGCGGCACCTGGCGCGGGCATGAGGGCGCATGGCCCGTCAATCCCCGCTCGATGATCCCGGCAACTCGCACCACGCCTGGAGCCGGTACAAGCGGCTGATGCGGTTCATGGTGGCCTTTTCCGTGGTGGTCGCCGCCATTGCGATGACCTATCTCTACACCCAAGTGGAAAACGTCTCGATCCACTTCTACATCGCCACCGCGCTGGGCATCGTGGCAGCGGTGTCGCTGATGGCGGCGCTGATGGGCCTGGTGTTCCTGTCGAGCGGAACCGGCCACGACGAGGCGGTCGAGAACTCGCTCGACGCGCTGGACGATCAGGACGCTGGCAAGTTTGGCGGCAACAAGCGGTAATCGGCGACCGGAACGCCGCCGATCAGGTGTTCCTGGATAATCCGTTCAAGCACTTCGGGTGTGCATGAGTGGTACCAGACCCGGTCCGGCCAGACGACGGCGACCGGCCCGGCGGCGCAGACTTGCAGGCAATCGGCCTTGGTGCGCTGGACGCCGCCTCCATTGATGCTGTTTGGCCCCACCAGGCCCAGTTCCTTCAGCCGTCGCTTGAGATAGCCCCACGAGACCGCGCCCGTCGCACGGTCGCAGCAGGCCTGCTTTTCGGACAGGGCGCAGAGGAATATGTGGCGCTCGATCGCGTCGCCGCCGATCTTCGCCAACGCCGCCTCGGCCGCGGCGAGTTCGCGTCGAACTGTCAGCGCTTCTTGCCCGCGATCCGGGCGATCTCGGCCTTGACCTGGCGGTCGACGATCTCGGGCAGGTTGGCATCCAGCCACTGCGCCAGCATCGGCCGCAACATCTCGCGCACCAGGCCCTCCAGCGAGGTTTCTCCCTGGCGCACGATCTGCGGGCGAGCGGGCGGTTCGGACAGCATGGCGAGCGCAGCCAGCGACTGGCGCATGGCCTCGGCCGCGCTCCTGTTGGTCAACGTTTCGAACTCGTCGTCGGCTTCGCCGCTGGCTAGGTGCTGGCCAGGGGTATCGCCCTCGCCATCCATCGGCTCACCCGCCTCGCCGAGATCGAGTATCTCGTCGGCCTCGTCCTCATCGACGGGATCGAGTGGGGGAATGGCGGAGTGGGTTACCTTGGTGGTGGCAGGCGGGTTGGCCCCCGCGCCTGCCGACGTGCCTGCCGACGCGCCGGCGGCAGCGGTACTGGCCGCCACGGCACTGGCCAATCCGGCGCGGTCGCGTTCCATCACCCGCTTGATCGATTCGAGGATTTCCTCGACCGAAGGCTCGCCATCGCGGTGCATTCAATTCCCCATCGGTTCGACGATACCCGTGCCCGCGCCTTCGGGTACGGAAATGGTGCCGGGAATGTCTCCGTCCGCCGCCGGGATGTCAACGGTGCGCGTGCTGCGGGTGACCGGCGCGGGATCGCGCTGCCAGTCCCAGATGATGTCGCGCACCCGGTTGTAGTTCGCGCGCGGGTCGTAGAGTTCGCTGTCTTCCACCACGCCCAGATCGCGCGCTTCCGCGCGGCCCATCGCGGCGAGCAGGGTGAAGCCGGCGACGTAGGCGTTGCGCCGCGCGGTGACGAGCTGCACCTGCGCGCGCAGCAGTTCCTGCTGGGCATCGAGAATGTCGAGCACGGTGCGGTTACCCACCGAATTTTCCGCCCGCACGCCTTCCAGGCTGAGCGATGCGGCATCGACCGCGGTCTGGCTGGAGGCGATGATGGCATTGCTCGCCCGCCAGCTGGAATAGGCGGCGCGCACTTGCGAGATGACCGCGCGCTCGGCGGCCACGACCTGTTCCAGCGCGGCCTGCGCGCGGGCGCCCGCCTGGCGCTGCTGTGCGGCAATGCGGCCGCCCTGGAACAATGGCAGCGAGAGGCGCACGCCGGCCTGCAGGCTGAGCGAATCCTGGTCCGCCACCGTGCCCGAACCCGGCACCGTGCCGAGCGAGCCGAGGTAATTGGTATAGCCCGGGCCGCCGACCAGCTCGACGCGGGGAAGGCGCCCTGCCCCCGCCACGGCAATGTCGTAATCCGCTGCCTCTGCCAGCTGCTGCGCGGCGATGAGGTCCGGGTTGTCGGCCAGGGCTACGTCCACAGCGGTCTCGACGTCGGCGGGCAGATCGCCCAGCGGGCGCGGCGGCTGCAGGTTCTCGGGCGCCTTGCCGACCAGCTGGATGTAGCGTTCACGCGCCGCGACGAGGTTGGCCTGGGCGGTGCGCAGATCGCCCCGCGCGGTCGCCAGCCGACTTTCGGACTGGGCCACGTCGGTGCGGGTAAGATCGCCGATCGTGAACCGATCGCTGGTCGCCTCCACGTTAACGGCCAGCACGTCCACGTTGTTGGCGGACAGACCGACAAGAGCCTCGTTCAGGATCACGTCCATGTAGGCGGCGACGACCTGGCTGAACAGCGAGCTTTCCGTGCCGCGCAGGTCCGCGCGGCCGGCGTCGATGCGGTATTCGGCGGCAAGCAGGCCGTTCCTGACCGCGCCGCCCTGATAGATGGGAACGCCCAGGCTGAGGTTGGCGGTCGCCTGCCGGTCGGGCGAGATGAAGCTGTTGCCGCCTTGGGCGATGAATTCGGTGTAGCCGCCGGAGGTATCGACCGTGGGCAGACCGGCGGCCCGCTGGATCACCACCGTCTCGTCCGTGACGCGAAGCTGGGCGCGCGCGCCCTCGAGCGTGGGGTTGTTGAGATAGGCGAGCGCCAGCGCTTCCTCCAGAGTATCCGCCGCCGCCGGAACCGCCAGAGGCGCGGCGATGACGCAGGCCCCTGCCAGGAGGAGCGCAAGGCGGGAGGCGCGCCGCACGATCAGAAGCTCCAGCCCTTGGCCACGTCGAAGGCCGCGAGGCGGGGGATGCCCATGTCCTTCAGCGGCAGCAGCGCGACATCCGCCCCAGCCTTGCGTCCGATGGCCAGCCGGGTGATGCCGCCGCGTCCCACCATGCCGGTGACGACGCGGGCATCGTCGGCAAGGCGTGCGGCCAGGCTGGCGGGGATATGCTCCACCGCCCCGTCGATCAGCAACAGCGTCGCTGCCGCGCCGGGGACGCTCGGTTCGTCGGTCTGCTGCAGCGCCTTTTCCGCGGTAATCACCGACATCGTGGCCACCATCGGTTCAACGAGTGCGGGCAGGTAGCCCGAGCCGGCATCGACGATCAGGACCACTTCGCCTTCGCGCGGGTCGGCCTCCTCCAGCATCATGCCGTAGAACAGCGGCGCAGCGATCTGGCCGCCGCCATCCAGTGCGATGGCACGATCGATATAGGCGTTGGCGCGCCACCTAGCGGGCACGTGATCCTCCCGCGCGACGGCGGCCATGCGCTTCAACGCGAAGGGGGCATTGACGCCGCTGGTGCGCAACTGGCTGTCGATCATCGCCCGGCGCGCGACATTCGTCGTCAGGTTGGCAGCCTCTGCCGCGTCGAGCGGGTCGGCGGCGGGCGAAAGGTGATTTGCCGGAATGTCTTGGGCGCTCGTCACGTCGGGAAATCTCTCGGCTGTCTGCGACATGGGCGAATGCCTTAGTTGTTGCACCTGCGAGGGGCAATGGGGCGTTTGTCTCAAAGCGTCGCGCGCCCTATGTGGGCGGCGATACGAGGAGATTGCAGGCAATGGAAGACATGGTGACAATCCGCGAGGAGGATCTGATCGAGACGGTGGCTGATGCGCTGCAGTATATCTCGTATTACCACCCGATGGACTACATCACTGCGCTGGGCGAGGCCTACAAAGCCGAGCAGGGCCCGGCGGCCAAGGATGCCATCGCCCAGATCCTGACCAACAGCCGCATGTGCGCCGAGGGGCACCGGCCGATCTGCCAGGATACCGGCATCGTCAACGTCTTCCTCAAGTGGGGTCAGGATTGCCGGCTGGAAAGCGGACGCAGCTTGCAGGAGGTCGTCGACGAGGGCGTGCGGCGCGCCTACAACCATCCCGACAACAAGTTGCGCGCCAGCATCCTGGCCGATCCCGCCTTCACCCGCCGCAATACCCGCGACAACACCCCCTGCGTGTTGAGCGTGGAAATGGTGCCGGGACGCACCGTCTCCATCGATGTCGCGGCCAAGGGCGGCGGCAGCGAGAACAAGAGCAAGTTCAAGATGATGAACCCCAGCGACAACATCGTCGACTGGGTGGTGGACCAGATCCCCTCGATGGGCGCGGGATGGTGCCCGCCTGGCATGCTGGGTATCGGCATCGGCGGCACGGCGGAACATTGCATGAAGCTTGCCAAGCTCTCGCTGATGGAGCCCATCGACATGGCGCAGTTGAAGCAGCGCGGCGCCCAGAGCGATATCGAACAGCTGCGAATCGACATCTTCGACGCGGTCAACGCGCAAGGCGTGGGCGCACAGGGGCTGGGCGGGCTGTCCACCGTGCTCGACGTCAAGATCCTTGATGCGCCATGCCACGCCGCGGGCAAGCCGGTGGGCATGATCCCCAATTGCGCCGCCACCCGGCACGCGCACGTCACCATCGACGGCAGCGGCCCCGCCTACCTACCGCAGCCCGATCTCGACAAGTGGCCTGACGTGCAGTGGCAGCCCGATGCCGAGGCCAGGCGCGTCGATCTCGACACGCTCACGCCCGCGGAAGTGGCGAGCTGGAAGATCGGCGACCGGCTGCTGCTGAACGGCGCGATGCTGACCGGGCGCGACGCCGCGCACAAGCGCATTCAGGACATGCTGGCAGCCGGTGAAAGCCTGCCGGTCGCGTTCAAGGGGCGGGCGATCTACTACGTCGGCCCGGTCGATCCGGTCATGGGCGAAATCGTCGGCCCCGCCGGCCCCACCACGGCCACGCGCATGGACACCTTTACCGAGATGATGCTGGAACAGGGGCTGCTGGCCATGATCGGCAAGGCCGAGCGCGGGCAGGACGCGGTCGAGGTGATCAGCCGCTTCAAGGTGGCCTACCTGATGGCGACCGGCGGCGCGGCCTATCTCGTCGCCCGCGCGATCAAGGGCGCCAAGGTCGTCGCCTTCGAGGAGCTGGGCATGGAAGCGATCTACGAATTCACCGTCAAGGACATGCCGGTGACCGTGGCCGTCGATGCGGAAGGCAACAACGTCCACACCCTCGCCCCGCTCCACTGGCGCGAGAAGATCCGCAAGGAGGGGCTGCTGCCCCTTCCAGCCCGCTAGAAGGCCATCCCCGCTGGAAAGCCTCGACCGGCGACATACGGGCATCGACGGGAAGCACCGCTGGCGATTGCCGATCCCCGGGGGGCGGGGTAGGCATGGTCGATGGCCAGTTCCGATACCCGCCAGCCCACGGCGCGCGTTCCCTTCCGGACCGTTCTGCTGTCCGTCGTGGGGCTGTGGACCACCTATGCCCTCCTGATGACCCTGCGCTCACAGCTGCTGGGCATGGACGATGCCGGGCTGATGGAGCTGCGGGTGGCTTCCAGCGTCATCGGGATCATCATCACGCTGGGCCTGTGGGTCGTGCTGCGCCCCTTCGATGCAAGGCCGCTGTGGACGAAGATCCTGGCGGCCCTGGTGTTCGCCCTGCCGGCTGCCCTCCTGTGCATGCAGACCAACTACCTGGTCTTTGCCGACATGCAGTCGCGCAACGACGAAAGGGTGTTGCAGGAACTGGTGCAGACCAGCGGCGTGGCCGAAGGGCAGGCCGACAACGACCGGCTGGAGAACATCAACGAACTGATGCAGGCCAGCAGCCTGCAATACGTCATCGAGATCACCTTCAGCCGCTATTTCATGCTGCTGGCGTGGTGCGCACTGTATTTCGCGCTGCTCACCGCCGAAAAGGCGCGGCTGGCCGAGCGGCGCGAACAGCAGTTCCGTAACGCCGCGCGCACGGCGGAGCTGAAATCGCTGCGCTATCAGGTTAACCCGCACTTCCTGTTCAACACGCTCAATTCGCTGTCGGCACTGGTGCTGACGAACAGGACGCAAGGCGCCGAGCGGATGATCCAGATGCTCAGCACCTTTTATCGCCGCAGCCTGGCCGAGGACACGACCGCCGACGTTCCCCTGCGCGAGGAGATCGCGCTGCAGAAACTCTATCTCGATATCGAGGGGGTTCGCTTTCCGCTGCGATTGCAGGCGCGCTATGACATTCCCGCCGAACTGGAAGACGCGCTGATCCCCGGCATGATCCTGCAACCGCTGGTGGAGAACTCGGTCAAGCACGCGGTCGCGCCGTCGCCGGGGCAGGTGACGATTACACTGGCCGCGCGCGAGGAATACGGGCGGCTGGTGGTCAGCGTTTCGGACGATGGCCAGTCCGCCCCCGGCCACGAGGAGGTGCGCCCGGGGTTCGGGATCGGTCTCACCAACGTGCGCGAACGGCTGGAGGCGCGCTTCGGCGACGAGGCCACCGTCGTCTCGGGCCGCTCGGCCGAAGGTTTCGCCACGCACCTGCGTCTGCCGCTGGTGCATATCCGTGAAACGGCGGCCGCATGACCGGGAACTCTCCCACGCTGCGCACGCTGATCGTCGACGACGAGCCGCTGGCGATCGAACGGATGCAGGTGCTGTGTGCCGAGATCCCGCAACTGACCGTGGTCGGCACTGCCAGCGACGGCCATTCCGCCCTGCGCCTTGCCGAAAAGCTGGCTCCCGACCTGTTGCTGCTCGACATGACCATGCCCGGCATGGACGGCCTGCAGGTCGCCAGCGCCGCGCGCCAGCAGCACTCGCGCCCCGCCGTCATCTTCGTCACCGCGCACGAGAACTTCGCCGTCGACGCCTTTGACCTGGAGGCGATAGACTATGTGCTGAAGCCGGTCGCCACCGACAGGCTGGAGCGCGCCATCGAACGCGCCATCGCGCGGCGGGGTCAGCCCGGTCCTTCCCCCGACGCGAGTGCCCAAGGCGAACGATGGCTCAGCGAATTCTGGGTGCCGCACCGGTCGGAACTGCTGCGCATCGACGTGGCGGAGGTCCGCCGGATCGATGCGGAGCGCGACTATGTGCGGCTGCATGTGGGCAGCGCCAGTTACCTGTTGCTGCAGACCATTGCCGGGCTGGAGGAAAAGCTCGATCCCGAACGCTTCATCCGCATCCACCGATCGACCATCCTGCGCCGCGATTCGATTCGCGGGCTGCGGCATGAAGGGCTGGGCGTGTGGTGCGCCGAGCTCGACGATGGCGAGGAACTGCGCATCGGGCGCACCTATCTCAAACAGGTCAAGGCCATGGCCGGCCGCTGACACGCCAGCACGCCAGCACGGCTTTCATGCGAAAAGGGCGCCCCCGGGGTAGAGGGCGCGCTTCGCGCAGGGGCGATACGGGCTGAGTGTCAGCCCCCGCGCTGTCGGTCTGCCACGATCGCGGCGAAGCGTCCTTCGTACTGGATCATGACACTGTCATAACAGGCGCGGGCATGGCGGCTGCGTATGCGGCTGCCGGGGTCGCTCTCGCGGGTGGCGCAGATATGGCGGGCGGAACGTTCGAGCCGCCGGGCAAGTTCGGCCTGGCCGGCATCGCTGCCAAGGTCGAGATCGTCGTAGGCAACGCGTACGCTGATCTGGGTGGCCTGGTCGGCGGGCTGGGTGGCAGCGCTTGCCGCGGGCGAGAGGGCCGTGCTTGTCAGGGCGATGGCGGCAGCGATGGTCAGGGTCTGATTGAACACGGGACATCTCCTCAAGGGTCTATTGATCCAGGTGTCCTTCCGGTCCCGCGGAAGGGATGCACCGCAGCCGGTGGGACTGGAACGGCTGCGGTGCGATGACAGGGGTAGGCGCGGTCCACGCCGGTTGCAGCAAGGCGTCGATGGGCACGCGACAGCGGTCGATGAGTTACAGCGCGGCCGACCAACGGCATTTCCGGACCTACGAAAGGCCGATTGCGGTTCGTCCGGGCGTGCGGCAGGGATGGCGCATGGCGCTGATCCTCGTGTTCCTGCTTGGCGTGGGCAACTTCACGCTTCACCGCGCCGTGATGGACGGCGGGCGCGGCCTGTTTGCCGAGCTCCCGCCCACGCTGGTACGACGCGCGCGGATCGCCAGCCTGCTGACCGAGTTCGTGCTGCTGTGCGGGGCGCTCTATGCGGCGCGGGCCGGGCATGAACCCTGGTTGTGGGCCTACGCCGGCTACTCGCTGTTCAACCTCGTCGCGGCCTGGCTGCTGATCGCCCGCAAGATCTAGGATTCGCGATGAAAGCGAGCTCGGGGAACCGCCGGCCTCGCCGCCGCTTTTCAACAGCATGAGCGAACTGCGCCTTTGGCTGATCAACAACGAGGCGTCGGGATCCAACGATACCGACGCGCTTACCGCCTTCGAGGGCCATTGCGACACGTGCGGTCTGAAGGTCGCGCACCGCACGATCTTTCCCAAGCAGGAGCTGCCGACCGTGGCCATGCTCGAAGCCGCCGGGATCGAGACCGTGGCGGTCTTCGCCGGCGATGGCACCATCAACGCCGTGCTGGAAGCGCTGGCGGGCTGGAGCGGTGCGGTGCTGGTGCTGCCAGGCGGAACGATGAACCTGCTCTATCATCGCCTGTTCGGCGATGCGGAGATGGACGAGGTGCTCGGCGCAGTTGCTCGGGGGGGCGCGCGCCGCCGCCGCCCCGGTATCATCGAGACCGCCAGCGGCCATGCCTACGCCGGCGTGCTGGCCGGGCCGGGCACAGCCTGGGGCGACGTGCGTGAGGCGATGCGACTGAAGGGTCCGCTGGAAATGGCCGCAGAGGCGCGCGCCGCCATTGCGGAAACGCTGTTTGGCTCGATGCTGCGCGTTGACAAACCGCAGATGGGCAAGCGCGAGGGATATCCCTTGCTGTTGCTCACGCCCACCGACGAAGGAATCACCGTGGATGCCTATTACGCGGAAACCGCCGGCGACTACTTCGACCAGACACTGGCGTTGATGCGCCGCGAGTTCCGCGACGGCCCGCACGACCGGCTGGGCCAGGCCGACAGCTTCACTCTGGCCAGCACGGAGCACGAGGGTTTCGGCGTCCTGCTCGACGGGGAACAGTGCCAGGTGGACGGCCCCACGGAATTTCGACTGGTGCGCTGCGAAGTCGACCTGCTGGCAACCCGCGACGATGACTGACGCAAAGCTGCTGTTTCACCTGTCCGACATTCATTTCGGGCTGGAAGACACGCGCGCGCTCGACTGGGTGATGCAGGAAATCGCCGAGAAGCGCCCCGATGCCGTGGCCATCACGGGCGACCTCACCATGCGGGCACGCCAACGCGAATTCGACGCGGCGACCAGCTGGATCAGAGGGCTGGACGTGCCGGTCACGGTCGAGGTAGGCAACCATGACCTGCCCTACTTCAATCCGGTCGAGCGGTTTTTCGATCCGTATCGGCGACTGCGCAAGGTGGAGCGGGTGGTGGAAGCGGAAATCGACCTTCCCGGGCTCGCCATCGTCCCGCTCAAGACCGTGCGCCGCTGGCAGCCGCGCCTGAACTGGTCGAAAGGCTGGGTAACCGATGCCGCACTGAAACGGTGCCTGACCGCGCTCGATGCGCTTCCACAGGGGACCCGCGCCCTCGTGACCTGTCACCATCCGCTGCGCGAGGTCGGCACCGCAGGCACCGCGCTGACCAGAAATGGGCAAAAGGCGCTGGCAGAACTGGCCCGGCGTCCGGTCCTCGCGGTGCTATCGGGTCACGTCCACGATGCTTTCGACATCTTGGAACAGACCGCCGACGGCAGCGTGCGCATGATCGGCGCGGGCACACTGTCGCAGCGCGTTCGTTCGACCCCGCCAAGTTTCAACGAACTGCACTGGGACGGCGAGCGGCTGGAGGTTTGCGTGCGCAACCTGGAGGCAGTCGCAACACAGGACATGCAGATCGACGATGTGCCCGAAGATGCGACCCCGCCGCGCCAACCGGGAGAACCCGTCGCGCCGGTCAACCAGGTGCCGCCCGTCGATCCGCCGGTGCACTAGGCGCCCCTACCATCTCCGGTTGGCTCTGCCGGGCCGCGCCCTGTCGCATTCCATGCGTAAAGCTGACCAAATTCGGATAGGGTATGGCCACATGACCAAGGTTTTGATTGTCGAAGACGATCTGTTGAACCGGATGTTCTACGAGGCGGTCTTCCAGCAACATGGGTTCGATACGCGAACCGTGGACGATGGCGCGCGCGTGCTCGACGCTGTCGACGACTATGCGCCGGATCTCGTGACGATGGACATCCAGTTGCCGCACGTTTCGGGCCGCAAACTGATCCGCAAGATCCGCCGCAACCCGGCCACAAGCCATATCCCCATACTCGCCATGACGGCATTCGCGGGCAAGCGCGATGAGGAGGAGATCAGGCGGGCTGGTGCTGACGGCTACCTGTCCAAACCGCTGACCATCGATCAGCTGATGGGCCAGGTGAACACCTTGCTGGGCACACAGCAAGCCGCCTGATCGACCGGACAGGCCAACGGTATCGTCTTTCCAGGTGCCTAGAACGCGAAAAGGGCGGCCCCTCGTGGGAGCCGCCCTTCGCATTTTCCTCCGTCGAGGAAACTGGTGATCCGGATCAGCGCTTGCTGAACTGGAAGCTGCGACGCGCCTTGGCGCGGCCGTACTTCTTGCGCTCCACCACGCGGCTGTCGCGGGTGAGGAAGCCGGCGGCCTTGATGACACCGCGCAGCGCAGGCTCGTACTTCGACAGCGCCTGGCTGATGCCGTGCTTGACCGCGCCGGCCTGGCCCGAAAGCCCGCCGCCCGCAACCGTGCAGACGATGTCGTACTGGCCCTGGCGCTCGGTAATGGTGAAGGGCTGGTCGATCACGAGGCGCAGCGTCGGACGGGCGAAATACACTTCCTGGTCGCGGCCGTTGACGGTGATCTTGCCAGTGCCGGGCTTCAGCCACACACGGGCCGTGGCATCCTTGCGGCGGCCGGTGGCATAGGCACGGCCCTGCGCGTCAAGCTCCTGCTCGCGCAGCGGCATGGTGGGGGCGGCAGGCCGGGGTGCCTCGCCCTCGCCAGCATCGGCGGTGTTACCGGCATCGGCGCCGGTCTCGGTTGCGGCGGGCGCGGAATCGACGACCGACTTCAGGTCGGACAGGTCGTTCGCGGTCTTGGTCTCTTCGGTGGCCATTATGCGGAAACCTTGTTCTTGCGGTTCATCGAGGCGACGTCGAGCACCTCGGGCTGCTGCCCGGCATGCGGATGCTCGGTGCCATTGTACAGGTGGAGCGCCCTCATCTGCGCGCGGCCCAGCGGCCCGCGCGGAACCATCCGCTCGACAGCCTTCTCAATCACGCGTTCCGGGAAACGACCGGCCAGCACCTTGTCGGCGGTGATGTCTTTGATGCCGCCGGCAAAGCCGGTGTGCTTGTAGTAGTGCTTCTTGGCAGCCTTGTTGCCGGTGAAGCGCACTTTGTCCGCGTTGACGATGACGACATGGTCGCCGCAATCAACGTGCGGGGTGTAAGTCGGCTTGTGCTTGCCGCGCAGGATGTTGGCGACGATCGTGGCGAGACGGCCGACAACGAGGCCCTCTGCATCGACGATGTGCCACTTCTTCTCGACCTCGGCCGGCTTGATCGACCGGGTCACCTTGCTGAGCGCCTTCATGGCTGGATATTCCTGTGTATTCGTGTCGAAAGACCGCGGCGGCAGGAAACTGGCATATGTCAGCCTGGCAGCAGCGAAGGCGCGCATTTGTCCGCTGATGCCCGCCAAGTCAAGCAAATCCGCCCATCTGCGACAAGGTAAAATAATACCTCCGCTTGAGCGACCGTGTCAGTGACTGGTTTCGGCGCGGGGAAATTCAGGCTCTCTGCGCCCCACGACATGGGCGCCCCAGGCAAAGCTCGCCACCAGCAGCGCGCCGACCAGCTGGTGCGCCACGGCCAGCCACAGCGCAACGCCGCTCATCACGGTAGCGATGCCGAGCAGGATCTGCGTGCCGACCATGGCGTTGATGGCGATCGACGCGCGCCGCTCAAGCGGTCTGACCCGGCGGGCGAGCACCACCAGCGCCGCCGCCGCCACGAAGGCCCACCAGCGGTGGAGGAAATGCAGCCAGAACGGATCGTGCAGGAACGTCCAGGCCACGCCGTTCGCCCAGTTCGCTTCGGGCACCAGCCGACCGAACATCAGCGGCCAAGTGTCGGACACCAGCCCGGCATTCAACCCGGCGACCCACGCGCCCAGCAACAGTTGCACGAACAGGATTGCCGCGACCCACAGGCTTGCGCGCGTCAGCCGGGAGGGCGCGGTCCGGCCTTGCGCGTGTTGCCGCAGGTCCAGTGCCGTCCACACCAGCCCCGCCAGCGTGAACAGCGCGGTGAGAAGGTGGATGGACAGCCAGAAGTGCGAAACATCGGTCATCTCGCCCGACAGGCCGGAGCGCACCATGAACCAGCCGAACGCGCCCTGCAGACCGCCCAGCGCCAGCAGCGCGACGAGGCGCGGCGTGTAGCCTGCCGGAATGGCGCGGCGAACCCAGAACCACGCCAGCGGCAGCGCGAAGGCGAGGCCGAGCAGCCGACCCAGAAAGCGGTGAAACCACTCCCAGAAGAAGATGAACTTGAAGGCATCCAGGTCCATCCCCGCGGGCCCGGTCACGTTGCGGTATTCGCCGGTGGCCTTGTAGAGATCGAATTCGGCCTGCCAGTCGGCCTGTGACAGCGGCGGGATCGCGCCGGTTATCGGTTTCCATTGGGTGATCGAAAGGCCGCTCTCGGTCAGCCGGGTGATACCGCCGACTGCCACCATCGTCAGGACCAGCACGGCGCAGACGAACAGCCACACGGCTATGGAACGCGGCCTTTCGCGATTCGCGGTGTCGCTGGCGGTCGGCAGGGCAGACATGGGCGCGAATTCGCCGAAATCCGGGACAATCGCAAGGTGCTAATGGACCGGGGTGAGGTCACCAAAGAAAAACCCGGGCATCCGCCTCTTGCGCAATGTTACAGCATCACATACATGATCCGTATGGCGCAGATCGCACCCTGGATTCGCGGCAAGCTCGATCGCGCCGGCATGATATTGTCGGCGCTTTGCCTGCTGCATTGCGTGGGCACCCTGGTGCTGGTCGCCGGGCTGGGCATGGGGGCAAGCTTCCTGCTCGATCCGGCGATCCACAAGGTCGGGCTGGCACTGGCGACTCTGATCGCGGGTGTTGCCATCGGCCTTGGTGCCTTGCGGCATCGCCGCGCCGCGCCGTTCGTGGTGGCGATGACCGGCCTTACCTTCATGGGCGGCGCGCTTGCCGCCGGGCACGGCGCACACGAAGCGGTGCTGACGATCATCGGCGTGGTGCTGGTCACCGGCGGGCACCTGCTGAACTTGCGTCACGCCTGATCCGCGCTATCTGGCATGGCTATGCCGGATCAGCTTTCCCTCACCGTCAATGGCGAGACCCGCCGCACCGCCGCCGCCACCATCGCCGCGCTCGTTCGCGAGCTTGGCCTGACGCCGGCAAAGGTCGCCGTGGAGCACAACGGCGCGATTGCCGCCCGCTCCACGCTGGAACAGGTCGCACTGGCGGACGGCGACAGCCTGGAGATCGTGCACTTCGTCGGTGGCGGTTCGGGCGAGGACGCGGACGACAGCTGGGAAGTTGCAGGGCATCGGTTCACCAGCCGGCTGATCGTGGGCACCGGCAAGTACAGGGATTTCGCCCAGAACGCCGCCGCCGTGGCAGCGGCGGGTGCCGAGATCGTCACCGTGGCGGTGCGCCGGGTGAATATTTCCGATCCCAGCCAGCCAGTGCTGATGGATCATATCGATCCCGCCAAGGTCACCTACCTTCCCAACACGGCGGGCTGCTTCACCGCCGACGAGGCGATCCGCACGCTGCGGCTGGCGCGCGAGGCGGGCGGCTGGGACCTGGTGAAGCTGGAGGTGCTGGGCGAGGCGAAGACGCTCTACCCTGATATGCGCGAGACGCTGAAGGCCTGCGAGGTGCTCAGCGGCGAGGGGTTCAAGCCCATGGTCTATTGCACCGACGATCCGATCGCGGCGAAGCAGCTGGAAGAGGCAGGCGCGGTGGCGATCATGCCGCTGGGCGCGCCCATCGGCAGCGGGTTGGGGATCCAGAACCAGGTGACCATCCGCCTGATCGTGGAGGGCGCGACGGTGCCCGTCCTCGTCGATGCGGGCGTTGGCACGGCCAGCGACGCGGCGGTGGCGATGGAGCTGGGCTGCGACGGCGTGTTGATGAACACCGCCATCGCCGAGGCCAAGGACCCTGTTCGCATGGCCCGCGCGATGCGACTGGCGGTGGAGGCCGGGCGCCTCGCCTACCTTTCGGGCCGGATGGGGCGGCGCCGGTATGCCGATCCCAGCAGCCCCCTGGCGGGCCTGATCTAGCCAGCCCCAGCTGGCGAACGCAAAATTAACCATGCGCGCGCATGATGGCGTCCTGCACAGGGTAGGAGCTTCGATCATGGCGACATTGCAAACCGCTTCGCTGACGATTTCCGAAATGCGCGAGTTCGCCGGGTTCACCCAGGCAGAGCGCGCGTTCATCGAGCGCGGGCTGGACATTGCGCTGGGCCGCGGGGACGCCTTCAAGAGCTGGAGCCGCAGCGCCGAGGACCAGCGCGCCATCCGCTCCCAGTATCTCGCCTACCGCGAACTCAAGCAATTGCGCGGCCTGATCGCCTGCGATGGCGGCGGTGACGGGCTGGAGCTGTATCTGGGCACGCTCGTGCGCATCGCTGCGCAGGATCTGGCGCAGGAGCAGCTCGACGGCTTTTCCGCCTTCCGCTTCCTCTACGAACGGCTGCTGGGCGCGCACGCCCGGCCATACCTGCCGGCAGCGTTCTGCGGCGCCGCCGCGCTGCCGCACATCCGCCCCTGCCGGCGCAAGATGCTGTTGCAATCCCTGAGCGAAGCCGCCGCCACAGCGCCTGCCTGGTCGCGGCGGGAGCCGGTGTTCTATCCGGAACGGGTGCTCGAAGCGCTGGATTGACGCGCGATCTGGGCGTTTTGCCCACATCATCGCTTGGCGCGGCGGTGCGACCCGCTATCTAGCGGGCATGCCGGACCCCCAAACACGCCGACCCCCGCTGTGGACCATCATCGCCCCGGGACTGGCGATGGCCGGTCTGCTGGTTGGAGAGCCATCGAGCCTGCTCGTCGCCGGCCTGCTGGGCGTGCTGCTGGGCGGTGCGATCCTTGCATCGGTCTATCACGCAGAGGTGCTGGCGCATTACCTGGGAGAACCCTTCGGAACGCTGGTGCTGGCCCTGGCGGTCACCATCATCGAAACCTCGCTGATCGTCTCGATCATGCTGGGCGAGGGGTCGGGCGCGCAGACGCTGGCCCGCGATACGCTGATCGCGGCGATCATGATTACCATCAATGCCATCGTCGGGGTGTGCCTGCTGGTCGGCGGAGGGCGCCATTACGAGCAGGGCTATACGCAATCGGGCGTCAGCGTGGGGCTGGCCATGCTGTCCACCTTGGCGGTGCTGACGCTGATCCTGCCCAACTTCACCGTGAGCGAGCGCGGGCCGTTCTATACCGACAGCCAGTTGATCTTCGTCGCCGTGATTTCCCTGGTGGTCTACGGCACGTTCGTGATGGCGCAGACCATCCGCCACCGCGATCATTTCCTCTATGCCGATCCGGCCGCCGACGCAGTGGTTCACGTCGCCGTGCCGCGCAATCTGGTCGGCGTATCGGCGGCCATTCTGGTCGTCACCCTGGTCGCGGTCGTGCTGCTGGCAAAAATGCTGTCATCCTCGATCGAGGATGCCGTGGGCGCGATCGGGGCGCCCCAGGCGCTGGTTGGCGTCATCATCGCGTCCCTCGTCCTTGCGCCCGAAGGCTTTGCCGCGCTGTCAGCGGCGCGCCAGAACCGGGTGCAGACGAGCCTCAACTTGGCGCTGGGATCGGCGCTGGCGACCATCGGCCTGACCATCCCCGCCGTCGCCATCGCCGCGCTGGCCATGGGGCTCGATCTGGAGCTCGGACTGTCGATGCGCTCTACCGTGCTGCTGGCGCTGACCCTGCTGGTGGCGACGCTGACGCTGTCGACCGGGCGCACGACCATCGTGCACGGCGTCATCCACCTGGTGATCTTCGCCAGCTACCTGTTCATCACGATCATTCCGTGACGCCTAGTAGAGCGCGTCCAGCTTGTCGCCGTACTGTGCCTTGATGAACGGGCGGCGGATCTTCAGCGTCGGGGTCATCATGTTGTTCTCGACACTGAACGGCTCGTCGGCGAGGGTGAACTTGCGGATCTTCTCGATCACCGAAAGCTCGGCATTGGTGCGGTCGACGGCGGCCTTCATTGCGCTGCGGAAGGCGGGCAGGCCTTGCAGCGATGCCATGTCGAACTTCTCGCCATTGTCCATCGCCCACTGGTGGGCCCATTCGCAATCGGGCACCAGCAGGGCGACCATGTAGGGCCGCTTGTCGCCAGCGACCATGGCCTGGGCGATCTCGGGCTGCAGGGTCAGCATCCCTTCCAGCTTCTGCGGTGCGACGTTGTCACCCTTGTCGTTGACGATGATGTCCTTCTTGCGATCGGTGATCTTGATGCGGCCCTTGTCGTCGATATGGCCCACGTCGCCCGTGTGCAGCCAGCCGCCCTCCAACGCGCGCTCGGTATCCTCGGGCCGGCCCCAGTATCCCAGCATCACCAGGTCGCCGCGCACCAGGATCTCGCCATCCTCGGCAATGCGGACGTCCACCCCGCGCAACGGCGGGCCGACGGTATCGAGCTTGATGCCGACAGACGGCAGGTTGACGCTGATGACGGGGGCGCTCTCGGTCTGGCCGTAGCCCTGCAGCATGGTCAGCCCCATGGCGGAAAAGAACCCGCCGACCTCGGGGTTGAGCGGCGCCCCGCCAGAAACCAGCGCCTTGATCCGGCCGCCGAACCGCTGGCGGATTTTCGGGCGCAGCGTTGCGGACAGCAGCCACTGGTCGGGCCGGGTGAGCAGGCCATCGTGCCCCGCGACCTGCTTCTCCCCCAGGCTCAGCGCGCGCCCCAGCAGGAAATTGGCCAGCTTGCCCTGCTTGGCGATGGTCTTGATCATCTTCTCGCGCAGAACCTCGAACAGGCGCGGGACGACGATCATGAAGGTCGGCTGGGCTTCCTCCAGGTTGCTGGAAAGCTTGTCGAGCCCCTCGGCGAACCAGATGTCGGCGCCAAGGCCGATGGGCAGATAGAGCCCGGCGGAATGTTCCATGGCGTGGCTGAGCGGCAGGAACGACAGGAACCGCTCCTCGCCCCAGCCGAACTCCTCGCTCAGGACGTAAGCCGCCGCCCCGGCATTGTGCAGGATCGCGCGGTGGGGCAGCATGACGCCGCGCGGCGCGCCGCTGGTGCCGCTGGTGTAGATGATGCAGGCCATGTCCTCACGGCCGATGCCGGCAATGCGTGCGTCGACGGCGTGGCGCGCGGCCTCGGCATCGCCGCTGATCATCGTGTCCCAGCGGTGCAGATCGTAGGCGCCGGACTGGGCGGTGGAAACGCCCTCCATCACCACCACGTGGCGCGCCTTGCCAGTCTTCATGATCGCCGGAAGCAGCACGCGAGCAAGCTTGGCATTGGATACGATCGCGGCGCAGGCGCCCGAATCGTTCAGGATGTGGCAGTGATCGCCTTCGGTATTGGTGGTGTAGGCGGGCGTGGAGACGAGCCCCGCTGCCATGATGGCCAGGTCGGCGATGCACCATTCGGGCCGGTTCTCCGCCACGATCACCACGCGATCGCCGTCCTTCAGTCCCATGGCGCGCAGGTTCTCGGCAAGGATGCACACCTGCCGCGCGGCCTCGGCATAGGACATCGGCGTCCATGTGCCGTCGATCTTGGCGGTGAGGAAGGGCCTGTCGCCCTGCTGGTCCGCGCGTTGCAGGAACAATGCAACGAGGTTTTGCGCGGTGTCGATTTCGCTCAACTGCACGTGGAACATTCTCCCAGGCGGTTTTTATTGGCGACCTGCCTTGGGTTAGCGACCTAGGCCGCCCGCTGGCGCGGAGCAAGGGGGCGTGTCAGGGCGCGACTGCCGCACCCTCGCTGCGCGGATCGAAGGCGCCGATCCATCGCCCGTCGCGCCATTCGACGGCATTGGCCTTGAGCGGCAGGTCGCGCACCGCCACCGGGTGGCCCAAGGCCTCCAGCGCGGGACGCAGTGTGACGAGCGTGCTGCCCTGTTCCAGCGTGACGCCATCACCGGGGGAAAACAGCAGCGGCAGGGCGATCGCGTCCTGCGCGCTCAAACCCCAGTCGATGTAGCCGATCAGCGCCTTGGACACCTGCACCGGGATGGTGGCCCCGCCCGCCGCGCCGATGGCCAGCACCAGCCGGCCATCGGGCGCGAACACCATCGTTGGCGCCATCGAGGACCGCGGCCGCTTGCCGCCTTCGACCCGGTTGGCCACGGGTACGCCGTCGCGCTGGGGCGAGAAGCTGAAATCGGTCAATTCGTTGTTGAGGTAGAACCCGCCGAACATCAGGCCCGACCCGAACGGCCCCTCGATGGTGGAGGTGTAGGAGACGGCGTTGCCGCCGGCATCGACTACGGCGAAATGGCTCGTGCCGTTTTCCGGCGGTTCGTCCCCGTCGGCGGCGCAGCCGGCGCAGGCCTGCGGCACGCCCGGCCGCCCCGCTGCAACGCTCGCCATGCGATTGTCGACGCTCAACAATTGGCTGCGCGTGGCGAGGTAATCCGGGTCCACCAGCGCTGCGGCGGGCACGGAGACGAAATCGCTGTCGGCCAGGTAGAGCTCACGGTCGGCATAGGCGAGGCGCTGGCTTTCCGCGAACAGGTGCCAGGCGGTCGCCGATTGCGGACCCAGCGCCGCCATGTCGAAGCGTTCGAGCTGGCCGAGAATGGCCAGCACCGTCGTCGCGCCGGAAGACGGCGGGCCCATGCCGCAGATGCGGTAGCGCCGGTATGTGCCACACAGCGGCTCGCGCTCGGCGGCCGCATAATCCTGCAGGTCCGCGGCGCGCATCGCCGCCTCCCCCGGCGTCGCGGCGGCGACATGCTGGGCCAGCGCCTCGGCGCGATCGCGGTAAAAGGCCCGCGGGCCGCCCGCGGCGATGGCCTGCAGCGTATCGGCGAGCGCCGGGTTGGTCAGCCGCGTACCCACGGGCCGCACCGTGCCATCGGCATCGAAGAACAGCGCCCGTCCTGCCGCCTCGTGCGCGGAACGATTGCGCGCATTGGCGGCGAATTCGGCGCCACGCTGGCTCAGCGACCAGCCCTCGCGGGCCAGCGCGATGGCAGGGGCGAACAGGTCGGCCCAGGGCAGCACACCGTGATCGCGGTGCGCGAGCGCAGCCAGGGCGATGTTGCCCGGCACGCCGACCGAGCGGCCGCCGATCACCGCGTCCATGAAAGGCATCGGCGCGCCATCGGGGCCGAGGAACCAGCCCGGCCCGGCCTCGGCGGGTGCCGTTTCGCGCCCGTCGATCGTCTCCACGGTGCCATCGGGCGCGGCATGGACGTAGAAGCCGCCTCCGCCGATGCCCGAACTCTGCGGTTCGACCACGGTCAGGGCCAGCATCACCGCGATGGCCGCATCGGTCGCGCTGCCGCCCTGCCGCAATATCTGCGCTCCCGCCGCAGCCGCACGCGGGTCCGCGGCGCTGACCATTCCCGTGGCGAGCGTGTCAGGCCCGGCAGTCCGGGCGGGCGATTCGCCAGGGATCGTGGTGCAGGCACCCAGCAGCAGCGGAGCAAGGACGAAAGCGGAAAGGCGCGGCATCATGGCCATGCCTGCTATTCGCTTCCGACCGCTTCGGCAATCGAGGCAAAGCCATCGCGCACCATCAGACGCTCCAGTCCGCGGGTGATGTCGCGGGCGATGCCGGGGCCGGCATAGATCATCGCGCTGTAGAGCTGGACGAGGCTCGCCCCTGCACGGATGCGCTGCCAGGCGTCTTCTGCCGTGGCGATACCGCCCACGCCCACCAGCGGGATCGCGCCGCCCGTGGCCCGGCGAAAATCGCGCAAGATCTGCAGCGCCTTGGTCTTGAGCGGCGCCCCGGACAGGCCGCCCGCCTCCCCCGCATGGCGCGATCGCAGCGGCGGCCGCGCAATGGTGGTGTTGGCCACGACGAGCGCGCCCAGCCCCCTGTCGATGGCGATGCGGGCGATGGCGTCGATGTCGGCAGGTTCGAGATCGGGCGCGACCTTGAGGAACACCGGCGGCCCGCCTTCGCCCCGCGCATCGAGCACCGCGTCGAGCAGGCCAGCCAGCGCCCCCTCGTCCTGCAACGCGCGCAGGCCCGGCGTGTTGGGGCTGGACACGTTGACGGTGAGATAGGTGGCGAGCGGGGCCATGACCTCGGCCATCAGCGCGTAATCGGCCACGCGATCGTCGGAATCCTTGTTGGCGCCGATGTTTATTCCCAGCACACCAGGTCTGCCCATCCGCGTCCGCAACCGGGCGTGGGCCAGTTCGGCGCCGGCATTGTTGAACCCCATTCGATTGATGACGCCGCGATCCTCGGCCAGCCGGAACAGGCGCGGGCGGAGATTTCCCGCCTGTGGCAGCGGCGTGATCGAGCCGACCTCGACATGGCCGAACCCGCGCCCCAGCAGGGCGTCGGGCACCTCTGCATCCTTGTCGAACCCGGCTGCCACGCCCAGCGGATTGGGAAGGGCCAATCCGGCCACCCGGGTGCCGAGAGGGCCGTCCTGCACCGCATGCTGTCCCGCCGGGGCCAGGCGCAGGGCGTGAATCGCCAGCCTGTGCGCGCGTTCGGGTTCGAGCGCGAAGACGGCGGGGCGCAGCAGGCGATAGAGCATGGCGAATCGCTTGGCAGGAAGCGCGGGTCGGGCGCAACGATCAATTGCCATCTGGGTCTGGAAACTCGTGTTTCGTCGCGTCGGACAGGGCGCCCCTGTCGTTTTCTTACAATAATCGCCTCGCAAAACGCGCCAGATAGTTAACGCGACCCGAAGGGCTCGGAGCGCCGCGTGCGCGAAGAGTTCTCCACTAGGAAGGGCGGCGCCTGTCATTGGCATCTGCCACTGGCATCGCCGCCCTCTTTTTTGGCACGCGTCCCGCACCCTTTTCATCCTCTTCCCCATGCCCTAGGCCGGTGCCACGTCACACGAAGGGTCGCTCTGAAATGGTTCGCTTTACTCCCGCCGCCGCGCTGGCTCTGGCCCTTGCGGGCTGCGCCACTGTTCCAGCCACTGCCGACATGGCCGCCGCCGACATGGCCGCCGTCCCGGGGGCCCCTGTGCAGGCCGAGGGTATCGGCGCGCTGTTCGACGCCTACGACGCTGCCCAGCTGGAACTGTCGCCGGAGGGTAAGGCCTATCGCGGCGTACGTGACGAGGATTACGGCCGCTGGAGCGACGCCACCGTTGCCGCGGACGAGCAGGAGCGCCTGCTCCGCCAGCGCTATCTCGCCACCATGCGGGCGGACTACGACCTTGCCGACCTGCAGGGGCAGGATGCGCTGTCCTACCGCCTGTTCGAAGCCAACGCCGCGCGCGCCGACCTGCTCGATCCCTATCGCGAATACGGCTTCGTCTTCGACCAGATGAACGGCGAGCAGAGCGGCATCCCGGCCTTCCTGATCAACACCCACACTGTGACGAACGCGAGCGACGCGGCCGCCTATGTCAGCCGCATCCAGGGCATCGGCGCGCTGATGGACCAGCACATCGCCCGCTCCGCCGCCCGCGCCGCGAACGGCATCATGCCGCCGCGCTGGGTCTACCCCTATGTGCTGAGCGACATCACCAACCTGCTGGACGCCGGCAACGACAACGCCGTGCTGGAGGATTTCGCCGCCGAGGTCGCCCGCCTGAACCTGCCAGAGGCGCAAGGCGTGGCTCTCAACGCCGCGGCCGCGCAGGCCTGGGCCACCAGTGCCGTGCCCGCCTACCAGCGTCTGCGTGCCGAGATGCTGCGCCAGCAGGCCCTGGCCCCGACTGACGACGGCGTCTGGCGCTTCCCGAACGGCGATCAGTACTACGACGCGCTGCTATCCTATTACACGACCACCGACCTTTCGGCGGACGAGATCCACGCCATCGGCCTTGCCGAAACCGCCCGCATCCACGAGGAAATGCGCGCCATCATGGCGCAGGTGGGCTTCACCGGCACGCTGCAGGAATTCTTCGAATACACCCGCACCGATCCGCGCTTCTACTACACCACCCGCGAGGAATACCTGGCGGACGTCTCGGGCGTGCTCGACCGCATGACCGCGCGCCTGCCCGAATTCTTCGTGACCTTGCCGGAATACGAACTGCAGGTGAAAGCGGTCGAGGCGTTCCGCGAGCAGAGCGCCGGCAAGGCATTCTATTCCAGCCCCGCGCCCGACGGGTCGCGGCCGGGCACCTATTACGTCAACCTCTACAACCTTGCCGACATGAGCCGCAACGAACTGGAGGCGCTGGCCTATCACGAGGGGCTGCCGGGCCATCACCTCCAGCGCGCGATCCAGACCGGGCTGGGCGACCTGCCGCCGTTCCGCCGCTTCGGCGGGTTCACCGCCTATACCGAGGGGTGGGGTCTCTATTCGGAGGAGCTGGGCAAGGACATGGGCTTCTACACCGATCCCTATTCCGACTTCGGACGGCTGGGCATGGAACTGTGGCGCGCCGGGCGGCTGGTGGTCGATACCGGCATCCACGACCAGCGCTGGAGCCGCGAGCAGGCGATCCGGTGGCTGACCGACAATACGCCCAATCCGCCCGGTGACATCGAAAAGGCGATCGAACGCTACATCGTCTATCCCGGCCAGGCGACGGCCTACATGATCGGCAAGCTGAAGATCATGGAACTGCGCGAACGCGCGCGGACCGAGCTGGGCGAGGATTTCGACATCCGCCAGTTCCACGAGGCGGTGCTGACCAACGGCCCCGTGCCGCTCGACATCCTCGAAGAGCAGGTGGATCAGTGGATCCAGGAGCAGAAGCAGGGCTGACAACTTAGCGATGAAAGCACCGGCGCGCGACCAGCGCGCCGCAAGGGCAACCGCCCGCCCGCAGCGGGCACGCAGCGAAGCGGAGTGCGTCTAGCGAGGACAAACCCGCGGAGGCGGGTTTTCCAACCAAAACGCTAACGACTCGCAACTAGGAGTTTCGGGTTGAAACTGGAGCAAATCGCTCCGATTTGGCCTGCATGCGCCTCAGCAACCTTGCAGACTATGCCGTCGTGACGATGAGCGCGGCCGCCCGCCATTGCGGTGGCGGGCGCACCTCGGCGGCTGAACTGGCGCGGGAAACCGGGCTGCCGGCACCGACCGTGGCCAAGCTGGTCAGCAAGCTGGTGGCGGCCGGACTGCTGCGATCGACGCGCGGCGCGGGCGGCGGTTTGCAGCTGGCGCGACCGGCGGCGGCGATCAGCGTGGCCGACATCGTCGAGGCGGTGGAAGGCCCGATCGCCCTCATGGCCTGTATCGACGGTGGCGATTGCGTGATCGAACACGATTGCAGCGTGAAGCCCCACGCCGGGCTGGTGAACGGCGCACTGCGCGGGGCGCTGGCGGGCATTCCGCTGACCCGGCTGGCGCGACAGGAAGTGATAGCATGAACGAGCAAGTGATTCTCCGCGACCAGGACGCGCATGATGCCGCCGCGAAAGCCGCGGACTACGAACACGGCTGGTCGAGCGACATCGAGACCGATTACGCCGAAAAGGGCCTGACGGAAGACACCGTCCGCTTCATCAGCGCCAAGAAGAACGAGCCGCAATGGATGCTCGACTGGCGCCTCAAGGCGTTCCGCCTGTGGCAGACCATGGAAGAACCCGACTGGGCCAAGCTCGGCTATCCGGCGATCGATTACCAGGACGCCTATTACTACGCCGAGCCCAAGAAGAAGCCGACGCTGGAATCGCTCGACGAGCTCGATCCCGAGATCAAGGCGATCTAC
This sequence comes from Aurantiacibacter arachoides, assembly GCF_009827335.1. Classification (GTDB taxonomy): domain Bacteria; phylum Pseudomonadota; class Alphaproteobacteria; order Sphingomonadales; family Sphingomonadaceae; genus Alteraurantiacibacter; species Alteraurantiacibacter arachoides. Next base: position 2,737,363 of record NZ_WTYH01000001.1, on the reverse strand, counting down.
GACAAGCTGGGCATCCCCATTGCCGAGCAGGAAGTGCTCGCCGGGGTGGAGGGCGCGCGCAACGTGGCGGTGGATGCGGTGTTCGACAGCGTCAGCGTCGCCACCACGTTTCGCGAGGAGCTGAAGAAGGCCGGCGTCATCTTCCTTTCCATCAGCGAGGCGCTGCGCGAGCATCCCGACCTGGTGAAGAAGTGGCTCGGCAAGGTCGTGCCGCAGCGCGACAACTTCTTCGCGACGCTCAACAGCGCGGTCTTTTCCGACGGCACCTTTGTCTACATCCCGGAAGGGGTGCGCTGCCCGATGGAGCTTTCCACCTATTTCCGCATCAATGCCGAGAACACCGGCCAGTTCGAACGCACGCTGATCATTGCCGAAAAGGGCAGCTACGTCAGCTATCTGGAAGGCTGCACCGCCCCCATGCGCGACGAGAACCAGCTGCACGCCGCAGTGGTCGAACTGGTCGCGATGGACGATGCGGAGATCAAGTATTCCACCGTGCAGAACTGGTATCCGGGCAGCGCCGAGGGCGTGGGCGGCATCTACAACTTCGTCACCAAGCGCGGCCTTTGCCAGGGCGCGCGCAGCAAGATCAGCTGGACGCAGGTCGAGACCGGCAGCGCGGTGACGTGGAAGTATCCCAGCTGTGTGCTGAACGGCGAGGACAGCGTGGGCGAGTTCTACTCGGTCGCCGTCACCAACAATTACCAGCAGGCCGACACCGGCACCAAGATGATCCACAACGGCAAGGGCAGCCGCAGCACGATCATTTCCAAGGGCATTTCTGCCGGCAAGAGCGACAACACCTACCGCGGTCTGGTCCGCGTGGCCGCCAATGCCGACAACGTGCGCAACTTCACCCAGTGCGACAGCCTGCTGCTCGGCAGTCTCAGCGGCGCGCACACCGTGCCCTACATCGAGGTGAAGAACCCCACCGCGCAGATCGAACACGAGGCGACCACCAGCAAGATTTCAGACGACCAGCTGTTCTACGCCATGCAGCGCGGACTGGGCGAGGAAGAGGCGGTCTCGCTGATCGTCAACGGTTTCGCCAAAGACGTGCTCAAGACATTGCCGATGGAGTTTGCCGTCGAGGCGCAGAAGCTGCTGGCGATTTCGCTTGAAGGGAGCGTGGGATGACCGAACGCAAGACCCTCAACCTCCGCGACACCACCAATGCCGAGGCGCCCGCGCTCGAGAAGAAGGGCCGTGGGTGGAAGATATCCGACTCCCGCCTCGACGCGCTGCACGATCGGGCGCGTGAGATGAAGCGGCATGCCAGCCCGGCACACACGGCGCTGGCCGAGCGGTTCGCCAAGGCAGACCTTGGCCGTTACACCTTCAAGCGGTTCGCCGTGGTCGGCAGCGCCATCGTCGATTTCAACTGCCACAACCTCGGCATGGCCATCGTGATCGACGAGCCCGAGGACGACGAGGCGCTCAATCGCCGCCGGGACAAGAGCCTCGAAAGCGTCGGCATCCGCGTGATGCACATCAGGGCGGCCGACATTCTCGACAACATCGACGAGGTGCTGGCCCGCATTACCGCCGGGATGCGCCTGCGCATCGCCGACAAGAAAACCCGCCACGCCGAACAGAAGCAGTTCGAACGCGACGCCCGCGCCGAGAAGGAGCGCGGCTACAGGAAACCCCATGCTGACAATTGACAACCTTTCCGCCACGGTCGCCGACAAGCCGATCCTCAACGGTCTCTCGCTCAGCGTGAACGCGGGCGAGATCCACGCGATCATGGGCCCCAACGGCGCGGGCAAGTCCACGCTGTCCTACGTTCTCGGCGGCCGTCCGGGCTACGAGGTGACGGGCGGCAGCGTGACGTTCAATGGCGAGGACCTGCTCGCCATGGACCCGCACGAGCGCGCCGCTGCCGGCCTGTTCCTCGGTTTCCAGTATCCGGTCGAGATCCCCGGCGTCTCCAACGTGCAGTTCCTGCGCGAGGCGCTCAATTCGCAGCGCAAGGCGCGTGGGCAAGACCCGTTAAGCGGCGGCGAATTCCTGAAGCTCGCCAAGGAAAAGGCCGCGTTGCTCAAGCTCGACATGGACATGATGAAGCGCAACGTGAACGTCGGCTTTTCGGGCGGCGAGAAGAAGCGCAACGAGATGGTGCAGATGGGCATCCTCGATCCCAGCTTCGCCGTGCTGGACGAGACCGACAGCGGCCTCGACATCGACGCGCTCAAGACCGTTGGCGAGGGCATCAACGCCATCATGCGTGCACCTGAAAAGGCCGTGCTGCTCATCACCCACTACCAGCGGCTGCTCGACTACGTTCAGCCCGATTACGTCCACATCCTCGCCAAGGGCCGCATCGTGAAGACCGGCGGGCCGGACCTCGCGCGGCGGCTGGAGGACGAAGGCTACGACGAGGTCATGGCCGCATGATCCTGGCCCTGCCATCCGAACACGCACTGCGGCGCACCGCGCTGATCGTGGCGGCGCTCAACCTCGGCTACTTCGTGGTCGAGGTAGTGGCCGCGCCGATCATCGGTTCGGTCGCGCTGTTTGCCGACAGCGCCGACTTTTTCGAGGACGCGGCGGTCAACCTGCTGATCGTCCTCGCGCTTGGCTGGAGCCTTGCGGCGCGCGCACGGCTGGGCGGAATGCTGGCCGCATTCGCGCTGGTTCCGGCCTTTGCCGCGCTGTGGAGCGCGTGGCTCAATATCTCGACCGGCGTGGTTCCCGAACCCTTCGCGCTTGGCCTGATCGGCGTGGGCGCGTTGGCGGTGAACGTCGTCTGCGCGGGCCTGCTCGCACGGCATCGCGGCACGGGCGGCAGCCTTGGCGCAGCGGCCTGGCTGGCGGCGCGTAACGATGCGCTGGGCAACGTGGCGATCATCGGGGCGGCGGTTCTGACCGCCTTCTTCTGGCACAGCTTCTGGCCCGACCTGCTGGTCGGCGCGGCGCTGTTCCTCCTCAATCTCGACGCTGCGAACGATATCCGCAAGGCCGCCCGGCGCGAGCAGATGGCGGTGCTGGCATGACGACGCAGATGCCCACCCTGCGTGACGAGGACTGGCGCTATGCGAACAGCGCCGCGCTCGAACGCCTGACCCCCGCCGACATCGACACCTGGCAGGATCTCCGGGTCGCGCCCGGCGCGGTGCAGCGGCAGACCTTTGTTCTCGATGACAGCCGCCCGGGCGTCCATCGCCTGCGGATCACCGTGGCCGAGGGCGGACGGGCGGAGATTTTCGCGCTCGCCTGTGCCAGCACCTACGCCCGGCTCGAAATCGAGGTGGAGCTGGGCCGCGCCGCGCATTTCCAGTTCGGGGGCGTCACCATCGGCGGGGGAGAGGCCACGCGCGAGTTCGTCACCCGCGTCACCCATGCCGAGTCCGATGGCACCAGCGACCAGGTGGTGCGCGCGGTCCACTGGGATACCGCGACCGGCAATTTTCTCGGCAAGCTCGCCGTGGCGCGCGATGCGCAGAAGACCGACGCGGCCCAGAATTTCCGCGCCCTGCTGCTGACCCGCGGCGCCAGCGCCAACGCCAAGCCGGAACTGGAAATCTACGCCGACGACGTGAAGTGCGCGCATGGCGCCGCGATCGGCCAGATGGACGAGGCGGCGGCCTTCTACATGGCCGCGCGCGGCCTGCCGCCCGAAGCTGCCCGCAAGCTGCTGGTGCGCGCCTTCATCGCCGATGCCTTTGCCGCGCATCCCATCGAACCAGAGCGCGACGAACTGCTGGAAGCGGCGCTGGCCGCGCTGGGGGATGCGGCGTGAGCGAGGCTCCGACCCTCTCTCGGCTCGATAACCGCCGGGCAGACTTTCCCGGTCTCGTCACCGCGACCGGCACGCCGTGGTACTACCTCGACAGTGCGGCCACGGCGCAAAAGCCGCAGGCCGTCATCGACGCCGTGACGCGGGCGATCGGCGTGGATTACGCGACCGTGCACCGCGGCGTCTACGGCCGTTCGGCGGAGATGACGCTGGGCTACGAAGCGGCAAGGCGGCGCGTGGCGGCTTTCGTTGGCGGGCGCGAGGAAGAGATCGTCTTCACCCGCGGCGCGACCGAGGCGATCAATCTCGTCGCCTACAGCTATCCCGGAACTGTCGGGCACGGGCGCCGCGTGCTGCTGAGCCAGCTGGAGCATCACTCCAACATCGTGCCCTGGCAGCTGGCCGGCTGGGAAGTCGATGTCTGCCCGCTGACCGAGGACGGGCGCATCGATCTCGACGCGGCAGAGGCCATGCTGACGCGCGACCACGCGATGGTCAGCTTCGCCCATGTCTCGAACGTGCTCGGCTCCGTCCTCGATGCGCGCCGTGCTGCCGATCTGGCCCATGCTGTCGGCGCGAAGCTGCTGCTCGACGGGTGCCAGTCGGTCGCGCGGATGCCCGTCGATGTCGCTGCCCTCGACTGCGATTTCTACGCCTTTTCCGGCCACAAGCTTTACGGACCCACCGGCATCGGTGCGCTGTGGGGCAGGGCCGATCTGCTCGATGCCATGCCCCCGTGGCAGGGCGGCGGGGCGATGATCGCCGCGGTCGGGTTCGATCGCAGCACCTATGCGCCTGCCCCCCAGCGGTTCGAGGCGGGCACCCCCGCCATCGTCGAGGCGATCGGGCTGGCGGCGGCCTGCGACTATGTGGGCAAGGCCGGGCTGGAGGCGATCCACGCGCACGAAGCGCGGCTGGTCAAGTCAACGCGCGAGGCCCTGGGTGCGATGAACGATGTCACCCTGTTCGGCCCCGAGGACAGCGCCGGCATCGTCAGTTTTGCCATCCACGGGGTTCACCCGCACGATCTGGGCACGATATTGGACGAGGAAGACGTGGCGATCCGCGCCGGGCACCACTGCGCCCAGCCGCTGATGGCGCATCTCGGCGTCACCGCCACCGCCCGCGCCAGTTTCGGCATCTATTCCGACATGGATGATGTCGCCGCACTGATCCGCGGCATCGAACGCACCAAGAGGATTTTCGGCTGATGGACAGCAACGACACCGTGCAAAAACCGCCGCGCGCCCGCGTATCCGACGCTGTGGCGCTGGATGAGACTGCGGGCGCCAAGCTTGGGCGCAAGCGCGACTACCTGGAAGGCTTCCTTGCCGCCAAGCCCGAAAGCGTGCCCGCGGGCGAACCCGGCGGGGCGATCTACGACAGCGTGATCGAGGCGCTGAAGGACATCTTCGACCCGGAAATCCCGGTGAACATCTACGACCTCGGCCTCATCTACAATGTCGAGGTGGCCGAGGATGCGGACGTAAAGGTGACGATGACGCTCACCACGCCGCATTGTCCGGTCGCGGAGACCATGCCTGCCGAGATCGAGCTGCGCGTGATGGGCTTACCCGGCGTGCGCGATGCCGAGGTGGTCGTCACCTGGGATCCGCCGTGGGACCCCAGCAAGATGAGCGACGAGGCGCGGCTGGAACTGGGGATGCTGTGACCGGCTCGCCGCCTCTCCAGCCCGACACGGGACCGGATGATGCGCGGCTGATCCTGGCTGACCGGGCGCGCGAGACCTACGAACGCGAACTCGCCGTCAGCATCATCGACGACGATCCCGCCGCACTTTCGTTGCTTGTCGCGGTGGCGTCCGACGCGTCCGAGGACGAGGGCCTGCAACAGCGCGCGGCGACCTCCATCGGCACGATCTGGCTCAACACGGATGGGCTGGACAGCGGTGACGACAGCGGTTTCACCACGGTCGCGCGCGAGGAAATCGCGCTGTTCCGCGCGCAGAGGGCTCAGCGCGGTCTGGGTCAGCCGCTCACCTTGCGCATGGCCGACTATGCCGACCCGTTCGATGCCGGCGCCCTGTTCATGCTGCTCGACAGCTATGCCCGCAGCGTGAATGGCGGCGGCAAGGCGTTGCCCAAGGCGCACCGCGAACGGCTTGCCCCCGCATTGGCTCAGGTCCCGGGCGCGTTCTCGCTGCTGGCGCTGGAGGGCGGCACGCCGATTGGCGTCGCCAACTGCTTCATGGGCTTCAGCACCTTTGCCTGCGCACCGCTGGTCAACGTGCACGATCTTGCCGTGGTGCCCATCCGGCGCGGTTGCGGCGTGGGCACGGCCTTGTTGCGCGCGGTCGAAAACGAGGCGCGGGCGCGTAGCGCGTGCAAGATCACGCTGGAGGTGCTTTCGGGCAACGCCGGCGCCAAGGCGCTCTACGCGCGTGAAGGCTTTGCCAACTATGCCCTTGCCGAAGGGCTGGGCAGCGCCCAATTCTGGGAGAAGACGCTATGACCGACACCATGACCCGCACCCGCCCGGCCCCCAAGGCCGCCGTCCTGCTCACCCCTGCGGCAGAGGCACGCGTGGCCGAGCTGATGGCCAGGGCGCCTGCGGAAGCCGTGGGCGTCAGGCTCTCGACCCCGCGTCGCGGGTGCTCGGGCCTCGCCTATTCGGTCGACTACGTTACCGAGGAAGCGAAGTTCGACGAGAAGATCGCAACGCCGGGCGGCATATTCTACATCGACGGGGCGAGCGTCCTCTACCTGATCGGCAGCACGATGGACTGGGTGGAAGACGATTTCACCGCCGGTTTCGTCTTTACCAATCCCAACGCCAAGGGTGCCTGCGGGTGCGGCGAAAGTTTCATGGTATAGGCGACGCGATGCCGAAACCTGATCACCCCTCGCATCGAGACAGAGTGCACAAGCTCACTGGCTTCGTCGAACGCGTGATGATGCGTTACAGAAGGGTTGAGATCGAGCGGATAACCCTTCGCAACAGTCGCAAGCGCCCGCCCGGCATGGCTCCCGCGCTGGTCGAACCGCCGCGCGGGCCGCTGCCCTTGCAGGGCGGGGCCGAGGCGCCGCTGACCTTCGAGCGGGACTGAGCCCTACCGCCGCGAGAGGGCCTGCACGCAAGCGGCGCGGTCCACCGCTGCCCCGTCCGAGGAGCGGCGCGTTTCCACCCAGGTCGCCACCGGCTCGCCGCCGGGAGTCAGTGGATAGAGAAACACGTCCAGCACGCAGGCCTGGCCGGTAAATTGCAGCTTGCGCATGTCGCCTTCCACCACGGTGAGACGCGGCGCACCAAAGCGCGCGGCAAGCGCCCGTTCGCCCTCGCGGATCACGCCCGACAGCCCTGCACCCTCCATCACCCGCGGCGCGATGAAGCCGGCGTTGTTGGCCACCTGCGGCGGGCGCGAGGGCGGCACCTGCGACGTTTCGGGCGTGCGCGCCGGCGGTGGCGGGGCCTGCTGTGGCACCACGGTGGCGCAGGCCGACAGCAGCGAGGCGATGAGAAGGGGGGCAATCAGACGCATGGGTGGCTCAGCTCCTGCGGGCGCTGCGGTGAACGAGATGTGTCGCCGTCGCGGCGCCGAGCACCGGGGCGACAAGGTTGATGAAGGGCACGGCCAGCATGGCCGCGACTACCCCGCCAAGCGCGAAACGCTGCCCGCGCGAGATCGGCGCCTGGTCCGCGGCACCTTGCTGGTGGCGCAGCCACACCATGTCCTGCAGCTCGCGTCCCAGCAAGAGCGCGTTGACGAGCCAGAACACCGCAAAGGTGCCGATCCCCGTCACCAGCAGCACCGCGGCCACCGGCAGCGCGGCGAGGTTCGCCAGCAGTGCGCGCAGCGCCGACCGGCCGGCATGGCGCAGGGATTGCCCGAACGCGATGTCGCGCGCCGCGCTCGCCTCCGTCGGATAATGCCGCCGCTCCACCGCGCGGACCACGTCCTCGGCGTAGAATTGCACGACGGCCATCGCCACCAGTCGCCAGCCGAGCCACAATCCGATGATCGTGGCGAGCAGCGCCAGCGCCTCGCGCAGTGGGCCCGCGCCGGCAAAGGCCGCGTCCTCCAGCCCCGCCCGGCCGAGCAGCCAGTCGACGAGCCATAGCCCGCCCACCGCCACCACGGCGAACACCAGCATAGTCACCGCCACGCTTTTCAGCAGGATGCGCAACACCGCGCCATCGAACAGCTGGGCGAAGCCGAGGGCCAGCGCGGTGGCCAATGATCCTGATCGCGATGCCATGATGGCTTGCGATTGCCCGCGCCTTTCGCCAAGTCAACGCCGCCGCTGCCGGGGACGCCGAAAATTCGCGCCTCACCCCAAGACCCGGCGATAGATTCTCAGGAGAATGCATGACCACTCCCCGATACGACGTAATCGCCATCGGCAATGCCATTGTCGACGTGATGGCCCCTTCATCGGACGAGCTGGTCGCAGAACTCGGTCTCGCCAAGGGCGGCATGACGCTGGTCGACACGGCGCGGGCCAACGAACTTTACGAGGCGATGGGCAGCGCGCGCGAAATCTCGGGCGGCTCGGCGGCGAACACGCTGGCCGGCCTTGCCGCGATGGGCGCGCAGTGTGCCTTCATCGGGCAGGTGGCGGACGACCAGCTGGGCGCGATCTTTCAGCACGACATCCGCGCGATGGGCATCGACTTCGACACGCCCGTGCGCGATACCGACAACACCGAAGGCAACCCGCCGACCGCGCGCTGCCTGATCTTCGTGACGCCCGACGGCGAGCGCACGATGAACACCTTTCTGGGTGCCAGCCAGTTCCTGCCACCTGCCGCGCTCGATGACGAGACCATCGCCAGCGCCGCGGTGCTCTATCTGGAAGGTTACCTGTGGGATCCCGAGGAGCCGAGGAGCGCCATGCGCCGGGCTATCGAGGTTGCGCGCAAGGCTGGCCGCAAGGTTGCCTTCACCGCCAGCGAGAGCTTCGTGATCGACCGCCATGGCGACGATTTCCGCGCGTTGATCGCCGATGGTCTGATCGACATCCTGTTCGTGAACGAGCACGAGCTGGCCTCGCTGACCGGCGATAAAAATTTCGACGCCGGGCTCGCCGCGCTGGACGGCAAGGTGCCCGTCGTCGTCGCCACCCGCAGCGCCAAGGGTGCGGTCTGCGTGACCGGGGGCAAGCGCAGCGAAGTGGCCGCAGAACCGATCGATAAGGTCGTCGATACCACCGGCGCGGGCGACCTGTTCGCGGCGGGGTTCCTCTATGGCCATACCCGCGGTGAGGATGCGGAGCGGTGCCTGCGGCGCGGTGCCATCGCGGCAGCCGAGATCATCAGCCACTACGGCGCCCGGCCCGAGGCCGATCTGAAGGCGCTGATGGACGAGCGGCTCGGCTGATCCGGCAAACGGTTGCCGGCGCGTCAGCCGGGGTTGGATTCGTCCGTGTCCGGCAATGGCGCGGTTGACGGCGCAGGCGATGGTGTCGGCGTTGGCGTTGGCGTCGCGGGCGCAGCCGCTGGCTTCGTCGGCAGCGGCGGGGCAGGTGCCGGAACCGGAGCAGGCGTCGCTAGTGGTTCAGGCGTGGCTAGTGGCGCCGGTAGGGCAGCGCGGCGATCGCGCACCTCGCCTTCCAGTTGCTGGAAGAATGCCGCGTAAGGCTCCGTCTGCCACACCGCGCGTTCCGCCGCACCCGTGCCGGCACCCGCGGCGGTCTGCATCGCCAGGTTGATCCGCACCCGGCTTCGCCCCCGGTCAAGCGGCTCGATATAGGCGGAGGCCACCGGCGTCTGCCGTGCCGTGCCAAGGCCGCTGAAATCCAGCCGCAGCCGATCGACGGAGGAAGCCCCGGCCACGATCAACCCGGTGGCGATATCGGCTTCCTGAATGCGGTATCCAAGGTCCAGCAGCGTCGTCATCGTCGCAGCAAAGGCGACATCGCGAGGCACGTCATGCTCGCGCGTCTGCAACACCCGCAGTGCCTCGGGCGTCAACGGCGGCGACTGCTCGCGCCCGCCCACCACGCTGTTCGCCACCGCCTCTACCGAGCGCAGCGGTATGGATGGCGTGCAGCCCGACAGCATGACGGCGAAAGCAACTGGCAGGGCAAAGAAGAAGCGGAAAGGCAAGGATAACATCCGGATAGCGGTGCGGGAGGCCATCGCCTCGCCGGCCTGAACGGGGGCTTTCAGCGCCCATCCTGCACGTGGGCCTGCTCGCGCTCGATCTCTCGCCAGCCAATGTCCCGGCGGCAGAATCCCGAGGGGAAGTCGATGGCATCGATTGCAGCATAGGCAGCGTCGCGGGCAGCCTTCGTGTCGCTGCCGGTGGCGGTCACGGCAAGCACGCGCCCGCCGTTTGCCACCAGTTGGCCATCTGACAATGCAGTGCCCGCCTGGAAGACCATGACGTCATCAGCCAGGCCGAAAAGGTCGATGGCGCCGCCCTTCTCCGGCGTGCCGGGATAGCCCTTCGCGGCCATCACCACGGCCAGCGCGGTGTCTTCGCAGAAGCGCGGTGCAGGCAGATCGGCCAGCGTGCCGTTCGCGCAGGCGAGCATCACGTCGGCAAGATCGCCTGCGAAGCGTGGCATCAGCACCTGGCACTCGGGGTCGCCGAACCGGGCGTTGTATTCGACCAGCTTGACGCCCTCGGCAGTCAGCATCAGCCCGGCATAGAGCACGCCGGAATAGGGAATGCCGTCGGCCGCCATCTGGCGCACGGTGGGCAGCACGATGCGCTCCATGGCCTCTGCCGCCAGATCGTCCGTCAACACGCGCGCCGGGCTGTAGGCGCCCATGCCGCCGGTGTTGGGGCCGGTGTCGCCATCGCCGACGCGCTTGTGATCCTGCGCGCTGCCGAAGGGGACGACGGTTTTGCCATCGGTCAGCGCGAAGAAGCTGGCTTCCTCGCCGTGCATGAACTCCTCGATCACCGCCCTTGCCCCGGCGTTGGCAGGAGTATCCGCAGCATCGCCGAAGATGTCTAGCAGGGCATGGCGCGCGGCATCGTTGTATTCGGCGATGGTCACGCCCTTGCCTGCGGCGAGCCCGTCGGCCTTGATGACATAGGGCGCGGTGAAATCGGCCAGCGCCGCAATGCCTTGGGCGTAGTTGGTCACCTCGACATAGCGTGCCGTGGGGATGTTCGCCCGTTCGCACAATCGCTTGGTAAAGGCCTTGCTGCCTTCCAATTGCGCGGCGGCCTGCGAGGGACCGAACACCGGCACGCCCGCCGCGCGCAGCGAATCGCCAAGGCCATCGACCAGCGGCGCTTCCGGCCCAATCACGACGAGACCGATGGCCTGTTCGCGGCAGAAGGCGACGACCGCGGCGTGGTCCGCCGCATCGAGCGCGGTCAGCGTCGCACAGGCGGCAATGCCGGGATTGCCCGGGGCGGCGTAGAGCGTGCCCCCGGCATCAGCGATGCTCGCCGATTGCGCCAGCTTCCAGCACAGGGCATGCTCGCGGCCTCCCGATCCCAGCACCAGGATGTTCATGGCAGGCTCCTACGACAATTACGGCGACGACGACGACGAGAATGGCCTCGTAGCGAGTGCACGCGACGGGGACAATTCCGTGCCCCTGACCATCACCGAATTGTCGAGCGCCCTGAAACGCACGGTAGAGGACCGGTTCGGCTTCGTGCGCCTGCGCGGAGAGATCTCGGGCTACAAGCGGGCCGCGTCGGGCCACGTCTACATGAGCCTGAAGGACGAAGGCGCCGTGCTCGACGCGGTGATGTGGAAAGGCACGGCGGCGCGCCTGGCGTTTCGACCCGAGGACGGGATCGAGGTGATCGCGACGGGCAAGATCACCACCTATCCGGGGCGCAGCAAGTACCAGATCGTGGTGGAGCGGATGGAAATCGCGGGCGAGGGCGCTCTGCTCGCCTTGCTGGAGAAGAACCGCCAGCGGTTCGAGGCCGAGGGTCTGTTCGCCAACCGGCGCGCACTCCACTTCGCGCCGCGCGTCATCGGCGTGGTGACGTCGCCCACCGGCGCGGTAATCCGCGACATTTTGCACCGGTTGGAAGATCGCTTTCCCACGCACGTGCTGGTCTGGCCGGTGATCGTGCAAGGCCAGGGCGCGGCCGAACAGGTCGCCGCCGCGGTGCGCGGGTTCGCCCGGCTTCCCGCCGGCATGGCACGGCCCGACCTGCTGATCGTGGCCCGCGGGGGCGGCTCCATCGAGGACCTGTGGGCCTTTAACGAGGAAGCCGTCGTGCGCGCCGTCGCCGCCTCCCCCATTCCCGTCATCAGCGCCGTGGGGCACGAGACGGACACCACGCTATGCGATTTTGCCGCCGACATGCGCGCACCTACCCCCACCGCCGCTGCCGAGCTGGCGGTGCCGGTGCGGCGGGAATTGGCGAACACGCTGGACGACCTGGCGCTGCGCAAGCGAAAGTGCGTGATGCGTCCGGTGGACCTGGGGCGGGAGCGACTGGCTTCGCGCGGCGACCGTCTCCCTTCTGCCGAGCAGCTGCTGCAACCACGCGCACAGCGGCTGGACGAACTGGGCGAACGGCTGCGGCGCGGCCTGGTTGACCGGGCGGCGCTGGGGCGCGAGCGGCTGGCCGACCTGCGCCTCTCACCGGCGATCCTGCGCGCCCGGATCGACCGCGCGGCGGACCGGCTGACGGCGGCGAGCCCGCGCCCGGCGGCGATGCGGATGCGGCTGGAGCGGCTGGGCGAACGGCTCGCCGCGGCGCGCCTCGGCCCGGCACTGGTGGAACGGCGCGTGCTGCGTGCTGGCGAGCGTCTCGCCGCTGCCCGCCTGTCAACCGCGCTCGTCACCCGCCCGCTGGCCGAAAAGGCATCGCGGCTGGCGGCGCTCGAGCGGTTGCGCTTGCAGCTTGATCCCAAGGCTCCGCTAAAACGCGGCTACGCGCTCGTCTGCGCGCCCGGCCACCCGGTGGTCACCACCCGTGTGCTGGCCCGGCAGCAGCCGATCCTCACGCTCGAATTCGCGGATGGCACGATGCAGGTCGCGCCCGGGGATGCCCCGCCGCCTGCCCCGCCGCCCGCCGCGCCGCCCGCCGCGCCGAAACCTGCCCGCAAATCGGTTCAGGCGACGCCATCGGAAGTGCAGCCGAAATTGCTTTAGCGGCGCGCAGTGCCTAGATTGCCGCCATGCTGATGAACTCCTCCGACACCCCCGCCACGCTGGTCTACGGACCCAACGGCTTTCGCGTGATTCGCCCCGGCCACTTCGTTGCCTGCGCGGTCAGCGGCGCGCCCGTTCCGCTCGAAGAACTGCGCTACTGGAGCGTCGACCTGCAGGAAGCCTACGCCAGCGCCGAGCTGGCGACCAAGCGCGCGACAGACGGGCTGTGATCGGCCGCATTCGCCGCGCCCTGCCGGCCGCGCCTGTCTTGCTGGCGGCCTGCACCGCGGTTCCTCCTGCCCAGACCCCCACACCAACGGCGCCCGTGCGGGGCGAGGTCGTGCAACCGATCCCCGCGCCCGCGCCAACCGCTGCGGTTCGCGGCACGCCGGCCGGCCCCGCTACGTTCCTGTTCGACGGACAGCTGACGCAGGGCGGCTGGATCCGCGGCACCGCGCCCGGCGGCACCGTTACGGCACGGCTGGGGGAGACCCCGCTTGAACTCGATGCAGAGGGCAGGTTCTTCGCCGCCTTCGATCGGGACGCCGGGCCTGCGGCGGAACTGGTGGCCGTGCTGGCCGACGGGCGCAGCATCCGCAGCCCCGTCACCGTGTCGCCGCGCCAATGGAATATCGAGCACGTCAACGTCGCCCGCGCGCCCGGCGGCATGACCGACGCCTTCTGGCGCATCCGCGAGCCCGAACTCAACGCGATCGAGGCCGCGCGCGTCGCCGGCAGCGATACCGATGGCTGGACGCAGGATTTCGCCTGGCCAGTGACAGGGCGCATCTCGGGCCGCTTCGGCTCGCAGCGTGTATATCGCGGCGAACCGGCAAGCTATCATTCGGGCCTGGACATTGCGCCGGGCGCTGGCGTGCCCTTCGTCGCCCCGGCGGACGGGGTGGTGACGCTGGCCGCCCATGACGAATTCAGCCTGGAAGGCCACCTCGTCATCATCGACCACGGCGCGGGCCTCAACAGCGCGTTCCTGCACGCATCGCAGCTGTTCGTGAACGTGGGCGAGCGCGTTTCGAAGGGGGACCGCATCGGCCTCGTCGGGGCGAGCGGGCGGGCGACGGGCCCGCACCTGCACTGGAGCCTGAAGTGGCGCGACGCCCGGCTCGATCCGCTATTGTTCGTAGGGGCCATGCCCTAGGAGCCAGGCCATGGGGGCACGCCGCCAGCCCATGTCCGCGCGCCGCGCGCTGGCGATTGCCGTGCTCGTGCTCGGCCTTGCGCCCGGCACCTTCGTGCGCACGCCGGTGCCCGAAAAGCGGGCCGACGGGGTCGAGGTGCGGCGCGCAGGCGATCTGCCACCATTGATGCAGCTGGCAGGTTTCGAGCGGGTCGGCGTGTGGGAACTTGCCAGCCCCAACATCGACTTCGGCGGCTTCTCGGCGCTGGTCTATCTCGATGGGCGCCAGCGGCTGCGGGCGTTTTCCGATCGCGGCATTCGCATGACGATGGCGCTGCCCGATGGCCCGCAGGCGGGGGAAGCGCAGTTCAACGCCGTGTGGGAACGCGGGCGGCTGTCGCCCACCGCCCCCGATATCGAGGCGGCTGTGCGTGATCCCGCCAGCGGCACCTACTGGATCGCCTCCGAAGGCACCAACGCCGTGTGGCGCTATTCCGCGGCCAGCCGGCTGGAGGCGCTGCGCCAGCCACTCGAATGGTCGCGCTGGCCTGAAAACGCCGGACCTGAGGCGATGGCGCAGTTGCCCGACGGCCGCTTCCTGGTGCTGCCCGAAGGCCACGCCACGGGCGTGATCCACCCGGGCGACCCGACTGTGGAAGCCCCGGCCCGGCGGTTCGCGGTGACCGTGCCCGAGGCCTACAGCGCCACCGATCTTGCCGCGCTGCCCGATGGCCGGGTGCTGGTGCTGCTGCGCCACGTGGTGGCGGCCTATCCCCCCTTCACGGCCGCACTGGGCATCGCTAATCCGGCGGAACTCGATAACGGCGACGTGCTGATGGTGCGGCTGCTGCTCGACCTCGATTCCATGGTCCCGCGCGAGAACTATGAGGGCATGGCCCTCCAGCCGCTGGACGACGGGCGGATGGCTGCCTGGATCATCGCCGACGACAACCTCGCCTCGTTCCAGCGCACCCTGCTGGTTAAGCTGGCGTTCGATCCCGCCCAAATGAGTCCCACCCGAATCGGGACGCGGCCATGAAAAAGGCGCGCCGGGATCGCTCCCGCCGCGCCTTTTCGAATTACTGGTCGGAAACGCGCCTTATGCGGCAGCGGCTTCCTTGGCAGCCTTCTTCAGTTCGCGCTTCACCTTCTGGGCGCGATTCGAAAGCTTCTCGTCACGGGTCTTCATCAGCCAGTTGTCGAGACCGCCGTTGTGCTCAACGCTGCGCAGGCCGTGGGTCGACACGCGGAACTTGTGGCTGGTGCCCAGCTTCTCGCTCATCAGCGTGACGTTCTGCAGGTTGGGCAGAAAGACGCGCTTGGTCTTGTTGTTGGCGTGGCTGACGTTGTGGCCGGTCTGGCGGCCCTTGCCGGTAAGTTCGCAGATGCGCGACATGACGGATACTCTCGTTTCAAACGGTTGATCGGGACAGCAATGGTCCGGGAAAGGCGCGCGCATACAGCGGGGGTGGCCATTCGTCAAGCGACGCGGTAGCGCAGCGCGCATGGCCCGCTGGCAAATCTCCCCCCCGATGGCCCTCGCGCTGGACCTGGCCCGCACGGCGGCGGCCGGGGGCGAGGTGCCGGTGGGTGCAGTCGTGGTGCGCGACGGCGTTATCGTGGGCGAGGGGCACAATCTCACCCGTACCACCTGCGATCCCACCGCCCATGCCGAGATCGTGGCCATTCGCCGGGCGGCCGAGGCCCTGGGCGACGAGCGGCTGACGGGGTGCGACCTCTACGTCACGCTGGAGCCTTGCGCCATGTGCGCCGGCGCCATTGCCCACGCGCGAATCGGGCGGCTCTATTACGGCGCGAGCGATCCCAAGGGCGGCGGGGTGGAGCATGGCGCGCAGGTGTTTCGCCACGCGCAATGCCTGCACGTGCCAGAGGTCTATTCCGGCATGGGCGGAGGCGAGGCGGCCGAATTGTTGCGCGGCTTCTTCGCCGAGCGGCGCTGATTCGCCCCGCTTATCCGCAGGCCGCGCTGGCTCAAAGGCCGCGCCAGATGTTGACGCGGGCACGGTCACCCGGTCCGAACCGGCGCGCATCGCAGGCGGTGGGCATGAAGTCCGCGCCGTAGCACAGGCGCATTTCCCGCAGCCAGCCGCGATCTGACAGGACCAGGCCGACATCCTCGGCATCCCAGTACGGGTTGGCGTCGGCAAAGGTCGTGCGGATATCGCCTGCGGTCAGCCCTTCGCGGCGGGACAGGCGATCGAAGTCGGGCCAGCGCAGGCTCCGCCACAGGATACCGGTTATTGCGAGGTAGGTGTCCGGGTCTGGCGTCATACAGGCGCCGTGGCGCGCCCATTCATGGGCGATGAGCGCGGCATCGGGCGTCATGCACAGGGCGCCGGCCGCTGCGCGCGGGCTGGGCTGGCGGCGGGTGGGGCACCACTGGGGCCATTGCCCACGCGTGCCCTCGGGCCAGAGGCCGTGGACGGTAAAGGCGAAGCGACCCTCTCGCCCCGAACACTGGCGGGCGTGCCGCGCGGAGTCCTGCCGGGAGCGGCAGAACTCCGGGCTCCAGCTGAGCGCCAGGGTGTAACCGGTCACCCGTGTCTGGCGCACCGGGCCATCGCGCTCGACGCGGGGCAGGGATACAGGGCCACTGGGAACACGGCATTGGTAGGCCTGCGCCGCGGCAAGCTGCGGCAGCCCGAGCGCCGCCGCCAGCAACGCCGCGGTCAGCCAGCGGGCCGGGCGAACCATGCGCGCGTCTCCGGGCGGAAGAGGAAATACAGCGCGATCATCTGCAGCAGCGCGGCGATCATGCCGGTGATGCTAAGCGAGCCCATGCCGGCTCCGATCGCCAGCGGGATCGACGATACGCGCCAGGCAACGAAGACCAGCAGCACCCAGCGCGCCCAGCCTTGCCGCAGGCGCGAGACGAGAAACCAATTAAAGAGACTGAAACCGAAGCCCAGCGCCAGCCCGATCGGCAGGACGATGCCCGCCTGCCCGGCGAGGCCGGTACTCGAAAGCCCGCCCGCCAACGCGGTCTGCATGGCATCGTAATTGAGAAGCGCCTGCGCCACCCCGATGGCGATCGCGGCAAGGTAGAACAGGTCGAATTTCTTGATGGAATCCGGCCGCACGCCTTTGCCTTTCATGTGAGTGCGCCGCCCCTGAATCTCAGAGCGGGGTAAAGTCGAGGCCGATGTCGGCCGCAGGCGCGCTCTGGGTGAGCCGGCCGACCGAGACGAAATCGACCCCGGTGGCGGCCTTGGCGCGGATCGTGTCGAGGGTGATGCCCCCGCTCGCCTCCGTGAGAACGCGCCCCGCGACGACCGTCACCGCTTCGCGCAAGGTTGCGGGATCCATGTTGTCGAGCAACAGGCGCGTCGCGCCCGCGGCCAGCGCGGGTTCGATCTGGTCGACCCGGTCGACCTCGCAGATGATATCGGCCACGCCTGCCTCTCGCGCACGGCGCACCGCCTCGCCCACGCCGCCGGCGACGAGAATGTGGTTGTCCTTGATCATCGCCGCATCCCACAGGCCCATGCGGTGGTTCGCCCCGCCGCCCATGCGCACCGCGTATTTTTCAAGATGGCGCAGGCCGGGGATGGTCTTGCGCGTGTCGAGCAGGGTGCAGGCCGGATTGTCCATCGCGGTAACGTATTGGCGCACCAGCGTGGCGACGCCGCAAAGGTGCTGCACCGTGTTGAGGGCGCTGCGCTCCGCCGTCAGCATGGCGCGGGCGTTGCCTGACAGGTGCATGAGGTTCGTCCCGGGGGGCACCTGCGTGCCTTCCTCCGCCAGCACCTCGATCTTCATGTCCGGATCGAGTGCGCGGAAGAACGCCGCGGCAATCGGCAGCCCGGCGACGGCAATCGCATCGCGGCTGTCCATCACGCCCTGGAAGCGCGCGTCGGCGGGAATGACGCTCATCGCGGTTACGTCCTGCCCGCCGCCGGACAGGCCTTGGCCCAGATCCTCGGCCAGCGTGGCACTGACAAAGGCATCGAGATCGAAGCCGGTGAGTTCGAAATTCATAAGCACTCCGCTCATCCTGAGCTTGTCGAAGGATTGCCCTTGTTTCGGGACATTCGGCCAGAAGGAAAAGACAGCCCTTCGACAAGCTCAGGGCGAGCGGTCGTGTGCGGGTGAACTAATGCACGAACCGCGCCACCACGTCGCGATAGCTGCGGCTTACTTTCACCTCCGCCCCGCTGTCGAGCACGAGGAAGCATTCGCCGTTGGTGTGCGGCTTCACCTGCCGCACCTGATCGAGATTGACGATGATGGAGCGGTGGACGCGCTGGAAACTCTTCGGATCGAGGCGGCGCTCGAGGTCCTTCATCGTCTCGCGCAGGATCAGCGAATTCTCGCCGGTGTAGATGCACATGTAGTCGCCCGCGGCCTCCACCCGTTCGATGCTGTCCACGTCAACGCGGAAGATCTGGCCGCGGTCCTTGACGTTGATCATCTTTTCGTAGCGGCCCGCGCTTTCCTCGCCGGTGTCCATGTCTTCCAGGCTTTCGGGGCTGACCTCGGCCAGCACGTCCTTCAGCTTGTCCGCCTCCTCGCTCGACCGCTTTTCGGCGAGGCGCTGGCGCACGCGCTCGATGGTGTCGGCCAGCTTGTCCTCGTCGACCGGCTTCATCAGGTAGTTCACGGCATTGGCTTCGAAGGCGCGGATGGCGTGTTCGGAATAGGCGGTGACGAAGACGAACAGCGGCGGATCGATCTCCATCACGCCCTTGACCACGGAGAAGCCGTCGAAGCCGGGCATCTGGATGTCGAGGAAGACGAGGTCGGGCTTCAGCGTCTTGATCGCGCGGATCGCCTCGCGTCCGTTGGCGCAGGTCTCGATCACCTCGATGTCGGCGAAAGGTTCGAGACGCAGCTGCAGGCCCTGAATGGCGAGCTTTTCGTCGTCGACGAGAATCGTTCGGATGGTCATGCGGGGGCTCCGGTTGGGGGGTTTCCGAAAGGACGGTCCCCGCTCGCATCAATGCGTGAGCGGGGGGGAAGTTTCTGCGGCGTGGCGACCTCGTCGGCGTGCTCGACGCCTTCGTAGGGCACCTCGATGATGACGGTGAAGCCGCCGTCGGGCGGGGTCTCGATATCGAAGCGATGATCCTCGCCGTAGGCCTGGCTGAGCCGCTCCATGATGTTGGCAAGGCCCACGCCGGTCGACGACTGCGTGCTGCGCGCCACCGCCTCGGCGGCGTTCTGGTTGCCCTGCAGGCCCGGGCCGGTGTCGCTGACGGTAAGCCTGAGGCGCTGGCCGATGACCTTGGCAGCAAGGCTGATGCGCGCGCCCTCTTCCTGCGCCGAAACGCCGTACTTGATCGAATTCTCGATCAGCGGCTGGAGCAGGAAGGAAGGGATGCAGGCATCCGCCGCATCGGGCTCGATGCGAAACTCGGTGCGCAGCCGTTCCTCGAACCGCATTCGCTCGATATCGAGGTAGAGCTGCAAGGTCTCCACCTCCTGCGCCACGGTCACCTTGGCGCCGGGCTTGGTCACCAGCGTATGCCGCAGGAAGCCCGACAAACGGGTGAGCATGGCGTTGGCGGGCGCGGTCTGTTTCAGCAACACCAGCGTGCTGATGGAATTGAGGGTATTGAACAGGAAGTGCGGGTTCAGCTGATAGCGCAGCATGGCGAGCTGCGCGCTGGTCGCCTGCGCCTCCAGCCGCTCCAGCCGGTCGGTCTGTTCCTCCACCTGGAGGAAGAAGTTGATGGCGTAATACAGCGCCGACCACGCGCCGAGCAACGTGGTATCCATGTACGAGACACCCAGCATCAGCTGTGCAAAGCCGGTGCCTCCACCTTGATACACGGCGATCGTCCAGGCGTTGATAAATGCCGAGACCAGGACAGCGATCAGCAACACCACGGCCGTCGCGCCCCAGGTCACCAGCGGGCTGCGGGTAATGAGTCGGTTGTAGATTACCGACAATACGGTGCTGATGGAAAAGCCGGTGATGGCCGAGATCAGGACGACGGCGAAGAAGTCCAGTCCACGCTCGTTAGCGAACGATGTCGCCGCGCGCAGGACGAAAGCGCCGCCCCAGCCGATCAGCTGAAGGCGCCAGAAAGCGCGGTTCTTGTCCGCGAAGAACGGGGTCGGTTTGAACGGCAGCATCGCCATGCGTCGGCCTTTAGCCGAGGCGGGACGCCGCGTCAGAGGGTTTCGCACGGCAGCGCCTGCCCCTGGGATCGGCTCGGCCTATGAATCGCGCGCCTCGGCGATGGCTTCGCTCAGCTGCTCCGTCCCGACCGCGCCGTTCAGCACGGTATCGCCCACGATGAAGGCGGGCGTGCCGCTCAGTTGCAGGGTCTGGCCAAGGAAGACGTTGTTCTGCAGCTGGGTGTCCAGGGCGCCGGAGGCGATGGCGGCGTTGGCCTGGGCGAGATCCACGCCGGCCGCCTCGGCCGCGGCGCGGATGCCTTCCGGGCTCGGCTGATCCTGCTCGAACATGGCGTTGTGAAACGCCTCGAACTTGCCCTGCTGGGCGGCGGCCAGCGCCATGCGCGCGGCATTGGCGCTGCCTTCCGAGAGGATCGGATATTCGCGGATGACGACCCGCAGGTCGGGGTTCTGCGCGATCAGCGCGTTCACGTGGCCCACGCTAAGGCGACAATACCCGCAGGCATAGTCGCTGAATTCGACCAGGGTCACGCTGCCTTCGGGATTGCCCAGGACCGCGCCGGGAAAGGGCTGTTCCAGCTCGGCCCGGATCGGCGCGACCCGCGCGGCCATGTCGCGGCGCTGCAGCTCTGCCATGGCCTCGGGCAGCACCTCGGGGTTGGCCATCAGATACGCGCGCGTGCGATCGGGGGCGAACCCGGCAAAATCCCAGGCCGCGGCCCCGGCGACGCCCGCGACGAGGGCGATGGCAATGGTGACAAGCAGGCGCATAGATGGCGAAGGCTAGTTTCGTTCGGCCATTCGTTCAAGCATTCCGCGCGCCTGCAACTGCACGTCCTGCGCGCGGATCCAGTCTGGCGTGTTCACGGGAAGCGCGGCCTCCGCCGCCTGCGCGTTGACCATCGCGCCTTGCGGATTGCCCGACATGATCTGCTGTTCCGCGCTCGCCAGCCGGGCCCGCGCGAAATCGCCGCGCTGGCCGTAGACGACGCCCAGTTGATACCAGGCGAAGGGATTCTCGTGATCGCGGCCCACGGCGGCGCGCAGCACGCTTTCCGCCTCGTCGAGGTTGGCCGGGTTCTCGGTCGCCAGCAACGCATGACCCAGCAACGAAGCGATCAGCGGATTGGAGCCGGTCAGCCGGGTCGCCTCGCGCAAGGGTTCGAGCGCCTGTGGGACCCGCCCGGATTCGAGCAGGATCTGTCCTTCGAGCTCGAGGAAATAGGGGTTGTCCGGTTCATCGGCGACGAGCGATCCGATCTCGGCCAGCGCCAGGTCCATGCGCGCATCCTTGTGATAGGCCAGCGCGCGGGCGTAGCGGGCCGGCACCCCGGTCATCGTCTCGGGAAAGAACTGCAGGGTGCGATCGGGTTCGGCCAGGTAACCGAACAGCTTGGCCTGGACCCGCTCGAACCGCTGCTGCAACCCGGCATCGTCGGCCACGGCCCAGGCCGGATCCGCCACGTACCCTTCGCGCAAGGTGGCAAGGCGCTGACCCGTCATCGGGTGGCTGCGGGCGTATTCGTTGTCGCGGTTCTGGCTGATGCCGCGGCGAAACTCGTAATTCTGCAAACGCTCGAAAAAGGCCAGGCTGCCGCGCCCGGAGATGCCAGCCTCGGCCAGGTACTGTGCGCCCGCGGCATCGGCGCTGGCTTCCTGCGTGCGGCTGAAGGCGAGGAAATTGCCCATGGCCGCCGTCTGGCCCGCACCCATGATGCCCATCGCCGCCTCACCCGCGCCGGCCAGCGCAGCGCCCACCGCCAGCAGCGTGGACAGCAGGGTGATGCGCGTGGCGTTGCCGACGCCTTCTGACATGCGGTTGATGTGACCGCCGGTGATGTGGCCCAGTTCGTGGGCAAGAACGCCCTGCACCTCGCCGACCGAATCGGCGTTGCCCAGCGTGCCCGAGTGGACATAGATGCGCTGCCCGCCCGCGACGAAGGCGTTCATGCTGGGGTCGTTGATCAGCACGATGTCGACCGCGCCTTCGCCAAGGCCGGCGGCCTCGGCCAGCGGGTCGACGAGGTCCTGCAACAGCGCCTCGGTCTCCGCATCGCGCAGCACCGATGGGCCCTGGCTCTGCGCGGCGACTGGCTGTGCGACGAGGCCGAACAGGGCGAGAGCGGCAATTGCCCGGGCGAAGATGGTGGAGCGCATATGCATCGTGTCGATCACGGCTGTAGACCCCGCCGCGCTGAACGGGAAATGAAGATTAGGCAGCACCCGTGCCCGGCGTTTCGTCCGCCACACGTTCCACCGTGCGCACGATGTGTTCGGTTTCGCCGCCCGGGGTGACGCCGATGGAGCGCAGGAAATCGAGCCCTTCGTCGTAACTGCGGCCGAGCCACAACGGTATGCCGGCCGCCTTCAGCGCGGCTTGACCCGCCAGTTCTTCGGGAGAGAATTCCTCCTCCGCCGCCTTGCGAATGAACACCGCGGCCACCCGGCCGGGAAAGGCCGCGGCGGCGTGCGCGAAGGCGGGCAGGTCGCCTTGCGTGTCGTCGCCGATCATGGCGAAGCGCAGTTCGGGATGCATGGCGAGAATCGCCGCGATCGCCGCCGTCTTGTGCGCGCCGTGGCTGGCCGAGCCGAAGGTATCGCGATCGAACCCCCAGTCGCGCAGCGCGATTGGCCCCAGCGGCATGGTCTTCACCCGCATGAAGGCGACGAGGTAGGAGAACAGGTTCCACGGACTGGACGACACGTAGAAGAACGGTCGCCGCGTCGCCGGCATCCGCTCGGCCCCGCGTTTCTCGCCTTCTTCGAGCAGCCCGCCGCCAAGCTGGCCGTAAAAGGTGTCCGCCCCCGGCACAGCCACGCGCTGGTGCGGCAGTTCGGCGAACACACGGCGCCAGTTGCGCACGATGTTGCGCAGGCCGCCGGTGATGCCGGTTTCCACGATGGTGTCGTCGATATCGGAAATGACCGCCAGGTCGCTCGTCGTGCCGGGTGCCAGCACGTAGGCGTCGACCTGCTGCGGCCCCTCTGTATTCACCCAGTGCAGGTGCGCGCGTTCCCACACCGGGAACGCTGGCAGGTCCCACGCCGGATCGAGCGGCACGTCGAAATGGATGTACCCCTCTGCATCGCCCGTCGCGGAGCAGTCGAGCAGCGGGCCATCGGGCCCCTCGATCACCAGCCGGACCACGACGCCCGCCACCTCGCGGCTGGCGAACTGGCGCACCATGGTGCGCATGGCCTGCCAGCGCGAACCGCTGTCGTAGACGCCGGGCGGCTGGCGCAGCGCGCGGGAACTCAGCACCAGACGGGTGCGGCTGCGATGCCCGAAATAGGGCTGGATGCGGGTGGAGACCCGGGGGGAGAACACCATGCAGGGCGGGCTAGCGGCTCATCGCCGGATTGCCCACCCCGCGTGGTGCAAATCAGGCCATGATCTGGCGCGCGGCCTTTTCGATCAGCGAGACATCGGGGGGAACTTCCCCCAGCACCGCGACCTCGCCAGAGGCGGATCGGCGGATCATCACCAGGGCGAATTCCTCGCCGCCCTGTTCGATCGCGGCAAAGGGCAGCTGCGGCAGGTCGCGCAACTTGCGCACGATGGCCTTGCGCGGCGCATTGCGCGCCTTGGCCGGATGGCCTTCCTGCCCGCGGCGAAAATCGCGCTCGGCAGCGACCACGCCCTTCAGCCCGCCCTCGGCGCTGCGCAGATGATCGCCCAGGGCACCTTGCGCGATACCGCTGCGCTGCGCGAAGGCGAGGACGGCGGCATATTCGGTCAGGCGGGTCTTGTCGTAGTCGGCGCCGAACACGAGCTTCACCACCGGTGTCATCGGTGCGCGGTCCTGCATGGCGATACCGGCCTCGGCCAGCAAGCCGGCAAAGGCGGCGGGTTCCTGCGCTGCGGCGAGGGCGAAATCCCAGGCACGGCCCACGGCTTCATAAAGCGCGGCGCGCGTGCGTTCTTCGCCGCTCCTGGCCTGGCGCGCCATGTCACGCGCGGCGGCGAGCCAGTCTGCCAGGCCCCGATATTCGGCAGTTTCGCCTTGCGGGGCAGCGATCAGGTCCTGGTGGCTGGCCTGTCCCGACAGGTCGAACGACGGGCGCGCCGTGACGGCTGGCGGGGAGACGGACAGGGCATCGTCGTCATTCTCGCCGGCACCTTCGCCGCCATCGTGACGGTGCAGGCTGGCGGGGCCATCGGCCCAGTCGGTCAGCGCGGTGGAAAGGCTCGGGCGCGGGCCGATGTCGCCCTCGTCCTCAAGCTCTTCGTCGAGTGCCTGGTCGATTTCGAGCATCAGTTCACCTGCGGCGCGGCTGTCGGCCATCTCCTTCCAGTTGATGACCCCGAAGATGAAGTCGATCGCCTCGTCGTCGCTGGAAAAGGGCAGCAGGATGCCGCGATAAAGGATGGTCGCGCCCGTTCCGTTGACGAATTCCGCCTCGAACCCGATCGGCGACTGGTTCGCGAGGATCTGCATGTAATGATCGGTGATTCGCGACAGCAGCGAGCGTGGCGGGACATGCGACAGGCGCTGCGGCAGCCGGTCGGTCGACGTCGCGCATTCCGCGCTCAGCTTGTCGCCGACGTAGGTGACGCTGGGATCGTCGACGCCATCGGTGAAATCGAGCAGCACCGAATGCGGCCCGAAGTCGGGCAGCCGCGTCGGATCAAGGTCCTCGATCGACGGAAAGTTGCGATCCTCGAGCAGGCTAGCCCAGAAATTGTAGGCGCGCACCTGCATCCGGCGTTCATCCTGCCCGATGGCAGGTGGCGGTGTGGCATCGCCTGCATGGCCAGCGTCAACGCCAGTGCCAGTGCCAGTGCCAGGGCCCGTGCCATCGGCATCGTCATCACGCGGGTCGGCGGCGGATTCGAATTCATGCGGTTCGAGCGAATCGAAATTGCCGCGCAGAGTGTCCATGCCCAAAAGCCCCTTTCCATTGGCTGGGCACCTTTTGGCGCGACGTGGTAAATTTTCGGTGAAGTCGCGCCGGCCATTTCATGCGCGCGTGACGCCAAGTATCTGCTTTTGCTAGAGCATGTATCGCATTCGAATGGTCTGCCGGACCGGCGAACCGCCGATTTCTATGGCCGCGGCGTCGAACGAGGGCAGTCCCATGCGCACCGGCGCATCGCGCGAAAAGCCGAAGCCTTCGCGCGGCATCATGCCCAGCGTGCGGTCGGCGCGGCCGTTGCCGTTCTCGTCATGCAACACCGCGATGGCGTAGGTTCCGGGGGGGACGTTGTGGAACGACACCACCCGTGCCTCGCCGGCGTCGATCACGCTGCGATACCCCTGCGCCGCGTCCTGGCATCGGGGGAAGCGCGACTGGTCGCGGGTCATGCACGCGCGCACCACGCCGTCTTGGTTGCGCAGGTTCGTGATCGTCACGCTGACGTCGACGCCAGCGGGCGGCGGCGGTGCGGCGGAAACCAGCAGCGGCGCGGTGAGCGCGGTCAGAACCGCGAGGCTTGCGAGGCTGGCTTTGGGGCGGCGAGGCCCTTGTCGGTGTTGCACAGGCGATCCCACAATCTGAAATAGAGGCCGTAGTTGCAGCGATATTCATCGTGATGCCGCTGATGGTGGCTCGCCGTTATCAGCCAGTTCCCTACGCGCGAATGAACGAGAGCGCGAGGAAACATCTCCCAGCCCATGTGATTGGTGACGCCCATCACCGTCATGATCCCCAGGACCATCCCCAGGACCCCGATGTGGACCGGCACCACGAACACCAGCGCCGGGATCACGAATGCGCCGGTCAGCGCCTCGATCGGGTGGAAACTCATCGCCGCCCAGGCAGTGGGCGGGCGGCTGGCATGATGCACGGCGTGGGCCACGCGGAACCACTTGGGCCGGTGCATCAGGCGGTGGGTCCAATAGAACCAGGTATCGTGGAGGAACAGGTAGACCAGCAGCGAAAGCGGCACATACCACAGCGGCATGGCGAACAGGTCGGTATAGATGCGGGTCCACCCGCGGTTCTGCCATCCCCAGACGACCACGCCCGCCGGCACCCCGTATATCGCTGCCGAGGCCAGCGACCAGCCGATCTCGCGGCGGATCTGCGCATCGAGCCCGGCGTAGTGGCCGGGACGGACCTTGCCCGTCGCCCAGGCAAAGGCCCCGCTCGTCAGCACGTAGCGGACGGCGACGATCGCGGTCATGGCGAGCGCGGAGACGAGGATGGCGACCCACATGGCTGCCGCTTATGCCCCCTCGGGGCCAGCGCTGCCAGCGTTAACCCGCCAGTTCGCCGCCCCAGTTGCTGCAATGAGGGTCCAGCCCGACAAGCTGGCGCCGCAGGGCGGTACGCGCGAGCCGCTCCACCTCGACCCGGCGGCGCGCGGCGGCGAGCGGGTGGCTGGGCGCGGGGCGGACGATTTCCGCATCATATTCGTCGGCCACGATCACCCCGCAGCAGTCGGGCCGGTAATCGGGCCCCTCCAGCACGGAACGATCGAGTTCGGGCGGCAGGCCCCAATAGAACCGGTCGCAGAAATCGAGGTAATCGGGCCACTTGCCATCACCCAGCAGGTCGCCGCGTGCGGTCTTGACCTCGACGATGACGATCTTGCCCTTGCCATCGATCCCCATGAGGTCGGCGCGCCGACCGTTGCGCAGCGGCATTTCGGTAAGCGCCCAGATGTCGTTGCGAGCGAACAGGCGGCAGATACCGCGGCAAACGGCGCGCGAACGGCGCGTGAATTCGTCCTCCACCAGGCCGGGGCGGGGGGAGGAGAGAGTGGCGGCGGGCGAATCATCCATGCCCGCGAAACTGGAACGAAATGAGAACACCGTCAAGCGGGATTGCACCCCGCGCAGCGTCAGGCGCTTCTGCGCGGCCCCATTCCACCGCTCGGCGGCAGCAGGCCGAGCATGGCGGTGCGCGCGGCGGAAAATTCGCGCCACAGGGCAAGTGCGGCGGGTTTGCAGTCGGCCCCGCGGGCGTTGATTGCCAGCAGGGCGGCAATGCCAGGCTCCATCACCGCGGCGAGGTCGATGCAGCCGTTGTCGGCCAGTTCGCGCCGCCACGGTTCGGCGTCGCGGATCTGCGCAGGGAAGTTGCGCACACCCTTGTCCTCGCGCTCGGGCTCGATCCCGGCGAGCATGGCGACCACCTTGCCCGCCTCCCCCAGCGCAGCCCAACGCATGCTGGTGGCGCTGGCATTGGTAACGGGGCGACCGATACCGAAACGATGGTGGGGTGCGTTCATGGATACGGCAGATACCGCTCGACTCGTTGAAAAGCCGTTAGCGAGGGGCGGAACCCGCCCGGCGAACCGATGGCCCTGACGCGGACTTACAGCAATCTCGGCGGCGAGGGGTTCGCGGCCACGGCCACACGCACGGCGCGCGGCTGGGAGGTAACGCCGCCGGTGCTGCGCTCGATGAGCTAGGGCTCACTCGCGCGGCGGGCCGAACGGATCATCCGTGCCCTCCAGCCCCAGGTCGACATTGGCCCCGTCCTCGCCCTCCACCAGGCGGTTGTTCTCGTTGCACACGTATTCGCGGATCTCCCAGTCCGGCTGGCGGCGATAGGCTATGGTCTGCACGAAGGGTTCGGCCAGCACGCCGGGATCGGTGATCGTCGTTTGCACCCACAGCACATCGTCCGCCGACAGCCAGAAATGCTCGTGTATCCGCATCTGCCCGGACGGGGTCACCCCGGCCATGTAAGTCACATACGGATTGAAGCCGACCGTATCGACCACCAGCGTATCGCCTTCCCAGTGCCCCACCGACGTGCCGTTGAACAGCGGGTCGGGATCGGTCGGCAGGGTGCGCCCGGGATCGACGGTGATGCGTCTCGCCTGGCTGTAGGTCTCTGCAAATACCGTGACCCGGCCCGGCGAAAAGAGGAATTCGATTGGATAGGGCTGGCGCATGATGCCGGGCATGCCGGGCGGGATACAGTGCACCTGCATGAACTGGTCTACTCCCTCGCTGGCCTGCCGCGCGCGGAACGCATCGAGCTGCGCCTGCGCCGCGGGGGTCAGCTTCGGGGTCACGACGATACGCCCGTCACGGCCGAACAGGGCGGACCGGTCGGGATCCCATACGCCGGTGAAGTCGGGCCAGCCGGTCACGTCCGCGTAATGGCTGGCGCGCGGAGGGACGTAGGCACTGTCCTGCGCCGCCAGCGGACCTGTGCAAACCACCACCAATGCCGCCGCCCCAAGCCATCGCCGCATGGTCATCACCCCCTCCGCCACATCCTGATGGCGCCCAGAGTGCTGTGCGGCAGGCCGGCAAGTCAAGCTGACCCGTCAAGCTGCGGGTTGATTGTGTCCGGCAAATGCTGGCAGGATGCCGGTGAGGCGACAGGGCGGCATCCAGTCGCGCGCCACAGGAGAGGCCATGAACCGCTTTTTCGCCAAGAAAGCCGGCACGATCGGCGCGGTCGTGTTTCTGGGGCTGGCAATGCTGAGCATTCCGGCATCCTCGCACCACTCGACGGCGATGTTCGACTGGGGGCGCGAAACCCGGCTGGAGAACCTCACCATCGAACGCTGGGTGTGGACCAATCCGCACACCTTCATCTACGCCCGCGATACGGCGGGCAACCGCTGGGCATTCGAAGGCATGAGCCCCAATCACCTCAGCCGCGCCGGCTGGTCGCGCCGCAGCCTCGCACCCGGCGAAACGATCGCCCTCACCTACTACCCCTTGCGTGACGGCCGCCGCGGCGGGTTCAACGTGCGTGTTTTTCGCGAGGGCGGCGAAACCCTGCAACAACTGCCAAGCGCGATGTAACCGCGCGCCGCTTGCGAGATTTGGCTTGGCGGGTGCGCCAGCCGTTGCTACGCGCTGCCCCCTGGCACCCGTAGCTCAGCTGGATAGAGCGCTGCCCTCCGAAGGCAGAGGCCACAGGTTCGAATCCTGTCGGGTGCGCCAGGGGCTCTGCGTTGCACCAGTTATTGCGGACATCCTGTCGCCCTCGCCGGGCGGCAGCGGCTTGCGGCTGCTGCTCGCCTAGTCGAAGCCGCGGTCGAGGAAGCGGGTAGCGCAGCCGGCGAGGAAGGCGGTGCCCTTGGGCAGCACGGCTTCGTCCAGCACCATGTGGGTGGAATGCAGGCCGCAGCAATCCTGCCAGTCCGCTCCCTTGGCGGCGACGCCCACGAAGAACATCGCGCCCGGTATCTTTTCCAGCACGTAGGAGAAGTCCTCCGCCCCCATCGTGGGCGCGGGGCGGGTCTGCCAGGGATGCTCACCGCCCAGATCCGTTGCCACCGTCTCACCCAGCGCGACAGCGCGGGCATCGTTGATGGTCGGCGGGAAGCCTGGCGTGATCTTGATCTCGGCGGTGCAGCGGTGGGCGCGGGCGATGTTCTCGGCCACCTCGCGCGCTGCTTCGCGCATCGCCGCGCGGCGTTCGGGCGATAGCGTGCGGATCGTGCCGAGGAGATAGGCGGAATCGGGGATGACGTTGTTGGTGGTGCCTGCCTCGATCTTGCCGATGGTGAGGACGGTCGCCTCGGTAGCGGCGAAGCGACGGGTGATCATGCTCTGCAGCGCGATCACGATTTCGGCGGCGACGGGCACGGGATCGACGGCATCCTGCGGCATGGAGGCGTGGCCACCCTTGCCGGTGACGGTGATCTCGATCATGTCGGCGCTGGCCATCATGGCGCCGGCGCGCGCCTCTACACGCCCGTGCGGCGCGTTGGGCCAGATGTGGATGGCAAAGGCGGCGTCGGGCAGCGGATAGTCGCCAGCACCGCCGAGCAGTCCGTCCTCCAGCATGAAGCGCGCGCCGTGGAAGCCTTCCTCGCCCGGCTGGAACATGAAGCGCACCTCGCCCGCCAGGTCGTCGCGCCTGTCCGCCAGCACGCGCGCCGCGCCCGCCAGCATGGCGGTGTGTGCATCGTGGCCGCAGGCGTGCATCCGCCCGTCGATGGTGGAGGCAAAGGCCAGCCCCGTGCGCTCGGTCATGGGCAGGGCGTCCATGTCGCCGCGCAGCAGCACGCTGCGGCCGGGCCTGCCGCCTTTCAGCACGGCCACCGCGCCGGTGCAGCCAGGCCCCTCGCGCCATTCCAGCGGCAGGTCGGCGAGGGCGGCCTTGACCTTGGCGAGCGTCCGCGGCGTTTCCAGCCCCAGTTCGGGTTCGGCATGGATCGCGCGGCGCAGCGAGATGATGGCATCGGCGTGCCCGCGCGCGGCGTCGAGCAGGGATCGGGTGAGCATGCGGGGCAACTCCGATGATGGAACGATTGCATGGAGCCTAGGCCCCCGTCCCGGCGACTGGCAAGCGCAAGCTGGCAGCACTGGCTGTGGCGGCCTTGCATCGCCATGTGGCAATGGCGCGACAGTTGCAGGCGGGAAAGACAATCCCCATAGCCATTTACGGGTGTGGGGGTGTAAAGGCGCAGCGCGATGCACGGCGGTATCCATACATTCGAGCGACTGCCGCAGGTCGGCCCGGCGCGGCCTGTGCGCCGCGACCCGGCGAACGAGGGCGCGCTTTCGCCCATCCGTTCGCGCCCGCTGGTCGGCCTCATCCGTAACGCGCGCAGTCATCGCAACGAGAATACCGATGCCCCTGCCGACGTGCTGGATGGCGTGATCGTCAAACGTCCGAACCGGCGCGGCGAGTTGCCCGGCATGCTTGCCGATTTTGCCGCGCGGCAGGTCGATTGCATCGTCATCGACGGTGGCGACGGCACGATCCGCGACGTGCTGACCTGCGGCGCCGGCATCTTCGGTGACGACTGGCCCATGCTGATCGTGCTGCCTGCGGGCAAGACCAATGCCCTCGCCATCGACCTCGGCATCCCCGCCGACTGGACGTTTCGCGATGCGCTGACGGCCTTGAGCGCAGGGCGGACGGTGGAGCGGCGCCCGCTGGTGATCGCCCAGCGCGACGATCCGCGATCGCAAGTGCGCGGGTTCATCATGGGCGGTGGCATCTTCACGCGCAGCATCGCGCTGGGCCAGAAGAGCCACGACCTGGGCGCCTTCAATGCCGCCGTCGTCGGGGTGACAGCAGCGTGGAGCGTGTTGCAGGCCTTGCTCGGCAACAGCCGCAACGGCTGGCGCAGCGGATCGCGCATGCGCGTGTTCTGCGAGGACGGCAGCGAGGTGGCGCATTTCGGCGGGCTGCCGGAAGACGAGCGC
Organism: Aurantiacibacter arachoides; assembly: GCF_009827335.1. Lineage (GTDB taxonomy): Bacteria > Pseudomonadota > Alphaproteobacteria > Sphingomonadales > Sphingomonadaceae > Alteraurantiacibacter > Alteraurantiacibacter arachoides. The sequence goes on along the minus strand of NZ_WTYH01000001.1, from coordinate 2,706,261 downwards.
TACCTGTTGTTCGCGTCATCGCTGAAGAACTTTCCCTTGGGGCTCGACCCGATGCGGGGGCTACCCGGCGCGGTGCGGCTGATCCTGCTCGACAATTCCCGGCGCAGCCTGCTGCTGCGGATCGGCGCCGTGATGCGCGGGCGGATGAGCCAGGCGACGCTGCGGCGCGGTGTTCATCGCCTGGGCGGCAATGCGTTTTCCATCACGCTGGAAGATACCTTCGTGCTCGACGGGGAGGCCTTTCCGCCCGGGGACTATCGCCTCGGCGCGGGCGCCCCGCTGCGCTTCGTGGTGCCGTGACCCTGGCCTTGCGCGCCGGGCCGGTGCTCGCCCGCCCTGTCGATCCTGCCGTGACCGCCTTTGCCGATCGCCTGGCGCGCGAGGCGGGCGCGCTGGCCGTGCTGTTCTATGGCTCCAACCTCAGGACCGGACTGCGCGAGGGCGTGCTCGACTTCTACGTCCTTTTGCCGGGCGCGCCCGAGCGCGGGTTATGGCCCACCGTGTCCTATCGCGAGTGGATGCACCGCGGCGACGGCACCAGCGAAATGCTGCGCGCCAAGATCGCCACCATGACCCTGGCAAAATTCACAGAGGCAGCGGCGGGCGAGACCCTGGATACCACGATATGGGCGCGCTTCGTGCAGCCCAGCGCGCTGGTCTGGAGCCGCGATGCGACGGCGCGCACGCAAGTTGCCGAAGCGGTGGCGGCGGCCTGCCGCACCGCGGCGCGGCTGGCAGTGGCGGTGGGGCCGGCGCACGGGACAGAGGCTGACTATTGGCGGGCGCTGTTTCGCGCCACCTACCGGGCTGAGCTGCGGGTGGAAAGACCGGGCCGGGAGGAGTCCATCCTCGCGCTCAACGCGGCACATTTCGAAGGTCTGCTGCCGCTCGCGCTGGAAAGCGCCGACATTCCTTTTTCGCAAGCCGATGGCGTCATCCGCCCATCACTGCCGCGCGGAAGGCGCGACGCTATCCTGCGCTGGTGGACGAGGCGGCGGCGGCTCGGCAAGCCGCTCAACCTGGCGCGCCTGCTGCGCGCCACGCGCACGTTCGACGGGGCCGGGCGCTACGCGGCCTGGAAGGTGGAACGGCACACCGGCATCAGGATCGAGATGACGCCGTGGCGCGAACGCCACCCCATGCTCGCCGCGCTGCTCGTGGGGCCCGGGGTGCTGAATCAGGTGTGGCGCGCAAAGCGCACGCCTTGATGCCTCACATGTAACGCATGCGGATGGACATCGGCTTCACCTCGCGCCCGACCGAGAACCGCGTGCGCTCCACGCTGGGGCGGCCGAGGTTGAAGATATTGATGCTGGGATTGTTCGACATGCCGCCGCCATCGGTGCGCAGGTCGGTACCGCCATTGCCGTTTACGTCGTGGCGGATCGCGATGGCATAGGTGCCGGCGGCGGGCACGGGCATGCATACCTGCATGGTGCCAGCGCGTGCGGGCAATTCTATGCGATTGAGCCAGCGACCGCTTTCCAGCCAGTCGGCGCTGGTGCCGCGGTAGAGCTGGACGCGCAAGGTGCCGCGCGAGGCGGAAACCCCGGCCACGGTGATCCACACCGCCGGCCCGGCACCCTGGCAGGGCGCGGCCGAATGGCGGATTTCGTTACGATACTGCTGCGCGCTCGCCGGCGTGGCGAGGCCGGTTGCAAACAGCGCACCTGCAAGGATCGCCGCACTGGTCATGGAAGGTCGTCTGGTCATAATTTCTCGCCTAGTCAGGTCAGGTCGGCTCCCGGATCAGCCTCGGTCCGACGCACGGATCGGGCATGATCGAGATCATGCGGGCTGTAACGGAATGTTCGCCCCTGCCCATGATCGCCAGGCACTGAATGGCGGCTTAAGCATCGCCAGGCGCCATTTGCCGCAAGTTTTCCCCCGCCATCATGGGCAAACCGCCCATCGCCGCCTTGAGCGGCGATTCGCGCGCCCCTATCGCTGCTCGTTAACTTATGGCGCGCCCGCTCATCTCGCCTTCGATCCTTTCGGCCGATTTTGCCCGGCTGGGCGAAGAGGTGCGCGCGATCGACGAAGCCGGGTGCGACTGGATCCATGTCGACGTGATGGACGGGCATTACGTGCCCAACATCACCATCGGGCCCGACGTGGTAAAGGCCCTGCGGCCCTATTCGGCCAAGACCTTCGACGTTCACCTGATGGTCTCCCCCGTCGATGCCTGGATCGAACCGTTTGCGCAGGCCGGGGCCGACATGATCACGGTGCATCCCGAGGCGGGTGCCCATGTCCACCGCACGGTCCAGGCCATTCGCAACGCCGGCTGCAAGGCAGGTATCTCGCTCAATCCCGGAACGCCCGCCAAGATGCTCGATTACCTCCTTGAGGAGATCGACCTGGTGCTGGTGATGAGCGTGAACCCCGGTTTTGGCGGCCAGAGCTTCATTGCCAGCCAGTTGCGCAAGATCGCGGCGATCCGCAGCATGATCGACAAGGGCGGGCACGACGTGCTGATCGAGGTCGACGGCGGCGTCACCCCGGAAACGGCAAGGCTCTGTGTGGACGCCGGGGCCGACGTGCTGGTGGCGGGTTCGGCCACCTTCAAAGGTGGGCCGGACCATTACGCACGCAATATCGCCGCGCTGCGCGGGGACGGTGAATGAACGCCGAAACGCTCGAACTGGCGCGGGCGGCGCGACAGCGCCGGGGCCAGGATCGGAGTGCAGAGGATGCCGCGGGTGCTTTTGCGCTGAACGACGGGATCGATGAGGCGCTGGTGGAACGTGCTCCCGAAACCATCTCAGCCGACCGCGCCCTGGTCGTCACCGATTTCGCGCCTCCGGAAATCACGCCGGGCGAACGCGTGATGCGCTTCGCCTATCGCATGGGGCTGCCGGGTCCGCTGCTGATCGCGCCGTTCCGCAAGCCGGCCGGGCTGCGGCTGCTGGCAACAGTGGAAAGTCCGCTGCCTGGCGAGCGGGCCACCGGTATGGCCCTTCGCGCGGGGCATTTCACCATCCACGGCCTGAAGGCCCCCATCGAGCAGGTGGACTTCGGGCCCACCGCCAAGCTCACCCCGCCGTTCGAAAGCGCGGTCCACGGCTTTGGCTGGCTGCGCGATCTCGATAGCTGCACCCCGCGCCAGCAATGCACGGCCGTGGCAGAGCGTCTGCTGACGCGCTGGCTGGACGCCAATCCTGCACAGGGCAGGGGGGCGGGCAAGGGGCCGGCGTGGAAGGTCGAATTTGCCGGGCATCGCCTGCTCGCCTGGCTGGTGCACGCGCCGCTTATCCTCTCGGGCAAGGACGGCAGATTGCGCGCGCGGGCGATGGCAGAGATGGCGCAGACGGCGCGCTGGCTGGATCGCCATGTCGGCAAGGCGGACGACCGGCTGGGCGAGGTGGCCGGCTGGTGTGCGATCGTCGCCGCAGGCCTGCTGCTGCCCGAAGGCAAGCCGCGGCGCCTGTTTGGCGAGGCTGGCCTGGCCCACGCGCTGGGCGAACTTGTGGGCGAGGATGGCGGCGTGCTGTCGCGTTCGCCGGTGGCGCAGATGGAGGCGGTGGCGCTGCTCGTCGATCTTGCCGCCTGCTATCGCGCCGTGCGCCGCGAGATACCGCAGGCGATCGCCCGCGTGCAGGCCATGCTGGTGCCGCCGCTGCTGGCGCTCACCCATGGCGATGGCGGCCTTGGCAGCTGGCAGGGCGGGGCCGCGACCCCGGCAGACCGGCTGGCCGCGCTGGTCGAGGCAAGTGGTGTGCGCGCCCGTCCGCTCAAGGATCCGCGCGGCTGGGGTTACCAGCGGCTGGCGGCCCGGCCTGCGGTATTGCAGGTCGATGCCTCGCCGCCGCCGCTCGGCCGCCATGCGCGCAACGGCTGCGCGTCCACGCTGGCGTTCGAATTCAGTCACGGCGATCATCGGCTGATCGTCAACTGCGGTGGCGCCGCGCTGGCCGGCGGGCAGGTGCCGATCCGCATCGAACAGGGCCTGCGTGCCACCGCGGCGCATTCCACGCTGACGCTGGGCGATGCCAATTCCACCGCCGTACTGCTCGACGGCAAACTGGGCAGCGGCGTAGGCGAGGTCGAGGTGGACCTGCGGGCCGTGAAGCTGGACGAAACAGGCGCGGGGGGCGGCGCGCGACGCCTGGAGGCGAGCCACGATGGCTATGCGGCGCGCTTTGGCCTGCTGCACAAGCGCATTCTGATCCTGCGCGATGACGGCAGCGAGCTGCGCGGGGAGGACGTGCTCGTCCCCTCGGGGCGCAAGGGCCAGCGCGGCAAGGTGCCCTACGCCATCCGTTTCCACCTTGGTCGCCATGTCGAGGCGACGCTGACGCCGGGCGGCAAGGGCGCCAGCCTGCTGCTGCCCGACGGCGCGCTGTGGCAGTTCGCGACCGGGGCCGAGAAGGTCGAAATCGAGGAAAGCCTGTGGGTCGATGGCAACGGCCGCCCACATTCGGTACAGCAGTTGGTGATCCAGGGCCTCGCGTCGCGCGGGGGTGGCAATTTCGCCTGGCTGCTGAAGAAGATGGGATAGCATTCACGCATGGACGACGTAGCAATCAGGCGGGCGCTGCTGTCGGTGTCCGACAAGACGGGTATCGTCGAGCTGGCGAGTCGCCTGGCGAAGAACGGGGTCGAACTCGTTTCCACCGGCGGCACCGCACGGGCGCTGCGCGAGGCGGGGCTCGATGTGCGCGACGTATCCGACGTGACCGGCTTTCCCGAGATGATGGACGGCCGGGTGAAGACGCTGCACCCGATGATCCACGGCGGATTGCTGGCCGTGCGCGACGATCCCGACCATGCGCGGGCGATGGACACGCACGAGATCGGCGCGATCGACCTTGTCGTGGTTAACCTCTACCCCTTCGCGCAGACCGTCGCGAGCGGCGCGGATCGTGACACGGTGATCGAGAACATCGACATCGGCGGGCCGAGCATGGTGCGTTCGGCGGCCAAGAACCACGCCTACGTGACGATTCTCACCGATCCGGCGGATTATGCCGCGCTTTACGAAGAACTGGCCGATCACGACGGGGCGACCACGCTGGTGTTCCGCAAGCGCATGGCTGCCAAGGCCTTTGCCGCCACCGCCGCCTACGACAGCGCCATCGGCCAGTGGTTCGCCTTTGCCGACCAGCAGGAGCGTTTCCCCGCCTCGCTCAGCCTCGCCATGACCCGCGGCGACACGCTGCGCTATGGCGAGAACCCGCACCAGCACGCGGCGCTCTACCTGCCCGCTGGCCCTGCCGGCATGGGCGTGCCCCAGGCAAGCCAGGTGCAGGGCAAGGAGCTAAGCTACAACAACCTGAACGACGCCGACGCGGCGCTGGGGCTGGTGGCAGAATTTCCCGCCGATCGCCCCGCCGTGGTCATCGTGAAACATGCCAACCCCTGCGGCGTGGCCGTGGCGGATACCCTGCACGAGGCGTGGGAGGCCGCGCTCGCGTGTGACAGCGTGTCGGCCTTCGGTGGCATCGTCGCCAGCAATGTCTCGCTGGACGGGCCGACCGCGCAGGCTATCACGCGGATCTTCACCGAAGTCGTCATCGCTCCGGGTGCCGACGACGCCGCGCGGCAAGCCTTTGCCGCCAAACCCAACCTGCGGCTGCTGCTGGTCGATAGCCTGCCCGATCCGGCGCGCTTCGGCCTGGAAATGAAGAGCATCGCGGGCGGATACCTGCTGCAGTCGCGCGACGACGGCGTGGTGGGCGAGGGCGACCTCACGGTGGTGACGCAGCGCCAGCCGACGCCAGGCGAACTCGCCGATGCGCTGTTCGCGTGGAAGGTTGCCAAGCACGTCAAGTCCAATGCCATCGTCTACGCCAGGGACGGCGCGACCGCGGGCATCGGCGCAGGCCAGATGAACCGCCGCGATTCCAGCCGCATCGCCGCCCAGCGTGCCGCCGAGGCCGCAGAGGCCGCCGGGTGGGATGCGCCGCGCACCCACGGCAGCGCGGTTGCCTCCGACGCGTTCTTTCCGTTCAAAGATGGCCTGCTCTCGGCTATCGAGGCAGGGGCGACGATGGTGATCCAGCCGGGCGGATCGACGCGCGACGACGAGGTGATCGCCGCCGCCGACGAGGCGGGCATTGCCATGGTCTTTACCGGCAAGCGGCATTTCCGCCACTAGGCGCGTCATCGAGCGCCAAGCAGGGCTTAACCCAGCACAACAATCGAATTCAGGCGAAGGTAACCCCTGTCTTGTAGGACGGGGACCAAGACCTATTTCGACTGGACAGAATCATGAAACTTTTCAACTCGGACCTCTTTCGCTCGTTCTTCGTCGGCTTCGGCGCCACCGCCGTATTCCTGGCGGTGGACATCCTCCCCAAGCTCGGAGTGGCGTAATGCGCATCAAATCCCTCTTCCTTGCCGCTACGCTGGGTCTGGGCGCGCTTTCGCTGCCTGCTACGGCCATGGCGGAAGAGGTGTTCGATGCGCCCGTTGCCACCCGGCAGGCCAATGAGCGTGGCCTTCAGACCGCCATCTTTGCCGGTGGCTGCTTCTGGGGCATCGAGGGTGTGTTCAGCCACGTTCGCGGCGTGACGAGTGCGGTATCGGGCTATCACGGCGGCAGTGCCAACACTGCGACCTATCGCCAGGTGTCGGCCGGCGGCACCAGCCATGCCGAAGCCGTGCGGGTAACCTACGATCCGTCTGTCGTCCGCTACGACCAGTTGTTGCAGATCCTGTTCTCCGTGGGTGCCGACCCCACCCTGGTCAATCGCCAGGGGCCCGATCGTGGAAGCCAGTATCGTTCCGCCATCGTGCCGGTCACGGCGGAGCAGCGTGCCGTGGCACAGGCCTATGTTCGGCAGATGGGCGCCTCGGGCGTGTGGCGCAGCCCCATCGCGGCGCGGGTGGAAAGCTACCAGCGCTTCTATCCGGCAGAGGCCGATCACCAGGATTACATGCTCAATAATCCGACCAGCGGCTATATCCGTCGGTGGGACGCCCCCAAGGTGGCGGCTTTGCGCACGCAGTTCCCCTCGCTGTATCGCGAACGCTTCCGCACCGGCTGAGCCGATTGCCGAAGCGTGCCGCCGCCCCTATGTTACGGGCATGGCAACACAGCACAAGCATCATGAGCATTCGGGCGACCGGCTGATCGAGGAAGCCGCGGCCGTCCTTGTCGACGCAGGCGAACAATGGACCGCCATGCGCGAGGGCGTGTTTCGCGCCCTTGCCGCGATGGAACGGCCTGCCAGCGCCTATGACATTGCCGAGGATGTGGGCAAGCTGCGCGGCAAGCGCGTGGCCGCCAACAGTGTTTATCGCATTCTCGACCTGTTCGTGCGCGCCAACCTTGCGAACCGGATCGAGAGCGCGAACGCCTATCTGGTCAACACCCATCCCGGCTGCCGGCACGATTGCGTCTTCCTGATCTGCGACGATTGCGGCCAGGCCGACCATTTCGACGATGACAGGTTGACCGGCGCCCTGCGCGATGCCGGCAAGGTGCATGGGTTTGCCCAGGTGCGCCCGGTCGTCGAACTGCGCGGCCTGTGCGCCGATTGCGCCGGCTGACAGCCCGCAGGTCCGCGCACAAGATTGTGACCGGGCCGGTTCTCCGGTTCATCGACAGGCAGAATTTTCGTGTGTAGGGTGGCGCGATGACTTCTGCCCGTCCGCACACTCCCCTTCTCGACACCGTCGATACGCCCCACGACCTGCGCCGCCTGAGCCCCGACCAGCTTCGCCAGCTGTCGGACGAGTTGCGCACGGAGATGATCGATGCCGTCGGCTCCACCGGCGGTCACCTTGGCAGCGGCCTTGGCGTGGTCGAACTGACCGTGGCGATCCATTACGTGTTCAACACGCCGGAAGACCGGCTGATCTGGGACGTCGGGCACCAGGCCTATCCGCACAAGATCATCACCGGCCGGCGCGATCGCATCCGCACCCTGCGCCAGGGCGGCGGGCTTTCGGGCTTTACCAAGCGATCCGAGAGCGAATACGATCCCTTCGGCGCGGCGCACTCGTCCACCTCGATCAGCGCGGGGCTGGGCTTTGCCGTCGCCAACAAGCTGAAGGGCCAGCCGGGCAAGGCGATCGCGGTGATCGGCGACGGCGCGATGAGCGCAGGCATGGCCTACGAGGCGATGAACAACGCCGAGCAGGCGGGGAACCGCCTCATCGTCATCCTCAACGACAACGACATGTCGATCGCCCCGCCCGTCGGCGGGCTGTCTGCCTATCTCGCGCGCATGGTATCGAGCAGCGAATACCTTGGACTGCGCAGCCTTGCGTCCAAGGTGGCGCGCAAGCTTTCGCGCAAGGTCCACTCCGGCCTTGAAAAGGCGGAGGAATTTACCCGCGGCATGGTGACCGGCGGGACCATGTTCGAAGAACTTGGCTTCTATTACGTAGGGCCCATCGACGGCCACAACCTCGATCACCTGCTGCCGGTTCTGGAAAACGTGCGCGACAGCGAGCAGGGGCCGATCCTCGTCCATGTCGTGACCACCAAGGGCAAGGGCTATCCCTTTGCCGAGAATAGCGCCGACAAGTATCACGGCGTGCCGAAATTCGACGTGGTGACGGGCGAAAAGGCCAAGTCCGCCAGCGGTCCGCCCGCCTACCAGAACGTGTTCGGTGAAACGCTGGCCAGGCTGGCCGATACGGACGATCGCATCTGCGCCATCACCGCCGCCATGCCGAGCGGCACCGGGGTGGACAAGTTCGCCCAGGCGCACCCGACCCGCGCCTTTGACGTCGGCATCGCGGAACAACATGGCGTGACCTTTGCCGCCGGCCTGGCCGCGCAGGGGATGCGGCCGTTCGCGGCGATCTATTCCACCTTCCTCCAGCGCGCCTACGATCAGGTGGTGCACGACGTGGCGATCCAGAACCTGCCCGTGCGCTTCGCCATCGACCGCGCCGGCCTCGTCGGCGCCGATGGCGCAACCCATGCTGGCAGCTTCGACGTGACCTATCTGGCGAGCCTGCCCAATTTCGTGGTGATGGCCGCTGCGGACGAGGCCGAACTCGCCCACATGACCTATACCGCCGCCGAGCATGACAGCGGGCCCATCGCGTTTCGCTATCCGCGCGGCAATGGCACGGGCGTGGAAATTCCGGCACAGCTGCAGAAGCTGGACATCGGCAAGGGCCGGATCGTGCGCCCCCAATCCGGCGAAATCGAGAAGGGTGGCAAGGTCGCCATCCTCTCGCTCGGCACGCGGCTGGAAGAAGCGAAAAAGGCAGCCGATCAGCTGGAGGCCAAGGGCCTTGCCACCACGGTCGCCGACATGCGCTTCGCCAAGCCGCTCGACGAGGATCTCATCCGCCGCCTCGCCGCCAGCCATGATGTGCTGGTCACCATCGAGGAAGCTGCCATCGGCGGCCTGGGGGCCCACGTCCTCACCATGGCGAGCGACGAGGGCCTGATCGATCCCGACAGTGCCACGGGCGGCCTCAAGATCCGCACCATGCGCCTGCCGGACGTGTTCCTCGACCACGACGATCCGACAAAACAGTACGACGAGGCCGGTCTGAACGCGCCGCAGATCGTGGAAACCGTGCTGAACGCGCTGCGGCATAACAGCGCCGGTGTGGAGGAAGCACGGGCCTGACGGTCACGGGGAAACCCGGCTGGCGGCGCTGCCATGGTGCAGACGGCGGGGTGAAGGACCCCAGACCCGGTCATTATCGTCATGCAGGGTCTGCGAAAGCCATTTCCCGGATCTGCTGGGCCGATCAGGCGACGCAAAAAGGGGCCCGCCGCAGCGAGCCCCTCGTAGCGTAACGGTATCGAATCCTGATCAGGATTCGGTCTGCAAGGTGCCTTGCGCGGTGGCGCCCGTCTGCGAGGTGGTGCCGCTCTGCGAGCCGCTGCCCATCACGCGCAGGTTGTTCTGCACATGGTTGACCCCGGAAATCCCGTGGATGCAATCCTCCGCCCGGCGCTTCTCCCAGCGGGTGCCGACCGTGCCATCCAGCGTGACTTCGTTGTTATCGCAGGTCACCTGGATGTTGCTCGCATCGACACCGCGGTCGTGCGTCAGCTTTTCGCAAGCATCTTCCAGCAGGCGTTCGTTGGACCGCGAATAGTTGCTTGGCCCGCGGCCGCTGTGATCCTCGCGGCGGCGGCGTTCCGCCTCGTCGTCACCGAACCAGCTGGCGATTTCGTCGCCCGCGCGTTCGAAGAATCCGCGATCGTGGTCGGAGCGGTTGCCGCTGCCGGCATAGCCGCCACCCGAATAGCCACCGCTAGAGGAAGAGCCGCCGCTGTATGCGGTGCCGCCGCTCGTCATGCCGTAGCCACGCGAATAGTCGCTTTGGCCACCGTAGCCGCCGCTCATGGCCTCCCCGCCATAGCTGTCGCCACGGAAGCTGCCATGCATGCCCGACGACTGCGATCCACCGCCGGCGGCACCATAGCTCCCGCCGGGGCGATCGTATTCGTCGAGCGGCGCGTAGGAAGACCGTGAGCGACCCTGCTGGCTCGATTGGTAGCCACTCCCCTGCATGCCACCGCGCGAACTGCCGTAGCTGTCATTGTCAAAACGGTCACTGCCGAACTGATCGTAGGAACTCTGCATATCGTCACCATAGCGGTTCGATCGGTCGCTCTGGAATTGCTCCTCCTGCCAGCTGGAACGCTGACGCGGCATGTCCTGATTGGAACTGCGATTGGGGTTTCGTTGATAACGGTCGGCCATGATAGTCTCCTCTCCTGTCGCGAGAGAACTCAATTCGCGGTCTGCAAGAAGGACAGGGCAAGTTCGCGCAGACCGTCGGCGCTATTCTGTGCGCCTTGTGATTGTCCAACGGACGCTATGGCTGAATCGCTCCACGGCTCGGCGCGCAGAAAGCGCGTTTTGGCGAAACAAGCGATTGTATTGGCATAGCAATGCCGGTCGAATTGGTACGGCCCAGCGACAAGTCGCGAAATGATATGCAGCGCAGGTCCATCTTGCCCCGGACCCGGACAACCATCATTTCATCTTCATGGCCGAATCCGTTGTCCCGCCCGAAATTGCCGCATGGTTTGCCGGTCGGGGCTGGCGTGTGCGGCGCCACCAAGCAGAGATGCTGACGGCGAGCGATGCCGGCCGGCACGCCATGCTGGTGGCCGATACCGGCGCCGGCAAGACGCTGGCGGGTTTCCTGCCCACGCTCGCGGCGTTCGCCCCCTCCCGCATCGGATCGGGCACCAGGCCTGACGGGCTCCATACGCTGTATGTCTCACCGTTGAAGGCCCTCGGGCATGACGTTCAGCGCAACCTGCTCGCCCCGATCGCGGAGATGGGGCTGGACATCACCGTCGAGACCCGCAGCGGCGATACGCCATCCGATCGCAAGAAACGCCAGCGCAGCCGCCCGCCCAACGTGTTGCTCACCACGCCCGAAAGCCTGTCGCTGCTGCTGAGTTTCGAGGATAGCGCGACATTGTTTGCCGGACTGAAGCGCGTGGTGATTGACGAAATCCACGCCTTTGCCACGCAGAAGCGCGGCGATCTGCTCGCGCTCGCGCTCACGCGGTTGCAGGCGATTGCTCCGACCGTGCAGCGCGCCGCCCTGTCAGCCACGCTGGCCGATCCAGAGGCCTTTCGCGGCTGGATCGCGCCATGGGGCGATGTCGATACCGTGGCGATGGTGGAGGGCGAGGAGGGCGCCGAGCCGGAGGTGGAGATCCTGCTGCCCGACGAGGAGCGCGTGCCGTGGGGCGGCCACGCGGCGACCTGGTCGATCCCGCAGCTTTACCAGCGCATCCGCGCCAACAACACCACGCTGGTGTTCACCAACACGCGCTTTCTCGCCGAATACATCTTCCAGCACCTGTGGGATGCGAACGAGGACAACCTGCCCATCGGCATTCACCACGGGTCGCTGAGCAAGGAAGCGCGGCGCAAGGTGGAGGCGGCGATGGCGCGCGGCGATCTGCGCGCGCTGGTGTGCACGGCCAGCCTCGATCTGGGGGTCGACTGGGGCGATATTGACCTCGTCGTGCAGATGGGCGCGCCCAAGGGCTCCAGCCGGCTGTTGCAGCGCATCGGGCGCGCCAACCACCGGCTCGACAGCCCCAGCCGGGCCTTGCTGGTGCCTGGCAACCGCTTCGAATTTCTGGAAGCGACCGCAGCCAAGGAAGCCGTCGAGGAAGGCCAGCGCGACGGCGAGGATTTCCGCCCCGGCGGGCTCGATGTCCTGGCCCAGCACGTGATGGGTTGCGCCTGCGCGGGGCCGTTCGCGGAAAAGGAATTGCTGTCCGAAATCCGCTCGTGCTGGGCCTATGCCATGATCGACGAGGACACGTGGGCGCGCGTGCTCGAATTCGTCGCCACGGGGGGGTATTCGCTGCGCGCCTACGACAAGTTCAAACGCATCGTGCGCGAGGTGGATGCGAACGGGGATGCCATCTGGCGACTGAGCCACCCTGAGCAGGCCTATCGCCACCGCATGAACGCCGGGATCATCGTCGATTCCGAAATGCTGGAAGTGCGCTTCCGCAGCGGGCGCAGCCTGGGCAAGGTGGAGGAACGCTTCGCCGCATCGTTGCGCACGGGTGACACGTTCCAGTTCGCCGGCGTCAACGTCGAGGTCGAACAGCTAAAGGACATGGAGCTGATCGTGCGCGCCAGCAGCAAGGCGGCGATGATCCCCTCCTACGGCGGGCTGCGCCTGCCGCTGACCACGCACCTGGCGGACCGGGTGCGCGCGATGCTGGTCGACCGGGCTGGCTGGGCGCGGTTCCCCGATGACGTGCGCGAATGGCTGGAAGTGCAGGATTGGCGCAGCCAGATGCCGGGGCCGGACAACCTGCTGGTCGAAAGCTTCCCGCACGCCAAGCGGCACTACACCGTCTATTACACCTTCATTGGCTGGAACGCGAACCAGTCGCTGGGCATGCTCATCACCAAGCGGATGGAGGACCTGGGCCTGATGCCCGGCGGGTTCACGGCCAATGATTACTCACTGGCGGTCTGGGGATTGCGGCCTGTCGACGATCCGGCCGCGCTCCTCTCCCCCGATATCCTGACCGACGAATTCATCGACTGGGTGCAGGATTCGCACCTGTTGCGGCGCGCCTTTCGCGAGGTCGCGGTGATTGGCGGGCTGGTGGAGCGGCAGCACCCCGGCAAGCGCAAGACCGGGCGGCAGGTAACCTTTTCCACCGATCTGATCTACGACGTGCTGCGCAAGTACGAGCCTGACCACGTGCTGATCGAGGCCGCCTGGCAGGATGCCCGTGCGCGGATGACCGATATCGGCCGCCTGGGCGATCTGCTCGACACCGCGGGCGAACGGCTGGAGCACGTCGTGCTCGACCGGGTCAGCCCGCTGGCAGTGCCGGTGATGGTGATGGTAGGCCGCGAAAGCGTTCCGCAGGGGGCGCAGGACGACGAACTGCTGCTGGAGGCCGAAAGCCTGGCCAGCGCGGCGATGCGGGTGGAGGAACTGCCGGGATTGGAGCCCGATTACTCCGGGTAAGTGTCCCTGCATTCCCGGCGCTGGGGCGCAATCGCCAAGGCCGCGCTGGCACCGCGATCAGGGCGGAACCTGGCGGTGTTCGAAAGATCATCGGGTTCGATGCAAAGCGCAGGCTGCGGGTTTTGGCCGAGCGTTTGCGAGAGGATCGCCTGCAACGCGATGTCTTCCACGCTTGGGCCCTTCCATAAGACCTGCCCAACGCAGTCGAGAGAGAAGCGATCGCCGTGCGGCGTGAGGGGCGGCAGCGCGTCATCGCAGAGCTACGGGAGATCGACCGCTATGGCTGCGCGTGCATCGGACAGGTTGTGGCGACCAGCGCCCTCCCGGTCGGCACCTTCCCGGCGACCGGCGAGGCCGATTTGTGGCGGATGGGCTGGCCGTGGTTGTAGGCGAACGGCGCGAGGCAGGATCGCCTAGTTCGCATCCCACTGCCGGTAGCGTTCGTTACCGGCAAATGCGAAGCGGCGGATGTCCGCCTCGCCAACGAGATGGATGACCTGCGCCGCGTCGTCGTAACTGGCGTTCGCTTCGGGCTCGAAACGTATGACCGGGTCGGCGGCATTGGCGGCGGCCATGGCAAGGCGGCCTTGCAGTTCGGTACGGGATAGCGCGTCGCCGTTCCACAGGACCGCGCCGCCCTCTGTGACGACCAGGGCTATCTGCTCGGGTTCGCTTGGCGCGTTGTCACTGGTCGGCAGATCGACGTCGATCTGGTGCGTGGCGATCGGAACGCTCAGGATGACCATGACAAGCAGGACGAGCAGCACGTCGATCAGCGGCGTGACGTTGAGGTCCATTATGGGTGATGGTGTGGTGACCGTGTGCCGGCCCAGCAGTCGGGAACGAAACGCCATGGCATTCTCCTCTCGATCTTGTGACATCATAACATCACGTGGAAGGAGGCAAGTCAAGAGCCACGGGAGCGTGTCCGTTCCGGGCAACAAAAAAGGCGGCCGAAGCCGCCTTTTCGTATCTACCATTCGGCAGGATCAGCTTTGCAGCGGCGCGCAATCGCCGCAGCCGAAGCTGCGATACTGTTCGTTGCCGACGAAGCCGAACTTGGTCACCCCCGAGGCCTTGATGATGTTCAGCACCTGGGCTGCCAGATCGTAGCTTGCCTGAGCCTCGGGCTCAAACTGCAGTTCCGGCTCCACCGCGAAGGAGAGCGACTGCTGCAGGTTGCCGACCAGCTGACCTTGGCTGATGGGCTGGGCATTCCACAGGATGTCGCCTTGGGGCGTGAGCACGATCTTGTTCTTGATCGGGTCCACCGGCGGATTGTCCGGCGTGTTGCTGGGCGCGGGAAGATCGATGTTCACCGCGTGGGTGGCCACCGGAATGGTGATGATGAACATGATGAGGAGCACGAGCAGGACGTCGATCAACGGCGTCATGTTCATTTCCATCATCGGCGCGCCGTCGTCTGAACCGCCTGCCATTGCCATGATTGCGTACTCCTAAACCTGTACCAGCGTCGATCAGTTGGGATCGACGGGATTCGAAATGAAGGCAACGGTGGGATAGCCGGCCGCCTGGATGTTGAAGATCGTGCCGGCAACGCAGCGCCACGGGGCGTTCTTGTCGCCGCGGATGTGCACCTGCGGGATCAGGTCGGGATCCTGCATGATCGCTTCCGGTCCGCCGGCACGCTGCACGATGGCATCGAGACGGGCGAAGGCGGCGTCATACAGATCGCTCGAATCAACCAGCGTCGTGTTATTCAGGAAGATCCGGCACTCGCCTTCGCGAATCGCCCCGGAAAAGCCCGAACGGATCGTGCGCGGGGTGCGCCCTTCGGCATCGGTCGTCGACACCGTGATCAGCAGGTTCTCCACCTTGTCGTCCGATTCGTTCGACGCGATGATGGGGATCTGCAGTTCCTCCACGGTCTGGATGGCCACCGGAACGGCGATCAGAAAGATGATCAGCAGCACCAGCATCACGTCCACCAGCGGCGTGGTGTTGATGTCGGACATCGGGGTTTCTTCGCCGGCTCCCAATGAAATGGCCATGTGTCTCGTCCTATCTCACAAAACTTGCTTTGAAAGCGGCGGGCACCCGCATGCGAAGGTGCCCGCCAGCGTTCGGTACGTTCAATCAGCGCTTCGGCGTGGTCGTCGTCGTAGTGGTCGTCGAAGCCGAACCGACCGGACGCGCGGTGGCCGGAGCGGCACCCATGGTCGTGGTGGTCGAGCCTGTGGCACCGGCAGCGGCCGGGGCGGTGCGGGCAGCCTTGCCGGCCTGCTGCGTGGAGGTGCCGGTCATGATGGCCGGCTTCACCGCGCCGCGCGAGGTGATGTTCGCCTGCAGGTCGGTCGAGAAGCCCGAAAGCATCGCGGCGATGCGACGGTTGCGCGACTGCAGGTAGTTGTAGGCAAACACCGCGGGCACGGCGACCAGCAGGCCGATGGCGGTCATGATGAGCGCTTCACCCACCGGGCCGGCGACCTTGTCGATCGAGGCAGAGCCCGAGAGGCCGATGTTGATGAGCGCGCGATAGATGCCGATCACGGTGCCGAGCAGGCCGACGAACGGTGCGGTAGCACCCACGGTGGCGAGGAACGGCAGACCGCCGGCGAGCTTGGCGTTGATTGCGGATTCCGAACGGGCCAGCGTGCCGTGCAGCCAGTCGTGCGATTCCAGGCTGTCCTGCATCTTGGACGATTCGTCGCCGGCACGGATGCCGTCATCGACCAGCTGGCGCCAGGCGCTGTTCTTGTCGAACTTGTTGGCGCCGTCCTTGATGCTGCCGGCATTCCAGAACGCGGTACGGTTCGAGCTGTACTCGCGCATCACGCGGTTCTGTTCGAAATACTTCGTGATCAGGATGTAGAACGATCCGACCGACATGATGATCATGACGGCAAGGATCGACCAGGCGACCGGGCCGCCTTCTTCCATGGCCTTGACGAAGCCGAATTCATTGACCGGCGCAGCTTCGCCGCCCGTCGCTGCCAAAAGTTCGATAAGCATGCTGAAAATCCTCTTCTAGAGAAATCTAGTAATTAGTTGAGCTGGTACACGATGCTGGTCGAGAACGAGCCCGAGGTGGGGTTCCCGTCACGATCCAGCGCCGGTGTGAAACGGGCATACCGCTCCATGCCATCGCAGGCAGCAGCATCCAGTTCCGGATCGGCTGGCCGGGTCACACGGCAGCCAGACACGCGGCCATTCGGTCCTACCGTCACGGAGACACCGACGGTGCCCTCGATCTCGCGGCGCAGGGCGCGCGAGGGGTAGTTTTCCGAAATCCGGCGAGCCCAGCCTTGCTGGCCTTCGGGCGACGCGGCACGCGAACGGTCCACGGCGGGTGGTGGCGGCGGCGGCGGAGCCGGGCGCGGCGCGGGCGGCGCTGCTGGCGCGGGCGGCGGAACGATGCGCGCAGGCGGAGCCGGCGGCGGAATGTTCGGCTGCACCTGCACAGGCGGCGGGTTGGGCGCGATCCGGATCGGCGGCGGCGGCGCGACCGGCGGCGGCGGAGCGACGTCCGGCTGCGGCTCAGGCGGCGGCGGCTCTTCCTCAGGTGGCGGCGGCTCCTCGATATCCACGGTCGTCACCCGCTCCATCGCTTCCTTCACCGCCGAAATGGCGAGTCCGGTCACGAGCAGGTATCCGATACCAATGTGGATGAGGGCAACGATGATAATCGCGACGATGCGATTACCGCTCATTTGTTGGTCAGCGTAAGCCATCCAGTCCCTTCACTCCATTTCCTTGCCGGATACGTTCCGGCTTGTGCAACTCGCAGGATTGTCTTCCTGCCAGCCGATACCTTCGATTGTCCAGCCCATAAGTGTTTCGCAAAGGCAACCGCCGACACGTAGAATCGTGCCAAATCGGCCACGCAAAGCATGTTTTTAGTTCTCTTCAGGGCTTCGGGCGGCGTCTTAACCGTCCGGTAAGGCATCGGCAAACCCTTTATCGGCCCGGTCGCAATTGACCCCAACTGGCTGTTTGCAAAGTGCTGACGGGCGGGCATGATGCACCGGCGCGGTGTGCGCGCCCTGTACGCGTCTTGTCCAAGCTGGAGAATCCCCATGTCTGTCCGCCGCCGGTTTCCGCCTTTCCACGCGCTGCTGGCGCGCACGTTGGCCGTGGCCGCCGGCGCTGCCGTACTGGGCGCCTGCGCCACCGCGATGCCGGGGCAATCGCGCGACAACGTGGCGATGGAGCTTTCGCCAGAGGCCGAGCCCACCTACGCGGACCTCGTCACTCTGGCGCTGGCATCGGACCTCGTCGCCATCGTCACCGTGGACGACCAGACGCGCTTTCCCCCCGAACGCGCGCCGGACCTCCCGCCGGAACGGGTGCGACTCTACCTGGAAACGCTGACCCGCAATCTCCTCGTCTCGCCCACCGGGGTTGGGGGATCGCTGGTGTTCGTCACCGACCTGGCGCGCGAGCCCAATGGCGACACGCCCGATCTGGAGGGCCAGGACTTCGTGATTTTCGCCGATCAAGTGCGCGATCGTCCGGGTGAGGTGCAGCTCGTGGCGCGCAATGCCCTGTTCCCGGCCGGGCCGCGAATCGAGGGGCGCGTGCGAAGCGTCCTGCGCCAGTTGGCCGCTGCTGACCGCCCGCCCCAGATTACCGGGGTGCGCGACGTTATCTCCGTACCGGGCAACCTTGCCGGCGAATCCGAAACGCAGATGTTCGTGCAGACGCAGGGTGGCACGCCGGTTTCGCTCAGCGTCGTGCGGCGGCCCGGAATGCAGCCCGAATGGGGTGTCTCGCTTGGCGAGATCGTGGATACCGCGGCCCGCCCGCCCGAGGCCGAATCGCTGGCCTGGTTCCGCTTCGCCTGCGGCCTGCCCCGACAATTGCCCGACAGTGCCTTCCTGCAGGGCGATCGCAACTCGCAAGCGCGCGCGCGGGAGGATTACGCTTTCGTGCTCGACCAGCTCGGCCCGTGCGAGCGGCGCTTCACCTGAGGCTCGCCGCGCAGGGCGGTTTTCTGGCACAAAGGTTTTCTAAGTGGCCAATCGGCCGGTCGCTGATTAACCGCCTGCCACTCTGCTGACCGACCGAGGACCGACCATGGCTGAACCCTTGCGCATTGCCCTGGCCGGGCTCGGCACGGTGGGCGCGGGCGTGATCCGCCTGCTGGCCGAAAACGGCGAGCTTATTGCCCGCCGCGCCGGCAGGCCGATCGAGGTGGTCGCGGTCTCGGCTCGCGACCGCGGCAAGGATCGCGGCATCGCCTTGGCCGGTTACGACTGGCACGACGACATGACCGCGTTCGCCGCGCTGGACGCGGTCGACGTCGTGGTGGAGCTTGTCGGTGGTTCGGACGGCCCGGCGCTGACGCTGGCGCGCAAGACACTGGCGGCGGGCAAGGGCCTCGTCACCGCCAACAAGGCGATGATCGCGCACCATGGCATGGAACTGGCCGCGCTGGCCGAGGCGAACGGCGCGCCGCTGCGCTACGAGGCGGCCGTTGCCGGCGGTATCCCGGCGATCAAGGGGCTGGCGGAAGGCGCGGCGGCGAACCGGATCGAGCGAATCTACGGCATCCTCAACGGCACCTGTAATTTCATCCTGTCCGAAATGGCCGCGACCGGCCGCGACTTTGCCGATGTCCTGGCCGAGGCGCAGGCGCTGGGCTTTGCCGAGGCCGATCCCGGCTTCGACATCGAGGGGACGGACGCGGCGCACAAGCTCGCCATCCTCGCCGCGATCGCCTTTGGCACCGCGCTCGATTTCGCCAGCGTCGATGTGACAGGTATCGCCCGCATCCGCGCTGGCGACATCGCCCAGGCCCGTGCGCTCGGCTATGTCATCCGGCTGATCGGCATCGCCGATTGCGATCTGGCGGGCCAAGAAGCGGGCGGGGAGGCGCAACTGTTCCAGCGCGTGGCCCCCTATCTGGTCCCGGTCGATCACCCGCTGGCGGGCGTGACCGGGGCTACCAACGCGGTGGTGGCGGAAGGCAATTTCGTCGGCCGCCTGCTGTTCCAGGGCGCAGGTGCCGGCGATGGGCCAACGGCAAGCGCGGTGGTCGCCGATCTCGTGGATATCGCCCGCGGCAATACCCCGCCGCCGTTCTCGCTGCCGGCGGCGCTGCTTGCCGCCAGCGTGCCCGCCGACCCCGGCCACCGCCGCAGCCGCGCCTACGTGCGCTTCATGGTCGCCGACCGGCCCGGCGTGCTGGCAGAAATCACCGCCGCCATGCGCGATGCCGGGGTTTCGATCGAGAGCTTCATCCAGCAGGGCCACCCCGACGAGGAGGACGGCCAGCCGGTGCTGGTCTCGATGGTCACGCACGATGGACCGGAAGCTGGCGTCGCCCGGGCGCTGGCCCTGCTCGAACAGTCGCCCAGCCTTGCCGAGGCGCCGCTGGTGATGCGCCTGCTGGGCTAGTCGACGTCCGGGCTGAATTGGTCGGGCTGAATCGTTCGGGCGCGGCCACGACCGCCGCGGCCACGTCCTCGCCAAGATGTTCCGGAAAGCCGGTGACGGCGACCATGATCGCATGGTTCGGGAGCCCAGCCCACGCGCACGCAGCCGCTGGCGCAACTGTTGTCGGTCAGCCCCTGGATTTCGCGACGCGCATCAATCGTCCGAAAGGTCGATCGGAACCCGCTCGCCCGTGGCCGCCTCCGAACCGGGCGCCGCCATCTCTGCGGCGACCACTCGGGAAGCCTCTTCCGCGGTCAGATCCTCCGGAAACTGGGTGAAATCGACCATGATGGCAGGCGGTGGCGCCCAGCCCATGCGAATGCAGGCCGACGTGCCCACAGATTCAGGATTGGTCACCCAGCATGGCGGATCGGTAAGGCCGGGGATGATCGTGCGATCGGATTGTACGGGGCGCGGTAGGGGCGAGCGATAGCGTTCGGTGTCGGGAAGTTCGCGGCACACCAGGATGGCCCCTTCCTCGCCCACTTCGGCTTCACAAGGGCGGGACGCGACGGGGGGCGGATCGTCCTCGTCTTCCTGCGCGGACGGTTCGACCGGGCCGTAGACCTGCTGTGCCAGCGCGGGTCCGGCAGGCCAGGCGCCCAGGAAAATCAGCGCCAGCCATCTCGACATTGCGGCCCCCCAGACCTAAGCGAGCGCCCAAGAACGGATCGGAGCCTGAATTGCCAATGAATTCCGCAAAATCTTCGCAAGTGCTCGACCGCGTGCTGGTCATGGAAATGGTCCGCGTCACCGAGGCGGCTGCCATCGCGGCGTCTGAACTGATCGGGCGCGGCGACGAAAAGGCCGCCGATGCCGCCGCCGTGGAAGCCATGCGCCGTGCCTTCGACACGCTGGAGATCGACGGCACGGTGGTGATCGGCGAGGGTGAGCGCGACCAGGCGCCCATGCTCTACATCGGTGAAAAGGTCGGCGGAGCGCAGGGGCGGGGTCCGCGCATCGACATCGCGCTCGATCCGCTGGAAGGCACCACCATTACTGCCAAGGCTGGCCCGAACGCGCTCGCCGTGCTGGCGGCGGCGGAAGAGGGCTGCCTGCTCAATGCGCCCGATGTCTACATGGACAAGATCGCCGTTGGCCCGGGCTATCCCGAAGGCGTGATCGATCTTGCCCGGACGCCCACCCAGAACGTCGAAGCGGTGGCCGCGGCAAAGGGTGTCGCACCGCGCGACATCATCGTCTGCGTGCTCGATCGCCCGCGCCATGCCGATCTAATCGCCGAACTGCGCGGCATCGGCTGCGGCGTGGTGCTGATCGGTGACGGCGATGTGGCGGGCGTGATCGCCACCACCGACCCCGATACGACCGTCGACCTCTATATGGGATCGGGCGGTGCGCCTGAAGGCGTGCTGGCAGCCGCGGCGCTGCGCTGCGTGGGTGGCCAGTTCAATGGCCGCCTGCTGTTCCGCAACGACGACGAGCGCAAGCGGGCCGCCAAGTGGGGCATCGAGGATCTCGACCGCATCTACAAGCTGACCGATCTCGCCCGCGGCGACTGCATCTTTGCCGCCACGGGCGTCACCAGCGGATCGCTGCTGGACGGGGTGAAGCGCCTGCGCCGCAACGGGCAGACCGTGATGACCACCGAAAGCGTGGTGATGCGCGCATCCAGCGGCACCGTGCGCTGGATCAAGGGCGAGCACCGGCTGTAAGGCGATTTTCTGCCTAATTCACCGGCCAACGTGCGCCAGTGTTGCAATAAGGGGGCGCTTCGCTAGGCCGGCGCTTCCAGCAGCCAGTGGGATACGCACGCGATGAAGATCATGTCCGGCAACTCGAACCTCGTGCTCGCACGGGCGATCGCAGGCTATCTCGAGGTGCCACTGACGGACGCCAGCGTTCGCCGCTTCGCCGACGAGGAGATCTTCATCGAGATCCACGAGAACGTGCGCGGCGAGGACGTGTTCATCTGCCAGTCGACCAGCTATCCGGCGAACGACAACCTGATGGAACTGCTGATCGGCATCGACGCGCTGCGGCGCGCCTCGGCGGCGCGCATCACCGCGGTCATCCCGTATTTCGGCTATGCCCGGCAGGACCGCAAGCCCGGCCCGCGCACGCCGATTTCTGCCAAGCTGGTGGCCAATCTCATCACCGAGGCGGGCGCCGACCGGGTGCTGGCGGTGGACCTGCATGCCGGACAGATCCAGGGGTTCTTCGACATCCCCACCGACAACCTCTACGCCGCGCCGACGATGGCTGCCGACATCCAGGCGCGATACGGCGCGCAGGAACTGATGGTCGTATCGCCCGACGTGGGCGGTGTGGTGCGTGCCCGCGCGCTGGCCAAGCGGCTCGACAATGCCCCGCTCGCCATCGTCGACAAGCGTCGCGACCGCCCCGGTGAGAGCGAGGTGATGAACATCATCGGCGACGTGAAGGGCCGGACCTGCATCCTGATCGACGACATCGTCGATTCGGGCGGCACACTGGTAAACGCCGCGCAGGCGCTGCTGGAAGCCGGCGCCAAGAGCGTGGCCGCCTACATCACCCACGGCGTGCTGTCGGGCGGCGCGGTGGCGCGGGTCGATGCCTCGGCGCTGACCGAACTGGTGATAACCGACACCATCCTGCCGACCGAGGCCGCGCGCGAATCGGACAAGATCCGCGTGCTCACGATCGCGCCGCTGCTTGGCGAGGCGATCCGCCGCATCGCCGACGAATCGAGCGTCTCCAGCCTGTTCGACTAGGTCTGTTGACCTAGGGCTGTTTGGATTGGTCCGGCGGCGGCCCGGGTTCGCTGGCCGGATCGCGCCAGGGCCCCAGTTCGCCCGGCTCCAGCGCGTGCAACACTTCCAGCCGCCGCCGCTGGCGCACCTCCAGGCTGAGCGCGAGGACAGGATGCGGCCGCTTTCGTAACTCGCCGGGCGAAACCCCGAAGATTGCGCGCATCTCCTTTATGCGGTGGGACTGGTCGAAATAGCGGTCCTCGATCTCGGGCGCATCCTCCGGCCGGGCCACGCCGAGCAGGGCGGCGCCGAAATCCTGGGCCCGGGCGCGCCGCAAGGCCTGCTTCGGGCTGACCCCGAAGGCCTTTTTAATGACCCGCTCGACCGTGCGTTTCGACACGTCCTGCCGGCGGGCGAACTGTTCCACCGTCATTTCCGGGTTGGTGAGGCAGGCTTTCTGGAAATCGGCGACGAGTCGGGCTGGTTTCACTACGCCCTTGGCTTGTATCAGCGGGCGCAGGAAGCGCTCCTCTATCGCTTCTGCCCATTCGTCATATCCAGCCTCTCGCGGCACGAGCGAGGCGACGGGCGCCTCTCCCCCCAGCAGTTCATCCAGATCGTAGACCCGGTCGAGCGTGTCCGCCGGGTCCGGCAGGCCGAGGAGCTGGGCGGCGCCGGCCTGGAACAGGATGGAAATGACGATCCACTTGCCCGCGATCGACAAGGGCATGCACCGGGTGTGCGGACCGAAATAGAACGCCTTGCCGTGCGGCCCCGGGTCCAGCACCTTGGTCCCCTCGGCATCGGTTGCGGTCCAGGCATCGTGGAACAGGATGGTGATGCTGGGGTGTTCGATGATGCGGCCGCAATCGATTCGCACACCCGGCGCTATGTCGGCCTCCGCCACCGTTATCCAATAGAACCACGGCTGCAAATCGGGCGCGGGGGCGCGAGAAAGTGCCAAAGGAGATCCGCCACGGGTCGCGCCCGTGTGCGACTTAATCGGGGGCGTGTTTTTCATTGCGCAAGGTGGTGCGTTTGTTACGCGCGGAATGCAACATTTGGGCACCAGATCGGATCATTTCATGATTTCCAAGACCGACATCGACCTTGCACACCGACTGGCGGAGGTTGCTCGTGCCGAAATACGGCCCCTTTTCCGCAGCGGGCTGGATAGCGAGGCCAAGGCCGACGCCTCCCCGGTCACCCTCGCCGATCGCAATGCCGAGGCCGCCATGCGCAAGCTGATCGAGGCGGAATGTTCGGCCGACGGCATCCACGGGGAGGAATATGGCGTGAAGGAGGGCGTATCGGGCCGGCAATGGGTTCTGGACCCGATCGACGGCACCACCGCCTTTCTCGCCGGCCGGCCGATCTTCGGCACGCTGATCGCCCTGCTGGTGGACGGGTTCCCGGTTCTGGGGATCATCGACCAGCCGATCCTTGGCGAGCGGTGGGTGGGCGTCGCCGGGCGGCAGACCACCTTCAACGGCAAGCCCGTCAGAACCCGGCCCTGCCCGGAACTCGACCGGGCGACGATCGCCACCACGGGGCCGCATTATTTCACCGTGGCGCAGGGCGATGCCTTCATGGCGCTCGCCGGGCAGACCGATCACAAGCGCATGGTGATGGGCGGTGACTGTTACAACTACGGCTGCCTCGCCAGCGGCCAGATCGACATCGTCGCCGAGGCGGGCCTGAAGCTGCACGATTACGCCGCGCTGGTGCCGGTGGTGGAGGGCGCCGGCGGGGTGATGAGCGACTGGCGCGGGGAACCTCTGCACGCCGGATCTGATGGCACGGTCATCGCGCTGGGCGATCCGGCGCGGCTGGAGGATGTGGTCGAGGTGTTGGGCTGAGGTGTAGGCTTTGGGCTCACGCAACCGTCCGTTCGGCCGTGTTCAGGCCGGACGCCTTCGTCGCCAGATAACCGATCACATTGATTGCTAGGGTAGGCGTTCCGGATGGTCGTGTCCTGGCTCGACACCATCTGCACCCTCGCCTATCGGGCGCCAAAGGGGACAAATTCATGCCTGGAAACAGCCGTGTCGGCGCAGGTTTCTATTTTTGGTTCGCGCTTATTGCGGTGGCAACCTACCTGATACACGAAGCGGCGCACTGGGTTGTGGGGGCCGCGCTCGGCTACGACGTATCTTATGGAATAAACAGCGTCATCCCGGGATCCGCGATGACTACGCGCGATCACATCCTGATGTCAGCGGCAGGTCCGGCTATCACTGTCCTCGGCGGGCTGGTTGCGTTTGTATTCGTGATGCGGCGTCAAAGTCTGACTGCGTATGCGGCGCTTTATTTCGCACTGTTCATGCGGGTGGTCGCAGCAGGCGTCAGTGTGTTCAACCTGAACGATGAGGCGCGCATCAGCGCCTTGCTTGGCTGGGGGCCGTGGGCGCTGCCCGGCGTGGTCATTCTTGTCCTGCTGATCACCACGATCATGGCAAGTCGTCACCTGAAGCTGTCCTGGAAGGTCAACGTCCTGGCCTACGCCGTTGCCAGTGTGGTCTCCATGGTCGTGGTGGGTATCGATATGGTCCACAGGGGAATACTCTAAAACCACGCAGGGGCGAGGTGGCCGCTTCCCATGCCCGCCTGTCGCAGCTTGGAGGGATAGGCGCTTCGCTCACCTCCCGCATCCTCGCGCCGCCCCTTGCATTCGACGCGCATTCGGCTACATGCCCGCCCTTCACCGACACGTGAATCATGGGCCTGCCTGGCGACAAGGGCTGCCAGGGCCGGTTCCGACGTGTCCCTGCGAAGGAGACGAAAATGCCCAAGCTGAAGACCAAGAGCGGCGTGAAGAAGCGCTTCAAGCTCACTGCCACCGGCAAGGTCAAGCATGGTGTCGCCGGCAAGCGCCACCGCCTGATCAGTCACAATGCCAAGTACATCCGCCAGCAGCGCGGCACCAAGACCCTTGCCAAGGCCGACTGGGCTGCGGTGAAGGCCTGGGCGCCCTACGGCCTGAGCTGAGGAGGTACTAGACCATGTCACGCATCAAACGCGGCGTCGCCACGCGCGCCAAGCACAAGCGGATCCTGGAACAGGCGAAGGGCTATCGCGGCCGTCGCAAGAACACCATCCGCGTCGCCCGCCAGGCTGTCGAGAAGGCCGGCCAGTACGCCTATCGCGACCGCAAGGTGAACAAGCGCAACTTCCGCGCCCTGTGGATCCAGCGCATCAACGCGGCGGTCCGGGCCGAGGGCCTGACCTACTCGCAGTTCATGCACGGCGTTAAGCTCGCCGGCATCGAGCTCGACCGCAAGGTGATGGCCGACCTCGCCATGAACGAGAGCGCGGCCTTTGGCACGATCATCAAGCAGGCCAAGGACGCGCTTCCCGCCTGATTGGTTCGAGCTATCGAAACACACGAAGCGCCATCCGAAAGGGTGGCGCTTTTTGTTTGTCCTGACTAAGCGAGCCAGCCCATGAGCAACGAACACGAAATACAGGCCGAAACCACGCTGAACCGCCTCGGACTGGCGCAGAGCGTTGCAGAGGTGGAAGCCATCCGCGTCGAGGCGCTGGGCAAGGCCGGCTGGATCAGCGCGCTGATGAAGACGCTGGGCAGGATGAGCCCGGAGGAGCGGCAGAACGAGGCCCCGCGCATCCAGGCGCTGCGGGCCGGCGTGGCCGATGCGATCGAGGCGAAGAAGGCGGCGCTGGAGACCGCTGAACTGGAAAGACGCCTCGCCACCGAGACGATCGACCTGACCCTGCCCGCGCCCGCCGCGCCGCGCGGCAGCGTCCACCCGGTCAGCCAGGTGATGGACGAACTGGCGGAAATCTTTGCCGACCTCGGCTTCGCGGTCGCGACCGGGCCGGAGATCGAGGACGACTGGCACAACTTCACCGCGCTCAACATGCCCGAAAGCCACCCGGCGCGGGCCATGCACGATACGTTCTATTTCCCGGATGCCGCGCCTCAGGGTGGACGACCGGCTTCAGGCAGCGAAGCGGTAGGCCAACAAGGGCGGATGCTGCTGCGCACCCACACCAGCCCGGTCCAGATCCGCTCCATGATGGACATCGTCCGGGCCAATCCGGGGGGCGCGCCCATCCGCATCATTGCGCCGGGCCGCGTCTACCGTTCCGACAGCGACGCGACGCACACGCCGATGTTCCACCAGATCGAAGGCCTGGTCATCGACCGCGACATTCACTTGGGCCACCTCAAGTGGACGCTCGAGACGTTCCTCAAGGCCTTCTTCGAGACCGAGGACATCGTCCTGCGCCTGCGCCCGAGCTACTTTCCCTTCACCGAGCCGTCAGTCGAGGTCGATGTCGGCTTCGCGTGGGAAACCGGCAAGGATGGCGTGAAACGGCGCGTTTTGGGCGGCAGCGGCGATGCCGAAGGGCACGGCTGGATGGAACTGCTGGGCAGCGGCATGGTCAATGCCCGGGTGATCACGTTCGCCGGCCTCGATCCCGCCGAGTGGCAGGGTTTCGCCTTCGGTGTCGGCGTCGATCGCCTCGCCATGCTGAAATACGGGATGGAGGATCTGCGCGCCTTCTTCGACGGCGATTCGCGCTGGTTGCAGCACTACGGGTTCAGCGGGCTCGACCAGCCGACGCTTTCCGCCGGAATAGGAGCGGGCGCATGAAGTTCTCCCTTGAATGGCTGAAGGATTATCTCGAAACCGACGCTTCGGTGGCCGAGATTTCCGCGAAGCTCAACGCCATCGGTATCGAGGTAGAGGGCATCGAGGACCCGGCCGACAAGCTCGCCGGGTTCCGCGTGGCCGAGGTGCTGACCGCCGCCCCGCATCCCGATGCGGACAAGCTGCAGGTGCTCACCGTTTCCACCGGAGAAGGCGATCCGCTGACCGTGGTGTGCGGCGCGCCCAATGCCCGCGCGGGGATGAAGGGCGTGCTCGGCCTGCCCGGAGCGGTCGTTCCGGCAAACGGGATGCAATTGCGCAAGAGCGCCATCCGCGGCGTCGAATCGAACGGCATGATGTGCTCGGTGCGCGAACTGGAACTGGGCGACGCGCACGAAGGCATCATCGAACTGCCCGCCGATGCCCCGGTGGGTGCGGACTTCGCGGCCTGGCACGGCGCCAGCCCGGTGTTCGACGTGGCGATCACCCCCAACCGGCCCGACTGCATGGGCGTGATGGGCATTGCCCGCGATCTCGCCGCGGCGGGCGTCGGCACGTTCAAGCCGGCGCAGGTCGCGCAGATTGCCGGGGAGGGTGCGATCGCCATGCCCATCGCCATCGCACCGGACGCCGATTGCAGCGCCTGGTACGGCCGCTCGATCGCGGGCGTCAGCAATGGGCCAAGCCCGGAATGGATGCAGCGGCGGCTGCTGGCCGCGGGGCAGAGGCCCATCTCGGCGCTGGTGGATTGCACCAATTACCTGATGCTGGCCACGGGCCGCCCGGCGCACGTCTATGACCTTGCCCGGCTGACCGGCAGCATGGTCGCCCGCCGCGCCCGTGAAGGCGAGGCGGTGGAAGCGCTGAACGAGAAGACCTACACGCTGGACGACAGCATCACCGTTATCGCCGACGATGCAGGCGTGCATGATATCGCCGGCATCATGGGCGGCGCGCATTCGAGCGTGCAGGACGACACCACCGACGTTCTGCTGGAAATCGCCTACTTCGATCCCGAGGCGATCGGTGTCTCCGGCCGCAAGCTGGGCCTCGCCACGGATGCCCGCACCCGGTTCGAGCGCGGGGTGGACCCGGCCTTCCTGGATGACGGGCTGGCGATCCTGACCGACCTGATCGTGCAGACCTGTGGCGGTCGCCCGAGCGAGGTGACGCGCGTGGGACAGCCTCCGGTGGAGCCAAAGGTCATCGGGTTCGATCCCGCGCTGACCGCGAAGCTGGGCGGGGTGGAGGTGCCCGAGGCCGAACAGCGGCGCATCCTTCAAAGCCTCGACTTCGGCGTTTCCGCGGACTGGCAGGTCACCTGCCCGCCGCGACGCCACGATATCGAAGGCCCTGCCGACCTGGTCGAGGAAGTCGTGCGCATCCACGGGCTCGACATGGTGGAGAGTGTCGCCCTGCCGCGCGCCGAAGGCGTTGCCCGCCCCACTGCCACGCCCGCGCAGAAGCTGGAGCGCCGCCTGCGCCGCGCCGCCGCCGCGCGCGGTCTGAACGAGGCCGTGACCTGGAGTTTCCTGCCCGTGCCCGCGGCCGAGCACTTCGCAGATGGCGAGGCCGCGTTGTGGCTGCTGGACAATCCCATCAGCGAGGACATGAAGGCCATGCGCCCTTCGCTGATCCCCGGCCTTCTCGCCGCGGCAAAGCGCAATGCCGACCGCGGCGCTGACACCGCGCGCCTGTTCGAGATCGGGCGGCGCTATCTGCGCAGGCCCGACGGTGCGAGCGATGAGCGGCTGACGCTCGCGGTCGTGCTGGCGGGAGCGCGCGTCCAGCGCGGCTGGGCCCAGGGCAAGGCGCAGGCCTTCGATGCCTATGACGCCAAGGCCGAGGCCGAGGCGCTGCTGGCGGAGGCCGGCGCGCCGGTGGCGAACCTGATGGTGATGGGGGACGCGGGCGACCAGTTCCACCCCGGACAGTCGGGCACGTTGCGACTCGGCCCCAAGACCGTGCTCGCCCGCTTCGGGGCACTGCACCCGGCAACGCTGGCTGCCTTCGATAGCGACGGGCCGGTCATGGCGGTCGAGCTGTTCCTCGACGCGATCCCGGCAAGGCGGGGGAAAGGCGGCTTTGCCCGGCCTGCCTACAGCCCGCCCGCGCTGCAATCTGTCACCCGCGACTTCGCGTTCCTCGTGCCGCGCGACCTTCCGGCGGGCGACCTGCTCCGCGCAGTTCGCGGCGCGGACAAGGCGACGATCGTCGATGCGCGCGTGTTTGACGTGTTCGCCGGGCAAGGCGTGCCCGAAGGCCGCAAGTCAGTCGCCGTAGAGGTGACGCTGCAACCGGGCGAAGCCAGCTTCAAGGATGCCGATCTCAAGGCGATTTCGGATGCGGTCGTCGCGGCAGCGGCGAAACTCGGCGCGGAATTGCGCGGCTGACCATGTCCAGCGCTGCCAAGAACCCCCGCCGCACCTTTGCCATCATCTCGCACCCTGACGCGGGCAAGACCACGCTGACCGAGAAGCTGCTGTTGCAGGGCGGGGCGATCCATCTGGCGGGCGAGGTCAAGGCGCGCGGACAGGCGCGGCGGGCGCGCAGCGACTGGATGAAGATCGAGCAGCAGCGCGGCATCTCGGTCACCTCCAGCGTGATGACGTTCGAAAAAGCGATTGAAGGCGAGACGATCACCTTCAACCTGCTCGACACGCCGGGGCACGAGGACTTTTCGGAAGACACCTACCGCACGCTGACTGCGGTCGATTCGGCCATCATGGTGATTGATGCGGCCAAGGGCATAGAGCCGCAGACGCTGAAGCTGTTCGAGGTCTGCCGCCTGCGTTCGGTGCCGATCATCACCTTCGTCAACAAGGTCGACCGCGAGGGCCGCGACCCGTTCGAGACGCTGGACGAGGTGGCGGACAAGCTGGCGCTCGACGTGTCCCCGCAGATGTGGCCCGTGGGCATGGGCGGCCTGTTCGAAGGCCTGCTGGATTTTCGCACCGGCGAAGTGGCGCGGCCTGAGGGCGCGTCGAAGGAATACCTCGGCACGCGCGATGCCGGTGCCGCGATCCCCGATGCCTATGCCGAGGAGATCGAGCTGGCGCAGGTCGGCTATCCCGAACTCGATCTGGAGGCCTACCGCAACGGCGACATGACGCCGGTCTACTTCGGCAGCGCGCTCAAGAACTTCGGGGTGGAGGAACTGATCGACGCCATCGCCCGCTACGCGCCCCCGCCGCGCCCGCAGCCTGCCGGTGACGTGCAGATCAGCCCCGAACGCGACGAGGTGACCGGCTTCATCTTCAAGGTGCAGGCCAACATGGACCCCAACCACCGCGACCGCATCGCCTTCATGCGGCAGGTGTCGGGCACATTCAAACGCGGCATGAAGCTGACGCCTTCGGGCCTTGGCAAGCCCATCGCCGTCCATTCGCCTATCCTGTTCTTTGCGCAGGACCGCGAGATCGCCGACACCGCGGAGCCCGGCGACATCATCGGCATTCCCAACCACGGGACGCTGCGTGTGGGCGATACGTTGAGCGAGAAGAACGACGTGCGCTTCACCGGCCTGCCCAACTTCGCGCCGGAAATCCTGCGCCGCGTGCAGCTGCGTGATCCGACCAAGACCAAGCAGTTGCGCAAGGCCCTGGACGATCTCAGCGAAGAAGGCGTGATCCAGGTGTTCTACCCGGTGATCGGCGGCAGCAGCATCGTGGGCGTGGTGGGGCAGTTGCAGCTGGACGTGCTCGTCAGCCGGCTGGAGGCGGAATACAAGGTGGAGGCCGCGCTGGAGGCTTCGCCTTTCGCCACCGCGCGCTGGCTTAAAGGACCGCAGGACAAGCTCGACGAGTTCGAACGGTTCAACCAGGGCAATCTCGCTCACGATCGCGACGGCGATATCGTCTTCATGGCGAGAAGCCCCTGGGATGTCGGTTATCAGCAGGAAAAGAACCCCGAGCTGGCGTTCTCGGCCACCAAGGAACGGTAACCTTTCCGGTGCCCGTGCGTAGTCAGGTGCGATGGCCGACTTCTATGACACGCTGACAGACGACCACATTGCCATGATCGAGGCGCAGCCGGTGTTTTTCGTGGCGACAGCGGCGCAAGGCGCGCGGATCAACCTGTCGCCCAAGGGTCTGGCGCATACGTTGCGCGTGCTCGGGCCGGATCGCGTCGCCTACCTCGATCTCGGCGGATCGGGCAACGAGACAAACGCGCATCTGATCGCCGATGGGCGAATCACGATCATGGTGTGCAACTTCCAGAACCCTGCGCTGATCCTGCGCATCTATGGTCAGGGCGCGCCGGTGCTGCCGTGGGAAAGCGGATGGACGCAGATTGCCGCGCATTTCACCTTGCTGCCCGGCACCCGGCAAATCTTCGATATCGCGGTGGAAAGCGTGCAGACCAGTTGCGGTTGGGGCGTGCCGATCATGGATTATGAACGCGAGCGCCAGACGCTGGTGAAGTATCATGCAAGGGCCGATCCGCTCGAATGGGCGGGCAAGCACAAGCGGCGACGGACCAGCATCGATGGCCTGCCCGCGCGCACCACCGATCGCTACATCGCCGGGCCCACACCCCCTGCCGTGACTGACTGATGCAGCTCACCTTCGCCAGCTACAACATCCACAAGGCCGTTGGAATGGACCGACGGCGCGATCCGGGACGCATCCTCTCGGTCATCGGCGAACTGGCCGCAGACGTCGTGGCGCTGCAGGAAGTCGATCTTCGCCTGGGCACCCGCGCCGGCGTGCTCGACCGGCACGCGATCGATGAGCTCGGCTATCAGATCGCTTCGAAACCCACGCGGCCCGCCAGCCTGGGCTGGCACGGCAACGCGCTGCTCGTGCGCAAGGGGATCGACGTGCTCGAGGTCGAGGCGGACGACCTGCCGCGCATCGAGCCACGCGGAGCGGTGCGTGCGCGTATCACTGCCCAAGGGCATGAGATCTGGGTTACGGGGATGCATCTCGACCTCAGCGGCCTGAGGCGCAAGCGCCAGTTTGCGCATGTCTGCAATGCCAGCCGCGCGCCCGGCCTGCCGGCGGTCATGATGGGCGATTGCAACGAGTGGCTGCGGCCCATCGGCGGCGAACTGGGGCTGGCGGCGCACTGGAGCGTGGTCGATCCCGGCTCCAGCTTTCCGTCGCGGCGCCCTGTCCTGGCGCTCGATCGGCTGATGCACACGCCGCACTGGCATATGGTCGAGACGGGCGTTCATTCGACACCCCTCTCGCGGCAGGCTTCAGACCACCTGCCGATCAAGGCGACCCTCCGGCTGGGCTAGGCCATGCCGCTATATTGGGCGCGTCTGCCCACGATTTGTGCGCTGCACAACGGCGGTTCCCCCGTCCGCCTTGCATCCCTCTGAAAAGCCGGGGCGTCCTGCAACTGGCACGAGGCTTGCTGTGCAGGTTTGCGGCCGGACATCTGCCCGGCGCTGGACAGGGGGCAACCGATGAAGTTCGTCATCGCGATCATCAAACCATTCAAGCTCGACGAGGTGCGCGAGGCCTTGGCCGAGGCGGGCGTCGCCGGGATGACCGTCTCGGAAGTGAAGGGCTTCGGCCGTCAGAAGGGCCAGACCGAGATCTATCGCGGGGCCGAGTATTCGGTGAACATGCTGCCCAAGGTAAAGCTGGAAATCGCGGTCAGCGACGCGATGATGCCCAAGGTCATCGAGGCGATCCAGCAAGCCGCCAGCACGCAGAGCATCGGTGACGGCAAGATCTTCGTGCTCGACCTCGCCTCGACCACGCGCATCCGCACCGGCGAAACCGACGAGAACGCGCTGTGACCGGCACTTCTGCACAAGGGGGTAAATCAATGATCCGCAAAGCCACAGCCGCGCTCGGTGCGCTCGGCACGTCCGCTTTCGTCAGCGTCGCGGCCCATGCCCAGGACGCCGGCGTCCCGATCGCCGCCGCGACGGAGCCAGTCACGGCGGCGGCGGTCGCCAATCCGGGCAACAACGCCTGGATGATGACCAGCACGATCCTCGTCCTGCTGATGATCATTCCGGGCCTGGCACTGTTCTACGGCGGCCTGACCCGGTCGAAGAACATGCTCTCCACCATGACCCAGATCGGCGCCACCGCCGCGCTGGCGATGGTGGTGTGGATCGTGTGGGGCTATTCCACTGCCTTCGGGCCGGAGGGCAATGCGTTCTTCGCCTGGGGCAAGCTGTTCCTGGCCGGCGTAACGCCCGATAGCACGGCGGCCACCTTTTCGGACGAGGTCATCAGCGAATACGTCTTCATCAGTTTCCAGATGACCTTTGCCGCGATCACCGCCGCGCTGGTGCTGGGCGCCACGGCGGAGCGGCTGAAGTTCAACGCGCTGATGCTGTTCGTGCCGATCTGGCTGACGGTAGTCTATTTCCCCATCGCGCACATGGTCTGGGCGAGTGGCGGCCTGCTGTTCGAGGACGGCGCGCTGGACTTTGCTGGCGGAACCGTGGTGCACATCAACGCCGGCGTTTCCGGCCTGGTGCTCGCCTACCTGCTGGGCAAGCGCACCGGCTTCCCCACCGAGCTCTCGCCGCCGCACTCGATGACGATGACGATGATCGGCACGGGCCTGCTGTGGGTCGGCTGGTTCGGCTTCAATGCGGGGTCGGAGCTGGAGGCGGACGGCGTCGCCGGGCTCGCCATGATCAACACCTTTGTCGCCACGGCGGCGGGCGCGCTGACCTGGATGGTGGTGGAGAAGCTGGCGGGTCACAAGGGCTCGGCCCTGGGCTTCTGCTCGGGGGTGATCGCCGGCCTCGTTGCGGTGACCCCGGCGGCGGGCAACTCCGGCCCGTTCGGCGCGGTGCTGCTCGGCATCCTGTCGTCGGTGATCTGCTACTTCGCCGTCGCCAAGCTGAAGCCTGCACTTGGTTATGACGACAGCCTCGATGCGTTCGGCATCCACGGCGTGGGCGGCATCGTCGGCGCGATCGGTACGGCGGTGGTCTACCAGCCGTTCCTCGGCGGCCCCGGCGATGGCTCGACCGCTCTTGGGGCGCAGCTGTGGGTGCAGACCTACAGCGTCCTCGTCACGATCGGCTGGGCTGCACTGGGCACCTTCATCGTCGGCATGCTGGTCAAGTTCACCGCCGGTCTGCGCGTCAGCCAGGAGGTGGAGGTCACCGGCCTCGACATCTCCGAACACGGAGAGCGCGCCTACAACTGATTACCCGAATTGGCGGGGCCGGACCTCCTCCTCTCCCCCGGCCCCGCCAAGCCACGTTCCTCCTGCGAACGCACACCTTTCATGGGCCGGAACCGACAAGGGTTCCGGCCCGCTTTTTGTCTTGCATGGGGTAGGACGGGTTCGCACATAGGATGGGCAGCCGCAGCAGGAGCCTTCCCGTGAAGATCATCATCGCCGTCATCAAGCCGTTCAAGCTGGACGAGGTGCGCGAGGCGCTGGCCGCCATCGGCGTTGCCGGGATGACGGTAAGCGAGGCCAAGGGCTTCGGGCGTCAGAAGGGCCAGACCGAAATCTATCGGGGGGCCGAATACGCGGTGAACATGCTGCCCAAGGTGCGGTTGGAAATCGCCACCAGCGATGCCCTGGCGCCCAAGATTGTCGAAACGATCCGCGACACCGCCAACACCGGCACGATCGGCGATGGCAAGATCTTCGTGCTCGACCTTGGCCAGGCAGTGCGCATCCGCACCGGCGAGTCGGGCGAAACGGCGCTCTGAGCCGAGGGCGGCATTGCTTGTCGCGGTATTCTAACGACTGTTACTTTAGCGCCACACGGGCGCATCGTTGGCCTGTTTCCCGCGCAAACGCGCGTGTTACTCCGGGGCGCGTGGTCAGCGCTCGCAGACTTTACCCCATGCGGTGGATGCCGCCATCGGTCACCTGACAACAATTTCTTGTCGCTGAGCGGGCCTGCAATTATAGGGCAGGCCGGAGGTCAAAATGGGGAACAATATTATGCGAACTGTTGTGTTCAGCCTTGGCGTTGCTGCCGCGGCCCTGGCTGCGCCGGCGATGGCCCGCGATGGCGAGGTCTATCTCGGCGCCGATGTCGGCGTCGTATTTCCAGACGATTTCGATACCGACATCGATGGCGCGCTTGATGCGGCGACCACCGAAAACCGGGAAGGATGGGAGCTTGCCGGCATTCTCGGCTACGATTTCGGCTTCATCCGTACCGAGCTCGAGGGTTCGTACAAGGAATGGGACCCCGAACAAATTACGCTGGGCACCAGCGGCATTCCACTATTCAACGGTGTTTTTGGTCAGCCTGGCACCGTGATCAGAAATGGCAGCTACCCCTACGGTGGCGAGTTCCGTTTAACCTCGGTGATGGCCAACGCCTTGCTCGATTTCGGCGGTAACGAAGGGATCGGCCTGTCTGTCGGCGTGGGTGGCGGACGCACTTACTTGGGCGCGGACACCACCGCATCGAACAGCGGCCCCGGCTACCTCGATGATGAGGACAACGCCTGGGCCTGGCAGGGCATTGCCCAAGCGCGCATGCCTGTTACCGACAGCATCGATCTGGGACTCAAGTACAAGTACTTCAAGACGCAGGAATTCCAGCTCACCGACACCGTGGGCCGGGTCAACGAGTTCGACATCGCCACCCATTCGGCGATCCTTAGCCTGCTGATTAACTTCGGCGGGGACGAGCCGATGGCGGTGATAACCCCGCCGCCTCCGCCGCTGCCCGCCACGCCGCCCCCCCCGCCGCCGCCCCCGGCCCCTCCCGCGCCGCCGGTGCAGCAGTGCAACACGGGCCCTTACATCGTGTTCTTCGATTGGGATCGTTCGGACATCACGCCGGAAGCCGCGACCGTGCTCAACTCGGCCGTGACCTCCTACCGTGACTGCGGCACCGCCCGCGTCATGCTCGCCGGTCACGCCGACCGTTCGGGCAGCACGCAGTACAACGTCGGCCTGTCCGAGCGTCGTAACGCTGCCGTGCGTGACTACATGACCGGCCGTGGCGTGCCCGCTGCCCGGATCAACAGCCAAGCGTTCGGCGAATCCCAGCCGCGCGTTGCCACCGCAGACGGTGTGCGCGAGCTGCAGAACCGCCGCGTGGAGGTGACCTACGGTCCCGGCTCGGGCAACTAGGCTCCAGCCGCCGCAAGGCAAGAAGACCGGGCCGGGAGAGCAATCTCCCGGCCCTTCTTTTTACGGCTCCAAGGGTGCTGCACCGTGATCACGCTCCCACCGTTTGCGGATCATGGCGGAGGTCTCGCGGCTGCCGTCATGGCTCCAGCCCGGTTCGCGCCAGAGGTAGGAAAGCTTGTGTCGCCACGGCGCGCCCACGACGTCACGGCCCATCGCCAGCCATTCGTGGAGCACCGCCTTCACCACGTTGAAGGTGCCGAGCTGGTTGACGATCCCGTAATGGATGCGCGTGCCCGTCTCCTCAGGCTCGAAGGTGCCAAACAGCTTGTCCCAGACGATGAAGGTGCCGGCATAGTTGCGGTCCAGATAGCGCGGGTTGATCGCGTGATGGACCCGGTGGTGCGAAGGCGTGTTCATCACCGCCTCGAACCAGCGCGGCATCCGCCCGATCGCCTCGGTGTGGATCCAGAACTGGTAGATGAGGTTGAACCCCGCACACACGAGGATCATGCCCGGCTCGAACCCGGCAATCGCCAGCGGCCAGCGAAAGACAAAGGTGACGGCGAAGAAACCCGTCCAGCTTTGCCGCAAGGCGGTGGAAAGGTTGTAATGCTGGCTGGAATGGTGGTTGACGTGGCTCGCCCAGAACCACCGCACCCGGTGCGCGCTGCGGTGGAACCAGTAGTAGGCTAGGTCGTCCAGCACGAAGCACAGCGGCCACGCCCACCAGGCCCAGCCGATCGCGAACGGCGAAAGGGTGTGAATCCAGACCAGCGCGCCCACGACCACGCTGCCGGTAAGCGCACCTGCCACGATGCTGCCCAACCCGATGGCCAGCGATGTTGCCGTATCGCGCGATTCGTAGGCATCGCGGCGGCGGTTGCGCGCCCAAAGAAGTTCCGCCACGACAAGCACGACGAAAGCCGGGATGGCCCAGGTGACGGGATCGAACTCCATGCGCGTCAGCTAGCAGGCGGCATGGCCTGCGCCCAGTGCGCTGCTGCCGGGCCCAGATCGAGGGTGATTGGCTCCGCCCGGAATGCGGGTGCGATGACACGAAGGCTGTTTCCTTCGACTGTCAGTTTTGCAGTCTTGTCCAGCCGCCGTGCGACCATGCGGCCACCGTGGGGGACCACCAAGGCCAGCCTCCCAGCGGCGTCCCGCGCGATTGCCGCGCGACCGCCAGCATCCAGCGCCATGACCTGCGGCACGAACCCGCCCGGGATTAGGAGCAAACTCTCGCGCGCATCGGCTTCGCCAGCGATGACCACGGTCCTGGAAAAGCCCATGACATGGGCCAGCCCGACGAGCGCGGCGACGGCGATCAGCGAAGCGGCAAAAATGGCGATGTCCTGACCCATTCGCCTCCACAGGCAACCTGCCGCGTCGCCATTGAGTCATGGGGTGCGCAACGTTGGCCTGTGACGGCGAGTGGCGAAAACGACACGCTGTGGCAAGGCAATCCTTAAATCATTCGCATCACGCGAAGATTGCGTATATAGCGAATGCCTGGATTGGAGGGGCAGGCCTGCCTCTCCCTGTCGGCGAAGGTTGACGTCCGCACCGCCGGCGGAAAGTCGCAGGACGGAATTGAAGGTTACTGGGGTTCATGGGTTACGATAGAGGGCGCCGCGGCCGCGGAAAAGACAAGCGCGACGGTTTTGGCGAAGATAATTTCGATCCGTTCGGTGAAGGCGGTCCGCCGCCCATGGAAAGCGGCGGCTGGCGCGATGGCGGCAACAGCCGTTTCGGCGGCGGTAGCGGAGGCGGCGGTGGCGGCTTCGGCGGCGGAGATCGCTTCAACGACGATCGTGGCGGTGGAAACCGCAGCGGCGGCTTCGGCGGTGGCAATCGCGGCGGCGGCGGGGGTGGCTTCGGCGGCCCGCGCGGCGGTGCCGGCGGTGGTAGCGGCGGCGGCGGCGGAATGCCCGCGCAGGTCGTTGGCACCGGCAAGGGCAAGGTCAAGTTCTTCAATACGCAGAAGGGCTTCGGCTTCATCCAGCGCGACGAGGGCGGGGAGGACGTGTTCGTCCACATCAGCCAGGTCGAACGCGCAGGGCTCGAAGGACTGGCCGAAGGACAGGAACTGCAGTTCAACCTCGTCGATCGTGGCGGCAAGGTCTCGGCCGCGGACCTGCAGGTCGTCGGCGATGTGATTGAGGTGGAGAAGAAGGCTCCGCAGCGCGAACTGACTGGTGAGCGTGCCGTGGGCACGGTCAAGTTCTTCAACGCCATGAAGGGCTTTGGCTTCATCACGCGTGATGATGGCAAGGAAGATGCGTTCGTTCACATCAGTGCGATCGAGCGTTCGGGCCTATCGGGCGTAGAGGAAGGCGATCGCTTCGAATTCGATCTCGAGGTCGACCGACGAGGCAAGTACTCGGCCGTCAACCTGACGCCGGTGCAGGCCTAGAACCTGATCCGGAATGTGAGGCGGCCGAGTGTTTGACCGGCCGCCCGCTCCCGCATAGAGAGAATATTATCGGGCGGCCGGTCCCATGTGGACGGGCCGCCCTTCTCTTTTTCTGCGATGGAGTTTCGCGATGACTGTTTCTGCGCTGATGCCCGTCTATCCCCGGTGCGGCGTGCGCCCCGTACGCGGAGAGCACTGCCACCTGATCGATGAGGATGGCACGCGCTATCTCGATTTCGCCGCGGGGATCGCGGTCAATCTGCTCGGCCATTCGCATCCCGGACTGATCGGCGCGATCCAGCGCCAGGCCGAAACGCTGATGCATGTCTCCAACCTCTACGGCAGCCCGCAGGGGGAGGCGCTGGCGCAGCGGCTGGTGGATACGACCTTTGCTGACACGGTGTTTTTCACCAATTCGGGTGCAGAGGCCGTGGAATGCGCGATCAAGGCCGCGCGCGCCTATCATCAGCACGCAGGGAACGACGAGAAGTTCGAGCTGATCACCTTCCGGAACGCCTTCCACGGGCGGACCATGGCGACCATCAGCGCCTCCAATCAGGAAAAGATGCACAAAGGCTTCACACCGCTGTTGCCAGGCTTCCGCTACGTCGACTTCGATGACCTCGAAGCGGTGAAGGCGGCGATCGGGCCGAACACCGCGGGGTTCCTTGTCGAGCCGGTGCAGGGCGAAGGAGGCATTCGCGTCGCCTCGGCGGAATTCATCAAGGGCCTGCGCGCCTTGGCTGATGAGCACGACCTGATGCTGGTGTTCGACGAGGTGCAGTGCGGCGTCGCGCGTACCGGCACCCTCTACGCCTACGAACAGATGGGCGTCGAACCTGACATCATGGCGACCGCCAAGGGCATTGGTGGTGGCTTCCCGCTTGGCGCCTGCCTCGCAACTGCGAAGGGGGCGCGAGGCATGACCGCGGGCACCCACGGTTCGACCTATGGCGGAAACCCGCTGGCGATGGCGGCAGGCATGGCGGTGATGGACGCGGTCGCGAACGAGGAGTTCCTCGCGCAGGTTCGCGCACGGGGAGAGCGGCTTCGCGGCAGGCTGGAGCAGTTCATCGGCAACTATCCCGACCTTTTCGAGGGCGTGCGGGGGATGGGGCTGATGCTGGGCCTGAAAATGAAAGGCGAGCCGCGTCCGTTCATGATCCATCTGCGCGACAATCACCTGTTGCTGACCGTCGCCGCTGGCGACCAGACGCTGCGCATCCTCCCGCCGCTGGTGATCGAGGATGCCGAGATGGATGAATTCATCGAGAAGCTGTCAGCTGGCGCCGCTTCGTATCAGCCGGAGGACTAGCGATGGCCGAAAGCCAGCTGCGCCATTTTCTCGACCTGTCGGATGCGGGCGGCAATGCCGTTGCCGCGATGATCGACGACGCCCTAGTGCGCAAGGCCGCGCGCGCGGGCTGGCCCAAGGGGAGGGCGGATGCCGACGCTCCGCTTGCGGGCCGCGTGCTGGCGATGGTGTTCGAAAAGAATTCCACGCGCACCCGCGTCAGTTTCGACATGGCGATGCGCCAGCTTGGTGGCAGCGCGCTGATCGTCGACGCGGGCACATCGCAGCTGGGCCGCGGCGAATCACCTGCGGACACGGCGCGCGTCCTCAGCCGGATGTGCGATGCCATCATGGTGCGCACCGATGACCACGCCAAGATCGAGGAAATGGCACGTCACTGCGACGTCCCGGTAATCAACGGCCTGACCGACCGTTCGCATCCGTGCCAGATCATCGCCGACCTGCTTACCGTGATCGAGCATCGCAAGAGCCTGCCCGGCCTCGAGCTGGCATGGCTGGGTGACGGCAACAACGTGTTGCACTCGATCCTGGAAGCCGCTGCGCTGATGAAGTTCAATGTGCGGGTCGCGACGCCAAGAGGCTACGAGCCGGATAGCCGGTTCGTGGAACTGGCGCGGGCTGCCGGACAGCGGGTCATCCTGACGCAGGATGCCGCAGCGGCGGCATCAGGCGCCGATGTGATCGTGACCGATACCTGGATCTCGATGGGGCAGGAAAACGTCGCCAACAAGGTTCGGGCAATGGAACCGTACATGGTCGACGCCAGCTTGATGGCGCGGGCGAAACCCGATGCGATCTTCCTGCACTGCCTGCCCGCGCATGTTGGCGAGGAAGTAAGCAAGGACGTGTTCGAGGGGCCGCAGTCGGTCGTCTTCGACGAAGCCGAGAACCGCATCCATGCACAGAAATCCATTCTGCTGTGGTGTTTCGGCCTGATCCCCTAGTCCCGCTTCCAAACGGGCAGGCAATGCCCATATGGCGCGGATGACCGACGCGCACAGCCAGACCTTTTCCGATCGCCTTCTGGGCTTCGCCATCCCTTCTCGCGATTGCCGCGGACGAGCCGTGAGGCTTGGTCCGGTCATCGAGGACATTCTTTCCGCCCACGATTACGCCGCTCCGCTGAAGCATTGCCTAGCCGAAGCCTTGGTGGTGACCGCGCTGATGGGGGGGCTGCTCAAGGACGAGGGCGACCAGCTGACCGTTCAGGCACAGGGCGAGGGCGGCATCGCTTCGCTGCTGGCCTGCGACTATCGTGGCGGTGAACTGCGCGGATATATCCAGCATGATCGTGAGAGCGAGATGGACGCCGGCGCCAATCCGTCACTCGAAACGCTGTTCGGCAAGGGCCACCTGGCGATCACTTTTGATATCGCCAGCACCGGCCAGCGCTATCAGGGTATCGTTCCCCTGGAAGGCGCCTCGCTGGCCGAGGCGATCGAGACCTATTTTGCGCAGAGCGAGCAGGTCCCGACCCGCATCCGCACGGCAATCACCATCCATGGGGCGGAGTGCGTCGCGGCAGGCATGCTGATCCAGCATTTGCCCGAGGGTGAGGAAGGACGCGAACGCCTGCACGCTCGGCTCGATCATCCGCACTGGGAACACATTGCCATCCTCGCCGAAAGTCTGCGACACGAGGAACTCGCCGATGTCAGTCTGTCGTTGGAAGACTTGGTCTGGCGGCTTTATCACGAAGAGGATGAAGTGCGGGTGATGCCGGGGCCGGCGCTCGGCAAGGGTTGCCGCTGTAGCGCCGTGCATTTCGAGGAGATTTTATCACGCTTTCCCAAGGACGATCGCCGCGAAATGGCAAACGACGACGGGATAATCGTAGTCGACTGTGCGTTCTGTTCGAAGGAGTTCGCGATTCTGGATTGATGCCCGCTCGGGCTCCAATCGGGATTTCCTGCCGTTGATCACGCTGGCGGGCTTGAGAAAGAGGATTTGACCGTGTTGCGGACAAGGATGATGGCGCGACTTATAACTGGTTGGCTAGTGGCCTG
Source organism: Aurantiacibacter arachoides (assembly GCF_009827335.1). Classification (GTDB taxonomy): domain Bacteria; phylum Pseudomonadota; class Alphaproteobacteria; order Sphingomonadales; family Sphingomonadaceae; genus Alteraurantiacibacter; species Alteraurantiacibacter arachoides. The sequence goes on along the minus strand of NZ_WTYH01000001.1, from coordinate 2,664,379 downwards.
TTGCGCGGTCACGCCCATTGCGGCGCAGGCACCAGACCTTGCCATGTTGCGCACATTGGAACCCGGCGCCTGGACGCTGCGCCTGAGAGACGGCGGAAGCGCGCAGCGAATCTGCGTTCGGACCGGGCGGGAATTCATTCAACTGCGCCATCGCCAACCAAGTTGCGAGCGCTTCGTGGTGAGAGACGGTCCGCGCGAGGTCACGGTGCAATACACTTGCCGGGGCAACGGTTACGGCCGCACGACCATTCGCCGCGAAAGCGACACGCTCGTCCAAATCCGCAGTCAGGGTATCGAGGGCGGTGCGCCGTTCTCGATCGACGGTGAGGCAAGGCGAACCGGCGGCTGCTGATCGCTCCATCTTGAATGCCGGCGCTGCCGCGACTAGCGCAAGCCGATGACCCGGTCTGCACCCATTGCCGTCATCCTGCTTTCAGGCGGTCTCGATTCCATGGTTACGGCGGGCTTGGCGCGCGAGCAGGGCTTTGCGCTGAACGCGCTTACGATCGATTACGGTCAGCGCCATGTCCGGGAATTGCAATCGGCCGAAGCGATCGCGGCGAAGCTTGGCGTTGAGCGACACGTGGTGCTGCCGCTTGACCTGCGCTGCTTCGGGGGGTCGGCGCTGACTGACGATATCGCTGTGCCGAAGGATGGATTGGATGGGGACATACCGGTAACGTACGTGCCCGCTCGCAATTTGCTGTTCCTCGCCCTTACGACGGCTTTTGCCGAAACATCAGGGTCGAGCGATATCTTTATCGGTGTAAACGCACTCGATTATTCCGGTTATCCGGATTGCCGCCCTGAATTCATCGAAAGCTTCGCCGATACAGCCCGGCTGGGAACCAGGCAGGGTGTGGAGGGGAGGCCCTTCACTATCCACGCCCCGCTGCAGCACATGAGCAAGGCTGATATCGCGCGCGAGTGTCAGAGGCTTGGTTTCGATCCAGCGTGGAGCTGGTCCTGCTATGACCCGACACCGCACGGCATGGCCTGCGGGTTATGTGACAGCTGCCGGTTGCGCCGAAAGGGATTCGCGGAAGCGGGCGTGGCCGATACCACGCCCTATGCGGCTACCGCCTAGGCCCCGTTAGCTACGCGAGACTACTCCGCAGGCCATCCGGTCTCCGGCATTGCCGGTGGGATCGGTCCTGTAATCATCGGCACTGGCATGGACCACGATAGCCGTGCCATCTGCATCGAATAGATCGTCGGCCACGCCCGCCAGCGTACCGCGGATCACGGCATTCATCGTGCCCGTTCCATCAGCGGCGATTGTTACGTTGGGAAGATCGCCGAGATGCGCACCGCGCGGGTTCTGCGTACCGTGCTCGTTTCCGCCCGGGTTCAGATGACCTCCGGCCGAGGTGAACGCGGGTGCGACGCAGCTGCCCGTGGTATGCAGGTGGACCCCGTGCACGCCTGGCGTGAGACCGGAGAAGCTGGCATTCATCGTGACCTCGCCCCCTAGCGAGTACATTCGCGCCGTGCCCACGGTAGCTCCCTGCGCGTTCATGAGCGTTGCGTTGCCGATCTGGTCGGCGGTATTTTCGTAGGCGGTTTGGCAGGCGCCCAAGGCGGCGAGCATGGGCAGGGCGAAAAGCGACTTGCGAAGATTGGTCATGGGAAAGGTCCTGGCGGTTTTTGTTGAATGTAGGACCGTATCAACGAACCAAACGTCGCTAGGGTCCGTCTCAACCGGCGACAATTCCTGCGGCGATCAGCGCAGCGGCCAGCCCCTCGATCGCGGCACGGGCTTCCAGATCAGCGACCGCTCCGCCCGTGGGCAGGGCAACCCCCTGCGCGCGATGCCAGCCATCGTCGTAGCGAGCGACTTGCCCCGCCGCCTTGTCGAACGCGAGCATACCGGTTCGCGGGGTCGCAAACACCCAGTTGCCTGCCTGTCTGCCGGCAAGATGGCCCGCGTGGCCCGCCCACTCGCCCGTGGGCGCGGCTCCCACCAGCCATGTCTCGCCATCGGCTGGAGAGGCGGGCGGCGCATCTGCCTCGCCCTCGATAGCGGGATGGATCAATGTATCCAGTCGGGCCAGCGCCTCGTTGATCGTGAATTCCTTCTGGGCCTGTGCACTGACCATGGCTGTGCTGCGGCCCGCGCAGCGAATCCGGCTCGCCCGCGGAATAGAGCGTGGCCTGCGCCCCGGTCGACCAGGTCAGGCGGCGCAGCGAAGGCTCGAAGGTCACTTGCCGGCGGCGGCGGCGCATGCAGGCGAGGATGCCGCTTTCCCCCTCCACCATCACCGCGCGGGCCTCCGCCAGCGAGGCACCGACCAGGGCGATGCGCGCGTCGGGATCGGCGGCGGCGATCTGGCACACCCATTCGGCGCCTGCGCGGCTCTTGCCGAAGCCCCGACCGGCGCAGACCAGCCAGGTCGACCAGTCGCCCGGCGGCGGCTTCTGCTCGGGCCGCGCCCAGACCTGCCAGTATCGCCTCAGCGCCCGCCGCTCGTCCATCGACAGCGTTGCCAGATAGGTCGCGCGGGCCGGATCGGGTTGCGCGACCAGCCAGTCGCGCAGCGCGGCGATCCTAGGCACCGGCAGAAGGCATCATCATGCCATCCTCGGCGAGCAGTTGCTGCGTTTCGATCTGCCGCTGGCGCATCGCCTCCAGCTTGCCGGTGAGCGAGGCGAGGATGGCGTCCTCGTCCTCGTCCTCGTCGAGCGCGCGCTGCTGGCTCACCTCGTCACGGTGCGCCAGCAGCAGGCGGATGGCGGCGGCGTTGTCGTACTTGGTCGTCTCGGTCGGGCGCTGCCCCCTTCTCAGCCGGCTGAGCAGTTCGATCTCGAGATTGTCATACCCTTCGCACAGCGCGCGCCGCCAGTCGCGGGCGAATTCCCGATCCTTGCGGCGGGCGGCATAGGCCGTGCCGCTCGACACCCCCGCCGCCCGTGCGGATGCGGCGACATTGCTGCTTTCGGCAAGCTTTTCCAGGAACGGCGCGATCCATGCCGCGCGCTCCGCGATCCCTTCGTTCATGACTGGCCCCTCCGGCTCCAGGCGATGGCGTGCCAAACCGAAAAGGGCGGTCATCCCAACGTGGTTGGGAGCCGCCCTTCGATACACACTATCGCGATGTTCCGTTTCTCTAACCAAATAGTGTGACGATGTCAATCCTAAAGTGCCATATAGGTTACTTTGTAGGACTTGCGCAGGTTTCATCTCTGCCGTAACGCCCGCGCTCGTTTGGCGGGTGGGGAATGTGCGTGATGATGGGCTTGATCCGTGGCCTCTACGACTGGACGATGGCCAAGTCCGCGCATCCCCATGCCCAGTGGTGGCTGGGCTTCATCGCCTTTATCGAATCCTCGTTCTTCCCCATTCCTCCGCACCCGCTGCTGGGGCTGATGTGCCTGGCCGAGCCGCGCAAGGCGCTGCGCTTTGCCTTTATCTGCACCGCCTTTTCCGTGCTCGGCGGGCTGTTCGGCTATGCCATCGGCTATTTTCTCTATGACGCGGTGGGTGCCTGGCTGCTCGGCGCGCTGGGCCTGACCGACAGCTTCGCGCCCGCCGCCTGCTACCTGCGCGAACACGACTGGGAAGTGATCGTGGTGGCCGGCACCACGCCGGTGCCATTCAAGCTGCTGACGATCACCGCCGGCTTCATCCACATGAACCTGACGACCTTCATCCTCGCCTCCATTGCCGGGCGCGGGCTGATCTTCATGACCGTGGGCGTGCTGTTCCGCGTGTTCGGCGCGCCGATCAAGCGCTTCATCGACAAGTACCTGGGCACGCTGACCGCCGTGTTCGTGGTGTTGGTAATCGGCGGATTCATCGCCTTTACCCAGCTTGCCGGCGGCGAAGGCGATCCCGCGGCCGACCGCTGCGCCGCCGTCACCCAGGTCCAGCCCGCCTGAGCCTGCTCCCGGAACGCTCGCCGCTCTCCGGTGGTTGGAAAGCAGGCGCGGCAACAGGGGACCAGGCATGACAGAGGACGAAGCCCGCGCCGTGGAGCTGGTGCGGGCGATCGAGCTGGAAGACCGCGACCGCACCCTGTTCACGGCAGAAGACCGCTCTCAGGCCGACGCCCGTGCCCGCGCCGCTGCCGGCGATCCCGGATCGAAGACCGCGCGCGAGCGGCTGCTGGCAACCCGTGCGCAGTTCGCCGCCGCCCGTCTCACTACCCGCCACCCGGGCATGGAACGCCTGCTGGCGAAAAGCCGCTGGCCCGGCTGGCTGGGCGTCGGCCTGCCTCTGCTGGGGCTGGTGCTGGGTGTCCTCGCCAATGAATTCGGCACCGATCAGCGGCTCGACCTGCTGGCGGTGCCGCTGCTGGGCACCGTGGCGTGGAACTTGCTCGTCTACCTGTGGCTGGCGCTCAGCGCGATCACCGGCAAGCGCCACGCCGCCGCCCCCGTGCTGGAACTCGCGGCCGAGATCACCGGGCGCAGGAAGGGCGACTTCGAGAATGGCACCGCGTTGCAGCGCGCCGCCGACGGGTTCCGCCGTCGCTGGGCAGAGCTGACCGCGAGGCTATCCGCCGCCCGGCTGGCGCGCACCCTGCACTTGGGGGCCGCGCTGTTCGCCGCGGGGCTGATCGGCGGCATCTACGCCCGCGCGCTGGTGATCGAATACCGCGCCGGGTGGGAAAGCACCTTCCTCGGCCCGGAGGCGGTCCACGCGTTGCTGCTGGCCGTGCTCGGGCCGGCCAGCGCGCTGAGCGGCGTGCCCGTGCCGCCGGTGGAGGAAATCGCCGCGATGCGCTGGCGGGGTGACGATCTTTCCGGCGTTAATGCCGGGCCGTGGATACATCTCTATACCCTCACCGTCGGCGCGCTGGTGGTATTGCCACGCCTCGCGCTCGCTGCGTTCGAAGGCGCAGGGGCAATGCGGCTGGCCCGCACCCTGCCGGTGGCCGGGCGCGGGGATTTCTACGTCCGCCGCCTGCTCAGGAGCGCGGGTGGCCATCCGGGCCGGGCGCGGGTCACGCCCTATGCCTACCGTCCGGGCGAGGAAACCGAGCGCCGCCTGCGATCGGCGCTTACCGCCGCGCTGGGGGACGGGGCCGCCGTCACCTTCGATACGCCGGTCGACTACGGTGCGGAGGAGGCCTGGCTGGCCCGCCATGACAAGGCAGGCGGCGGCGATCCGGAGGAGGATTATCACCTGCTGCTGTTCACGCTGTCGGCCACGCCCGAGGCGGAGAACCACGGCGAGATTGCCCGCCGCATCGCTGCGGAAATCGCCCGCGTCCGCCCCGGCACCGTGCTGGCCGCCGTGGTGGACGAGGCACCGTTCCGCGCCCATTTTGCCGGGCAGGCGGGGCTGGATCAGCGCATCGCCACCCGGCTTGCCGCCTGGCGCGACGTGCTTGGCCCGGCGGGTATCGCGCCCATTGGGCTCGACCTGTCGCGCAGCGACGAACTGGCAGTGAGCGGTGCGCTGGCCGAGCGGCTGGAAGCGGCCTTGCTGCGTGACGGAGACCTGGCGGCATGAGCGATCCCATTACCGAAACGGCGGGCAGGGGCATCACCGTCAACCTCAGCCTGGTCAGCCACACCAACGCCGGCAAGACCACGCTGGCGCGCACCCTGCTGGGCCGCGACGTGGGCGAGGTGCGCGATGCCGCCCACGTCACCGATCTCGCCACCGGCTACGTCCTCGTCCAGCGCGGGGAGGACACGCTGATGCTGTGGGACACGCCCGGTTTCGGCGATACCGCGCGGCTGCTCTCGCGCCTGAAGCTGGCGGGGAACCCCATCGGTTGGCTGCTGGAGCAGGTGTGGGACCGCTGGCGCGAGCGGCCGCTTTGGTCGAGCCAGCAGGCGGTGAAGAACGCGCGCGAAAATGCCGATGTCATCCTCTATCTCGTGAACGCGGCGGAGGATCCGGGTTCGGCCAGCTACGTCGCGCTGGAGATGGAGGTGCTCGCCTGGGTCGGCAAACCCGTGGTGTTGCTGTTGAACCAGCTTGGTCCCCCGCGCGAGGACGTTGCTGCCGAAATCGCCCGCTGGGGCGAGATCGGTGCCGTCTATGCGGACGGCACGCGGCAGGTGCGGGCTGTCCTTCCGCTCGATGCCTTTGCCCGTGTCTGGGTGCAGGAAGGTGCGCTGCTCGACGCCGTCACCCCGCTGCTTTCGGCGCAAAAGCAGGCGGCGATGGCGGGGTTGCGCCAGCGTTGGGAAGAACTCAACCGCACCCGCTTCGATGCCTCGATGGCGGTTTTGGCGCGTTACCTTGCAGGCGCGGCGCGCGAGCAGGAACCGATCGGCGAGGCCGGCTGGCAGGGCAAGCTTGCCAATGCGCTGGTCGGCAAGAGCAAGGCCGACCGCGCGGCGATGAAGGCGATGAAGGCGCTGGGCGGGCGGCTGGCGGAATCTACTGCCAGCTCGACCGACGAACTCATCCGACTGCACAACCTTTCCGGCAAGGCAGCGCGCACCGTGCTCGAACGGGTGAGCGACGACTATGCGCTGGCGGCGAAGACGCCCGAGGGCGCGGCGGGCGCGCTGGGCGGGTTGGTGACGGGCGCGATCGGTGGGCTGGCAGCCGATCTGGCGGCGGGCGGGCTGACCTTGGGTGGTGGCATGATCGTGGGCGCGATCCTGGGCGGCCTGGGGGCGACGGGCGTTGCCAAGGGCATCAACGTGGCCCGCGGCGAAGACGGCGAGAGCCTGCGCTGGTCGGGCGAATTCTTCGAACGCCTCGCGGTCACGGCGCTGCTGCGCTACCTCGCCGTTGCCCACTTCGGCCGCGGCCGGGGCGAATGGTCGGAAGGAGAGCATCCCCCGTTCTGGCAGGGGGTGGTGTCAGAGGAAGTCACCGCCCGCGCCGCCCGCTTTGCCGCCTTGCGAAAAGACGCAAGAGGGGGAGGGGGCGGCGCGGATGGCAGGCTGGAGGCGGGCACGGACCTGCTGCGCGAGACCGGCCTGGCCGTTCTCGCGCGGCTCTATCCGCAAGCCGCGGGCGATCTGGCGATCACCCCTCGAACGTCGTCTCCAGCGTAATTTTACAGTCGAGCAGCTTCGAGATCGGGCAGTTGGCCTTGGCATCGGCTGCCAGTTCCTCGAACTTGGCCTGCTCCATCCCTGGTACGCTGGCCGTGGTGGAAAGAGCCGATTTGGTTACCTTGAAGCCAGCGCCATCTTTCTCCAGGCTCACCTTGGCCTCGGTTGCCAAGGACCCATCCGTATGTCCGGTTTCGGCCAGCTTGAACGATAGCGCCATGGTGAAGCAACTTGCGTGGGCGGCGGCGATCAGTTCTTCAGGATTGGTGCCGGGCTTGTCCTCGAACCGCGTCTGAAAGCCATAGGGCTGGTCGGACAATGCACCGGAGCCGGTCGAGACGTGGCCTTTGCCATCCTTGCCCAACCCGTCGTACCGCGCGCTGCCCTGTTTTACGATTGCCATGCGTTTTCTCCTTGGTGGGGGTCACCAAGGTGACGCATGGCACGGCCGACCGTTCCGCCTCGGTGTGCGCCACCCGCACCTAGCCAAGGCAGTTCAGCGTCTAGGACTGGCCCTCGACGCGAAAGATTTCGCCATCGCCATCGAGAATGAAGAAGTGGTCGCTGCCTCCACCCTGCGCAAAAGCCAAGACAGTATCGAGCGTTCCCACGTCTGGCGCAAAGTCTTTCGTGCGGTTCTCGATCACGCTGGCGCCATGCAGCCTCCCGTCCGAGAGCCTGTTGCGATCGACCGCGAATACCGCGCCTCGCGTATCGCCGAACACGTAGCTCTGGCCGAGCTGCTTGAAGAAATTGCCGTCGTTAATCAGACCGGCGGTGATCCCCGTGCCTTCGGCCCGACCATTGCCCAAGCGATAGACGATGCTGGGCCCGTTGACGATGGCGGGCGGATTTGCGCTAAGCGCGCTCGATCCCTCGTAAAACGGCCAACCGAAGTCGAGCGGCTGCCAGTCGCGGCGAAAGCGCGTCAGTTCGTGAAAGGCGGTCGATCCGCGGTCGGTAAGATGCAAATAGTCGGCTTCTCTGCTGAAGCCGCCGGGCATCTGGATCCCGTCGCCCCACAATCGTGGCTCGCCGACCAGCCGCGCCGGCCGGGGACCGGCCGCGTAGCAGTAGTGACAGTATTCAGAGACTCGGTAGAGCTTGCCGTAAGGCGACGCGGAGTTCTGCGCGTTGCTGCCCGACCTGTCGCCGATGGCGATGTAGAGTTCGCGCTGCGCCACCAGCGAGACTGTGACCCGTTCGGCCCACGGATCGCCGAGCCGAATCTGCAGCGATCGTCCCTGCGTAGGATCGAACCCCTGCAGCCACAGGCCGTCGGTCGGGCTGTGCGTGACGATATATATGCCCTCCTGATAGGGCATGCCCGGAAAGCCGAAGGCCAAGGCCAGGATTTCGCCGGGCCGTCGATTGTCGCGAATAAACGGGTCTTCAGCGATCGCACCGGTGGCCGGATTGACGACAAGCACGCGGCCGCTGCGATCGGCCACCAGCAGATCGCTGCGCATGGCATCCATCGCCACCGTTTCGCCCAGCCCGCTGATCACGCGGCGCACCGCGATCCCTTCGCGATCGTTGGTGACGGTGACGACAAAGTTGAGGAAGGCGGTCTCTCCGCCCGCGCTGCCGCGCAACGTCACCTCGTAGATGTTATCGCCGTTGGCATCGATCGGCAGGTCGAAGTTCGGCGGCGTGTTGAAGCGCAGGCCGCCATCGGTGCCGAGCACGAACTTGTCCGCGTCCACGCCGCCGGAGATCGCCAGCGAGATCGCGTCACCCTGCGGATCGCTGGCACTGACGGTGTAGAAATTGTCTGCCCGGTTCTCGACCACGCTGGCGGAGGTGGCCGATGTGAAACGGGGCGCGGTGGCCGCCGGCGGCGGCGTTGGCGTGGGGGTGGGTGAAGGGGCGCTATCGCCGCCCCCGCACGCGGCAAGCAAGGATGCTGCTGCAGTTACGCAAAGTGGACGCAGATGCCAATTCACGATTAGATCCCCCAAACTCCCCTTTCGGCAGGCTAGGGGCAGAATTCGGACACGGCAAGCGGCTCAGTCTCCATTATCGTGACAATTCATTCATTTGGTCACCAGACCGTTCCCTCGTATCTAGATGCCAAAAGCCTTCAGCGCGGCGTCAAAAGCCCCCTCCAGCCCGCCGCGCAGGCCCTTGCGACGGCCGGCCAGGGGCGCTTCCTCGATAACCAGGATGCCCTCGGTGTCTCCCGCATCCGTCGCGACGCGGTCGCGGAACAGCGGCTCCCGGCCCATCAGGTAGGGAGCAAAGGTCTCGTTGCGGGCAACCGAATAGGCAGTGTCCGCAGAAAAGCCGATCAGCTGGTCCTGCCCGAACCGGCGGCCGTCCTCGGCCCGCTCTACCCGCACGCCGCGCCCCCCCTTCACGATCAGGGTGCCGGGTCCGTAGAAGACGAGGTAGCGGAACTGGAAGGTCAGCCAGGCGTGCAGGCTGAACAGGCGCCAGCGGCTGCGGATCTGCAGCGGGCGATCCACCGGCTGGACGATAGCGGCGAGCGCGCGCGGCTGCATGACCATCGCACTGGCGGCAGGCATGTCGATCCGGGCGATCTCGGCGAAGGGATCGTCGCGCGCGGAAATGCCGAATGTCTTGTCCGGCCCGGATGCCCTGGTGAGAAAGGCCATGCCGCTCGCCAGGCTGGTCAGCACGTTGCGCCAGCTCAGCAGCCACTGCGTGCGCATCTCGGCCCCGGACGGGCTCGATTGCAGGTAGGACTGGCGCACGAGCAATTCCTGGCCATCCGCCAGCGTCACGGCGAGCGTGGGCCTCGACGGGGCAGGGGCGGAGGGAACGGCGCGCATCCCGCTGGGTGTCGCCAGCCGGATCGGCGGCCCGCGTTCCACCAGCGGGGCGAGGCCGTAATAGAACAGCGTGCGGATCGCCAGCGGCGTCAGCAGGATGGCCAGCAGCGCAAGCAGGGCCATCCACGCGATGTCGCGCAGGGTGCGCCCGTCGATTTCGTTCGCCGGATCGGGCAGGGCGCCGATGGCTTGCGATCGCGCCGTGTCAAAGCTGTCCTGCGCGGTGGCCAGTGCCCGGGTGGCTTCCAGCGCGGTGCGCCGCTGAAGTTCCCAATCCCGCTGCTTATCGCACTCGCGCGCCTTGGCAGCCTCCAGCCGCTGCCGTTCCCCGCGCAGGTAGGCCTCGATCTCCCGCGCGAGCGGGGTGCGCGCCTCGAAACTGGCGAGCCGGGCGGTCCACAGCGTGCAATAGCGCGCCGCCTCGGCGATCGAGCGTTCGGTGGGCATCCGGGCATGGCGTGCCTGGCGCGCGCGCGCGTCGGCAAGGCTGGTGGCCTCGGTCAGCAGGGCAATCTCGGCATCGAGGGCACCGATGCGAAGCTCCAGCCGCTTGGTGGCGAGGATGCGCGAGGGGCGGACCGCATCGAGCCATCCGCCTCCCTGTTCGAGCTCGGCCACCGCCGCGGCGCGCTCGGCCCGGGCCGTCGTCAGCCGGGCAGAGAGGGCTTCGCCGCTCTCTTCTCGATAGGTTTCGGCGCTCCGGCCCAGCGCGCTTCGCGCGCTCGCATAGTCGCTGGCAAGTTCGCCGCGCACCGCCTCCAGGCTCATGGTGTCCTGCCGCAGGGTCTCCGCGGTGAAACCGTCCCTGACGGACGGCCAGACGAACACGAAGAACGCGAGCCCCGCGAACAGCAGCAGATAGGTGAGGCCGGTCCTTCCCAACCAGGCGAAGGCGGCCTTCAAGGGGTCAGCCCTCGATGATCCCCACCGCGCGCCCGGCCCGTTCGAACATGCCCAGGATCGTCTCGACCTCCTCGGCCGAATGTTCGGCGCACAGCGAACAGCGCAGCAGCGTCATGTTGGCAGGGGTCGCCGGGGGTCGCGCCAGATTGACGTAAAGCCCTTCCTTGAGCAGCGCCTCCCACATGGCCGCGCCGCGTTCAAGATCGGGCATGATGACGGCAACGATGGCGCTTTGCGGCGCGTCGGTGCCCAGCCGGAAGCCCAGCTTGCTCAGCCCCAGGTGCAAGCGCTTGGAATTTTCCCACAGGTGCGCCCGCTTCTCCCCGCCGTGCATCAGCTTGCGGATGCTGGTGGCGGCGGTGGCGACCACGCTGGGCGGCAGGCTGGCGGTGAAGACGTAGGGGCGGCAGACCAGCCGCATGATCTCGAACTTGGGATGGTTCGATACGCAAAAACCGCCAACCGTTCCCACGCTCTTGGAAAACGTGCCGATGATGAAGTCGCATTGGTCGATCACGCCCGCCGCCTCGGCAACGCCGCGACCATGTTCGCCGATGAAGCCCATCGAATGCGCCTCGTCCACCAGCACCATGGCGCCGTGGGCCTTGGCCACCTTGACCATCTCGGCGAGCGGGGCAATGTCGCCCAGCATCGAGTAGACGCCTTCCAGGATCACCAGCTTGCCGGCGCCTTCCGGTATGCGCTTCAGGCGCTTTTCCATCGCCTCGATATCGTTGTGCTTGAACGGCACCACCTCGGCATTGCCCAGCGCGCAGCCGTCCCAGATGCTGGCGTGGCTGTCGATGTCGAGGATGATGTAGTCGCCCTTGCCGGCGATGGTGGAAATAATCCCCAGATTGGCCTGGTAGCCGGTGGAAAAGACCATCGCGTGATCCATCGCGTAGAATTCGCGCAAGGCCTCCTCGACTTCCTTGTGCCCCTGGTAGGTGCCGTTCAGCACCCGGCTGCCGGTGGTACCGGCACCGTAATCGGCCAACGCCCGCTGACCCGCCGCGATCACTTCGGGGTCAAAGGTCATGCCCATGTAGTTGTAGGTGCCGAGCAGGATCGTCTCGCGCCCGTTGCAGATCGCGCGCGTGGGGCTGAGCACCTTTTCCATGACCAGGCTGAAGGGGTCTTCTACCCCGCTTGCCAACAGGCCTTCGCGCATCGCGATGACGGCATCGAACTTGCTGAACAGGTCCGTCTCGCCACCAGGAACTGCATCGCCCTCGACCTGCGGCCGGTCGGGCTGCATCACGCCTTCGCTCACTTGCTGTCCGCCATCGCGGTGACTGCATCGACGAGGTTGCCGTAGGTCTCGATCTCGGCCTGCTGGTTCATCGAGATGATGATGTCGAACTCATCCTCGATCGCGGCGACGAAATCCATCACGGTCAGGCTGTCGAATTCCAGGTCGCCGGCAAAGGTGGTGGCATCGGTGATTGCCACGCCCTTGGTGTTGAACGACTCGATGATCGAGCGGGTGCGGGTGTCGACTTCGGTGCGGTCCATGTGGCGGCAGTTCCCAAGAAATGTGAATGCGGGCTTCGTAGGCGAGCACGGCCACCTGCGCAAAGCCCCCGCATGGGCGCTTGTCAAGCGTACGAACTCGGCCTTGGGCCGTAACCGGTCAGGCGGCGCTCTCCACGCCGGTATCCATCAGTCCGCGCACGGCGGCCATGAACGGGCCGATGCTGACCGGCTTGGACAGATAGCCCTCCGCGCCCGATTCGCGGATACGTTGCTCGTCGCCCTTGCCGGCATAGGCGGTCACCGCCAGCACCGGCACGCTGGAGAGATCGGCATCGCGCTTGAGGATGGCGATGAGATCGAGGCCGGAGACGTCGGCCAGCTGGATGTCCATCACCACCAGGTTGGGGAAGAACGCCCGCGCCGCCGCGATTGCGAGGTTGCCGTCCGCCACAGGCTCCACCGCAAAGCCGCTCGCCCGCAATACGTCGCAGAAAAGCTTTCGGTTCAGGTCGTTGTCCTCGACAACGAGGATTCTCTTCGTCATTCAGCCCCCGAACGCTTCCTTCCCCCCTGGAAGACCATCGTCTTGTTGCCATTGGGATATCGAACAATTCGCTGCCAAGGTAAAGAACCGCTTAATGATCCGGCCGCGCTGGCGCTGGCCGCGCTCGGCTGGGTGCTGGAGGATGAGCGGCGGGCTTCGCGCTTTCTCGACCTTACCGGGCTGTCGCCCGATGGCCTGCGCGATTCGATCGGCGAGCGTTCTACTCACCGTGCGGTGTTCGAATTCCTGCAGAGCCATGAGCCCGATCTCGTCGGCGCGGCCGGGGCGCTGGGCGTGGCGCCCGAGGTGCTGGTGCGCGCCGGGCAGGAGCTTGGAGCATGAGCCGGCCGCTGCTGGTAACCGACTGCGACGAGGTCTTGTTGCACATGGTCTGCCATTTCCGCGATTGGCTGGGGGCGCAACACGCCATCGATTTTGCCATGGAGGGCAACGATTTTGCCACCGCCCTGCGCCGCCGCGACGGGGGCGAGGTGCTGGACAAGGAGGAGATCTGGCGGCTCTTGGGCTCGTTCTTCGATACCGAGATGGACAGCCAGCTGCCGATTGCCGGCGCCCTGGAGGCGCTGGCCGAGATCGGCCGCCATGCCGACGTGGTGGTGCTGACCAACCTGCCCGACGCATGCCACGCGGCGCGCACCGCGCAACTGCGCAAGCTGGGCGTGGATGTCCCGGTGTTCACCAACCAGGGACCCAAGGGCGCGGCCTTGCAGCGGATCGTTGCCGACCATGGCGCCACCCGCGCGGTGTTCATCGACGATATTGCCAGCCACCATCGGTCGGCCGCGATCGAGACGCCGGCGGTCCGCCGCCTGCACCTGTGTGGCGAGCCGCTGCTCGCCCCGCATATCGACTGCGCGCTGGCGGCGGGGCATGCCCATGCGCGGATAGACACCTGGGATGAGGCGCTGCCGTGGGTACTCGCCGCCCTTAACGAGGAGAACTGACGTGGGATACGACGCGAAACTTGCCGAACTCGGCATCGAACTGCCGCCGGTTTCCGCCGCCCTGGCAAGCTACGTGCCGGTGCGCGTGCATGGCAACACGGCCTTCGTGTCCGGGCAGCTGCCGTTCATCGACGGGGAGCTGGTAACGGGCACCGTGGGCGACAGCGTGGACATGGACCGCGCCCTTGCTGCCGCACGCGCCTGCGGGCTGATGATCCTTGCCCAGTTGCGCGCCGAACTGGGTTCGCTCGACCGGGTGCAGCAGATCGTCAAGCTGGGCGGTTTCGTGGCCTGCACACCCCATTTCATCGAACAGCACAAGGTGGCCAACGGCGCGTCGGACCTGATGGCCGAGGTCTTCGGCGATGCCGGCCGCCACGCCCGCGCCGCCGTCGGCGTTCCCAGCCTGCCGCTGGGGGCGGCGGTTGAGGTCGACGCCATTGTCGCGCTGACGGACAGCGATGGCTGATACGCCGGACTGGCTGACGCAGGTTGTCTACGCCCACCGGGGGCTGCACGGCGAAGGCGTTCCGGAAAACTCGCTGGCCGCCTTCGCGCTGGCGGCGGAGCGGGGCCTCGGCATCGAATGCGACATCCGCGTCAGCCGTGACGGTCGCGCGATCGTGTTCCACGATGCCGTGCTCGACCGGCTGACCGGCAGCGCGGGCGTGCTGGCGGGGCTGACCGTGGGCGAGCTGACGGCCTTCAGGCTGGGCGACACGGATCAATCCATCCCTACGCTGCGCGATTTGCTGACGCAGGTGTCGGGCCGCGTGCCGCTGCTGATCGAACTGAAGACCGACCGGCGTGACAGCGTGCATATGCTCTGCCGCGCGGTGCGCCGCGATCTGGAGGGCTATACCGGGCCCGTCGCGGTGATGAGCTTTGACCCGCGCGTTCCCGCCTGGTTCGCTTCGCGCCTGGCGGACCTGCCGCGCGGTCTGGTGGTGACCGAGGAAAACGGCCGCACGCTGAGCGGCGCGCTGCGCCGGTGGCTGGCGCTGCGGGCGGCGCGGGCCACCTTCCTCGCCTACGACATCCGCGACCTGCCCAGCCGCTTCGCCAGCCGCAGTGGCCTGCCGCTGCTGACCTGGACGGTGAAAAGCCGCGCCCACGCCGACGTGGCGCGCGCGGCAGCCGCCGCCCCTATCATGGAAGGGCCGGTTTTGGAGGAATTGGCCGAGGATGGTTGGGGGGTGGCACCGCGGGAGGCGCGTTCCTAGATTGCGCGCATGGCCGATATCGAGCTGACCGCACGCATCCTCCCGGCCGTTGGCGCCATCCCCGAAGCCGCGTGGGACGCGCTCGCGGGCGGCGACAACCCCTTCGTCAGTCACGCCTTTCTATCCGCGCTGGAGGATTCGGGCAGCGTGGGGCCGGGAACCGGCTGGCAGCCGGCCCCGCTGGTGCTGGAGGACGGCAATGGCACCCTGCTTGGCGCGATGCCCAGCTATCTCAAGGGCCACAGCCAGGGCGAATACGTGTTCGATCACGCCTGGGCCGATGCCTGGGAACGCGCCGGGGGGCGCTATTTCCCCAAGTTGCAGATCGCGGCGCCGTTCACCCCTGCCACCGGCCCCCGCCTGCTGCTGGCGGACCCGGCCTTTGCCGCCCCGCTGCTGGCCGCCGCCGAACGCCTGGTCGAGAACAACGGCTGGTCGAGCGCGCACGCGACCTTCGTCGAACCCGCGCAGGTGCCGTTGTTCGAGGAGGCGGGCTGGCTGCGGCGCGAGGACATCCAGTTCCACTGGACCAACGAGGGTTTCGGCAGCTTCGACGATTTCCTCGCCACGCTGACCAGCCGCAAGCGCAAGGACCTGAAGCGCGAGCGGCGGCTGGCCAACGAGGGGATCACCATCGAGGCATTGTCGGGCGATGCCATCCGGACCGAGCACTGGGATGCCTTCTGGGCGTTCTACCAGGATACCGGGGCGCGCAAATGGGGCACGCCCTACCTCACCCGCGCCGCCTTCGACCTGTTTGGCGAGCGGTTGGGAGACGCGGTGCTGCTGCTGCTGGCCTTCGAAAACGGCGAGCCGATTGCAGGGGCGCTCAACTTCATCGGCGGGTCGGCGCTCTACGGTCGGTACTGGGGCTGCGTCGTCGACAAGCCCTTCCTGCATTTCGAGCTGTGCTATTACCGCGCCATCGATGCGGCGATCGCCCGCGGGCTGGAGCGGGTGGAGGCAGGCGCGCAAGGGGGGCACAAGCTGGCACGGGGGTATGCGCCGGTCGCCACCACTTCGATGCACTGGATCGCCAACCCCGGCTTTCGCGAGGCGGTGGCCGATTTCCTGGACCGCGAGCGCCGGGGCGTCGCCGTGGACCGCTCTTTTCTGGAAGGGCGGTTGCCCTTTCGCAAGGCCTAGACCGGGAGGATCAGGCGGCGGTGACTAGGCCGCGCGCGCCTCGCCGCAGCGCAGCCACTCGCGGGCGCGGCGCTGGGCTTCGGAAATCTCACGTGCGGTCATCTCGTCCGACACGTCGGCACGGCACCAGCTGGCAGCCTCGTGACCGCGGGCGGCGGCAAGGTTGAACCACTTGTGGGCCTCCACAAGGTCGCACCCCACGCCGTGGCTGCCGGTCGAATAGGCAACGCCAAGATCGTAGCAGGCATCGCTGTCACCATCGGCGGCCCCGGCAAGGCAACGCGCGATCAGCATGTCGGACCCGCACACGTCGGCGGCTTCGACCTTGGCAAAGATTTCGATCCTAGCGAGTTCCATGCTGCAATAATCCCCTGTTCGTGCCGGGTCCCCACCGCCCGGCCTTTCTGACGCCGATGTTTTGACGAACGTGGTCAAGAAACGGTTAACGCGGCGGGGTATTTGTGTGCCTGCCGCCTCCCCGGGTGATGCGCTAATGCCGCGCTTGCGGCGCGCGGCGTGGCTCGCCGGATTGCACGCTTGTGCCTGCCAATCCTCGTCCGTATAGGCCCGCCCGACCGCGATGCCTTTGCACGCGAGCGTCGCAGACCCGCACCGAGCGGGCGGGCGCCTGTGCAGCAGGGAAGGTCGTCGCGGGCTGGAGACCGGAGTATCTGGATGGCATCTGCCGCACACGACGATATCGATGTCCTCGCAAAGGCGAAGCGGGCCCTGCCGCACGATTACGCGCCGACCGACGACGAAGACTACATGACCGACAAGCAGCTGAACTATTTCAGGGTGCTGTTGCTGGAATGGAAAAAGTCGGTCTATGCCGCATCCGAGGGCACCCTGCAGAGTCTGCAGGATGGCCCGATCCGCGAACCCGACCTCAACGATCGCGCTTCGAGCGAGGCGGACTGGGGCATCGAACTGCGCACGCGGGACCGCCAGCGCAAGCTGATCGCCAAGATCGATGCGGCGCTGCGCCGCATCGACAGCGGCGATTACGGCTGGTGCCAGGTCACCGGCGATCCCATCGGCATCAACCGCCTGATCGCCCGCCCCATCGCCACCATGACGGTGGAAGCGCAGCAGGCGCACGAGCGGCGCGAAAAGGTCTCGCGCGACAGCTGACCCGTTCCGGGACGGTTGCCTGCCGAGGCCGACCGGTTAACCGATGGTTAGGTTTTCGGCGGCCAGAACCGTTTGCACCTGATCACAGGCCCAGACATCAACGACCGCTCCGCGCCCGCGCAAGGCGCATGCGGCGCATCGAAGCGAGTGAGACCCGGTTTGGAAGCGATGAGCAACGTCGATACCCGTCAGGTAGGGCGCGACAGCCTGTTCCTGCTGGCGCAGGTGCGCGTCGCCGGCAAGCCGCAGCCCGGCCGCGTGAAGGTGCGCAACCTTTCCGCCGGCGGGATGATGGCCGAAGGCGAGGTCGAGGCGATGCGCGGCGAACGCGTGGAGGTTGAACTACGGGGCATCGGCTGGGTCGAAGGCGCGGTGGCCTGGGTCCAGGGCAACCGCCTGGGCATTGCCTTTGTCGACGAGATCGATCCCCGCCTCGCCCGCGCGCCCGTCGTGGGCTCGACGGTCAGCTACGATTCCGAAGGCCGCCGCATCGGCGCGCCCGATGCCGAGCGCGGCCTGCGCACGATCTGAAACCTCCCCTGCATCGGCAGGCCGTTTCCAGCTGGCGCGCCCGGGTTTTCGTTGAAGCCCCCGCCGCGCCGTCCTAACGCCTGGTGCGAATGATCGTTCGCCGCGCCCTCGCTTCCCTCCCCGCCGTCGCCTGCCTCGGCATCGCGGCCTTGCTGGCAGGGTGCGGCGCGCAGAGCGACGGCACCGTCGAAGTGGCGGTGATCGGCAACGAGGCGGAGGTCTTTGCCGATGGGGTCCGGCTTTCGCCCGGCGGGCAGCTGGCGCGATCCGCCGTCGACAGCGGACTGGTTGCCTTCGATGCCGCGGGCGAGGTCGTGCCCGCGCTGGCGGAGCGATGGATCGTGACCGACGATGGCCTCAGCTTCATCTTCCGGCTGCGCGAGGGCACCTGGCCCGATGGCAGCGAAATTACCGCGGTCACCGCGCGAGAGGCGCTGGAAAGCGCCATGCGCGACCTCGACGGCACGTCCCTCGGGCGTGACCTGTCGGCAGTGGCGGAGGTGCGGGCGATGGCCGGGCGGGTGATCGAGATCCGCCTCGCGCATCCCGAGCCCTACCTGCTGCAACTGCTCGCCCAGCCCGAACTGGCCCTGCGCCCCCAGGGGGATGACAGCGAATCGGGTGGAACCGGGCCGATGACGCTGGCGCGCGAGGAAAACGGCGTGGCCCGCTATGCCTACAAGCCACCGTCCGCCCGAGGGCTGCCGTTCGACGAGGACTGGCAGGACGGGGTGCAGGACCTGGACCTGCGCGTGACCGATGCCCGCCAGGCCATCGCGATGTTCGACCAAGGCGCGGTCGACGTCGTGCTGGGCGGCACGCTGGGCGACCTGCCGCTGGTCGAGACCGGGCCGCTGAGTTCGGGCACGTTGCGCATCGATTCCACTTTCGGCCTGTTCGGGATGTTGGTGCGCCGTGACGCGGGCCTGCTTGCCAACACCGGCGTGCGCGAGGGGCTGGCGATGGCCATCGACCGCGCCGAGGTGATCGAACAGTTCAATATCGGCGGCTGGACCGCGACCACGCGCCCGGTTTCTCCCGGCCTGCCCGGCGATCCCGGACTGGTGGCGGAACGCTGGGAGGGGCAGATCATCGCCGACCGCCGCGCCGAGGCGGCGGCGCGGGTGGCCGCGTGGCGCCGGCAGTTCGACCCCGGCGACCTGACGCAGCCGGCGCGGCTGACGCTGTATCTGGACGAGGGGCCCGGCTGGGACCTGCTGCTCGCCAATCTTGCCGGGCAGCTGCGCATCGTTGGCGTGGACCTGGTGCGCGCCCCGAGCCGAGACGAAGCGGACATGGTGCTGATTGATCGTGTGGCGCGTTTCCCTGCCCCGCGCTGGTTCCTCGGCCAGTTCGCCTGCCCCTTGCGCGTAGGCCTGTGCAGCGAGACGGTGGATACCATGGTGGCCGACGCGGTGACGCAGCCCGATCCGGTGATCCGCGCCAGCCTGATGGCCCAGGCGGAGGCGGAACTGACCCTTGCGAACGTGTTCATTCCCATCGGCTCGCCCCTGCGCTGGTCGCTGGTGCGCGGCCGGGTGGGGGGATTCACCCCCAACCCTTACGCCTTCCATCCCTTGCCGCCGCTCGCCGAAATAGCCAGATAGACCATCGGAGGAGACCATGATGGACCAGCCCGATCACCCTGCCCCGGCGGCCCGGCCCACGCCCGCCGCCGCCGGAGCCGCCCGCCGGCCGCAGCCGATGGGCATCGACCTGCCGCTGGGCAGGGATGCTGCCGCCGTGCGCCGGCGGATCGAGGCGATGGAACACGTGCTCGAACGCAGCTTCGTGATCCCCGGCATCAACCGGCCGGTGGGGCTGGACGCCATCGTGGGGCTCATCCCGGTGGCAGGCGACATCATCACCATGGCGATGGGCGCCTACATCGTGTGGGAAGCGCGCAATCTCGACATGCCGAAGTGGAAGCTGTGGCGCATGGCCGGCAACGTCGCCTTTGACAGCGTGGTCGGCGCGGTGCCGGTGGTGGGCGACGCCTTCGATTTCCTGTTCCGGTCCAACACCCGCAACCTTGGCATCGTGCGCCGCCACCTCGACCGCCATCATCCCGAGACCCGCATCATTGAGCAGTAGTTTCGTTCGGCGGCGCTTGCCGCTAAGGCGGGCGGCATGGCGAACGACGTGACCTATGCCTCCTACCTCGACCTGACCCGGATCCTCGCCGCGCAGCACCCGGCATCGGACGCGCATGACGAGTTCCTGTTCATCATCGTCCACCAGGCGAGCGAGCTGTGGCTCAAGCTGTGCCTACACGAACTCGAGGCGGCGCGCGACCTGGTGGTGGCGGACACCCTCCCGCCCGCGTTCAAGATGCTGGCCCGCGTGGCGCAGGCGCAGCGGCAGCTGATTTCCAGCTGGGACGTGCTGGCGACGATGACGCCGCACGATTATTCGCAGATCCGCCCGCATCTTGGCGGATCGAGCGGGTTCCAGTCGGCGCAGTATCGCTTGATGGAATTCATCATGGGCGGGCGCAATCCCGATCACGTCACCATGCACGAGGCGACGCCCGACGTGGCCGCGAAACTGCGCGCCGAGCTCGCCCGGCCCAGCCTTTACGGCGAGGTGCTGCGGCTGCTGCGGCGGCGCGGCTTCGCCATTCCGGACGCGCTGCTGCAAGGGCGGCTCGCAGGAGCGCACGAAGCAATTCCCGAGGTCACCGCCGCCTGGGCCGAGGTCTATCGCGACCCGCAACGCTACTGGGATCTTTACGAACTGGCGGAAAAGCTGGTCGACCTGGAATATCACTTCCAGCGCTGGCGCTTCGGCCACCTGAAGACGGTGGAGCGCATCATCGGCTTCAAGCGCGGCACCGGCGGCACGGCGGGCGTGCCCTACCTCGAAAGCGTGCTGAAGCTGGGGTTCTTCCCCGAACTGCTGGCGGTGAGGACCGAGCTGTGACGGACTGGACACACGAAGCGGCGCGGCTGGACGCCGAGGACCCGCTGGCCAAGTGGCGGGCCGAGTTCCTGCTGGATGAGGGCGTTGCTTATCTCGATGGCAATTCGCTGGGCGCCCTGCCGCGCGCCACGCCCGAACGGTTGCAGCGGGCCATCCGGCAGGAATGGGGAGAGGGGCTGATCGGCAGCTGGAATGGCGCGGGCTGGATCGGACTGCCGCAGAAGATCGGCGGGATGATCGCCCCGCTGATCGGCGCGCAGGCGCACGAGGTGATCGCGGCGGACAGCGTGTCGGTCAACCTGTTTAAGCTGATCGGCGCGGCATTGCAGATGCGGCCGGGGCGCAAGGTGGTCCTGAGCGAGCCGGGCAATTTCCCCACCGACCTCTACATGATCGCCGGGCAGGAGGCGCAGGGTCTAGCCGAACGGCGGCTGGCGGATCGCAGCGATATTGGAAGTGCGCTGGACGACGACGTAGCGCTGCTGTTGCTCACCCACGTTCATTACAAGACCGGCGCGATGTACGACATGGCGGCGCTGACCAAAGCGGCGCATGCGACAGGCGCGCTGGTGCTGTGGGACCTGTCGCACAGCGTGGGCGCGGTGCCGGTGGACCTGAACGGCGTTGGTGCGGACTTCGCAGTCGGCTGCGGCTACAAGTATCTGAACGGCGGTCCCGGGGCTCCGGCCTTTGCCTGGGTGGCCCAGCGTCACCATGCGGACCTGCGCCAGCCCTTGAGCGGCTGGATGGGCCACGCGGCGCCCTTCGCGTTCGAAGACGACTATGCCCCCGCACCCGGCGTGTCCCAGCTGCTGTGCGGCACCCCGCCGATCCTGGGGATGCGCGCACTGGAGGTGGGCGTAGACCTGATGGCGCGCATCGGCATGGAACCGCTGGTGGCCAAATCGCGGGCGCTTTCCGCATTCACGGGAAAGGTCATGGCCGCGTGCGTTCCGGAACTGGCGTGCATCTCCCCCGCTGATCCGGCAGCGCGCGGCAGCCACCTCAGCTATGTCCACCCGCACGCCTACGAACTGTGCCAGGCGCTCATCGCGCGGCGCGTGATCGGTGACTTCCGCGCCCCCGATGCGCTGCGCCTTGGCTTCGCCCCCGCCTACGTCAGCTTTGCCGATTGCTGGCGCGCGGTAAGCGAACTGCGCGCCATCATCGACAGTGGAGACTGGCGCAGACCCGAGTTTTCCACTCGCGCCGCGGTTACCTGAATTCAGAAGCGAAACGTCTCACTATCTACTGACCCGTCAATGAAAACAGTGTCGATCGTCACATCGGCATTCTCAAGGCGGTACGTTGCTTTTGATCCATTCCCTGACCAATTCCCCGGCCCAGTGCCGGGCCCAGCTTCGTCAATCATTCTTGTTCGAACGACGTGCCCTTCTAATCTGCAATCGTACGCGAATGGTCTACCGTCATCACGCACGTACGAAATCCTTACCATATCAGCCTGATCCGTGTCGGTGCGCATAGAGTTAATACCAGCGCCCGTCGCTGCCGACATGCCTGCCTTGCAGATGTTTGTAAGTTGGTTCGGACTGAGCTCTTCGGCTTGCAATTCGGCCTCGGTCGGCATGAGAAAGTCCTCCTCTGCGCCGCTGCTGCCGCCATAATCATTAGAGTTTTGTCCGCATGCCATCAAGCTGGACACGATTGCGATAGTTATCACCTTGTATAGAAATCTCTGTGTCATCTCTAACTACTGCTCCAGCTCGATGTCCCAATAGAGCCAGTCACGCCAGGTTTCGTGCAGGTAGCCGGGCGGAAAGCTGCGGCCCTGCTGTTGCAGCTGCCAGCTGGTCGGGCGGATCGGCTCGTACTGCAGACGCATCCCGGCCTGCTTCGGCGTGCGGCCGCCTTTCTTCATGTTGCACGGGGCGCAGGCGGTGGCAATGTTCTCCCAGCTCGTCTTGCCGCCCAGTCGGCGGGGCAGGACGTGATCGTAGGTGAGTTCGCGGGTGGAGCCGCAATACTGGCAAGCGAACCGGTCGCGCAGGAACAGGTTGAAGCGGGTAAAGGCGGGAAACTGGCTGGGCTTCACATACTGGCGAAGCGCGATGACGCTGGGCACCTGCATGTCGAGCGATTGCGAATGCACCGCCCGGTCGTAGCTCGCCACGATGTCCACCCGTTCCAGGAACACCGCCTTGATCGCGGTCTGCCACGGCCACAGGCTGAGCGGATAGTAGGACAGCGGCGTGTAGTCGGCGTTCAGCACCAGCGCCGGGCAGCTTTCCAGCGCGCGCAGCGGATCGCCGTCAGCGCTGCGGAACACCGCGATCCTTTCGATCAGATCGGCCTTGAACACGTCGTGGCACCCCTTTCGATTGATGGTGAGAATGCCATGACGTGCGCTTGCGTCAACCCGGTTACAGACAGCCTTTCCACAGACCTATCCACGGGGCATGAGGAGGCTCTGTCATGATCGTCACCCGCTTCGCCCCCAGCCCCAACGGCCCGCTGCACCTGGGTCATGCCTACAGCGCGATTGTTGCGCACGATCTGGCGCGGGCGGCGGGGGGCCGGTTCCTGTTGCGGATCGAGGATATCGACGGCGCCCGCTCCCGCCCCGAACTGGCGGGTGAATTCCGCCGCGATCTGGAATGGCTGGGTCTGGAATGGGAAGAGGTGCCCGCGCAATCCACCCGGCTGGAAAGCTACGAGGCGGCGGCTGGGCAACTCGCCGCCATGGGACTGCTCTATCCCTGCACCTGTACCCGCGCCGAGATAGAGGCGCTGCCACCGCGCATGGGAGCGGATGGCGCAATCTATCCCGGCACCTGCCGCGACGCGGCGCACGATCCCTCACGTCCCCCGGCCTGGCGGCTCGATATCGCGGCCGCCATGGCACAGACGGGGCCGCTGGTCTGGAAGGACGAGCGCGCAGGGGCGATCGCGGTCGATCCGCGCCAGTTCGGTGACGTGGTCCTCAAACGCAAGGATGCGCCTGCCAGCTATCACCTGGCCGCCACGCTGGACGACGCCGCCGACGGCGTCACGCTGGTGACGCGGGGCATGGACCTGTTTGCCGCCAGCCACGTCCATCGCCTGGTGCAGGACCTGCTCGGGCTGCCGGTTCCAGGCTGGCACCACCACGACCTGTTGATCGATGAAGGTGGGCAGAAGCTGGCGAAGCGGCGCGGTTCTCCATCCCTTGCCGACCGGCGTGAGGCGGGCGAGGACGGACGGGCCCTGGCCGATCGTCTGCGCATGGGCGAAATGCCGTCTGGATTACGCCTGTCGCAATCCCTAAATGGGGTGGCATGAACACCCTCCTCGCCATTGTCATCGCGCTGCTCGCCATCATGGTCATCGTCTCGCTGGTGCGCGGCATCATTGCTTTCCTGCAAACCACCAAGATCGATCTCGAAGGCGGCGGGGCGAACATGGAAGAACTGCAGATGCGCCAGAACAAGGCGATGTTCGCACGCATCAAGTACCAGGCGGCGGCGATTCTGGTTGTGGCGGTGCTGTTGGCGATGAACAGTTGAATTGAGGGGCGCCTAGCGAGGATGCCCTCGCGGAGGCGGGGGCAAAAGGCAAAATGGTTAAACTGAACAAGATCTACACCCGCACCGGGGACGACGGCACCACGGGCCTCGTCGACGGGTCGCGCCTGCCCAAGCACGCGGCGCGCATGGAGGCGGTCGGCGCGGTGGACGAGGCGAACGCGGCGCTCGGTTTCGCGGTGCTGGCGCTGGACGGCAGCTGGCGCGATGACGTTGTGCGGTTGCAGAACGATCTGTTCGATCTCGGCGCCGACCTCGCGACGCCCCTTGGCAGCGTGGGGGGAGACGACTTTGCACCATCCGACATGGTGCTGCGGATCGTGCCCGCGCAAGTGGACTGGATCGAGGGGCGGATCGACGCCGTGAACGACGGGCTTCAGCCGCTGACCAGCTTCATCCTGCCCGGCGGCAGCGAGGCGGCAGTGCGCCTGCACCTTGCCCGCACGGCAGCACGCCGGGCCGAGCGCGTGATGACGGCGCTTGCCGCCGAGGAGCCGGTCAATCCGGCGGCGCTGGCCTTCGTCAACAGGTTGTCGGACTACCTGTTCGTGCTGTGCCGCGCGGTCAACGATGGCGGCAAGGGCGACGTATTGTGGCGCCCCGGAGCGAGCAGGGGCGCCGATCGCTGAAGCGCGGGAACGCGACTCCCGCACCCGCCGTTGACAGGGCAAAGGAGTTCACGATGACCGATACCAAGCACAGCGATACCCCGAAAAGCCAGGAAGAGCGCCAGGCCGATCTCGCGCCCGAAACGCATAACGACGAGCAGGACGATCATCGCAGCCAGGCCCAGCAGGTAGCCGAAGAAGCGCGCAACACCGCCGTGCTCGGCAGCCCGACCGAGAGCGAGAAAGGCCCTAACAACTCCGAGGTGATGGGCGATTCCACGCAGGACCTCGTCGATCATATGCGCGACATGGAAAGCTCTGGCCGGATCGACATGGGCGCCTACGAGGGCGAGCCCAACATGGACGACAACGAGGGCAAGTACGGCAAGGCCAACAAGCTCGACAAGGACCTGCCCTCCGACGGCGAGTGAGCCGTTATCAGACCCCGCCGGCCTGCCCGTCGCTTAGCACCCAGAAGGCGACGAGCAGAGCCAGCGAGCCCGCCGCGACCGAATAGCTTATCAGCTTGATGTTGGGCATCTTGGGCGAATCGACCGCGTGTGAGGACAGGCGCGAGAACGCCTTGCACGCGCGCCGTTCGGCCCCGAGCGCGAAGACGACCGCGAGCAGCAAAAACATGCTGGCTATGGCCTTGGCGATCCATGGCGGATCGAACTCGCCGAACAGCGCGCGAAAGCCGATGGCAATGGCGATGGCGGCAAAGGCCGTGCGCATCCAGCCTGCAAACGTGCGTTCGAGCGCCATGATCGTGCGGTCCTCCGCCCAATCGGTGCGGTTTTCGGCCCACTTGGTGTTTTTCTCGGCGTCGTCGCTGGGAGGGTCATTCTGGGCCATCGCGCCAGACTAGCGGCCATGGGTGGCGGCGCAACCGGCCGTGCCGCAACAAAGATCAATCGGATGCCTCGCGCTTGAGGCGATACAGCACATCGAGCGCCTCGCGCGGGCTGAGCGCATCGACGTCCACCCCGGCCAGCATGTCTCGCAGGGTATCGCATTGCGCTTCCTGTGCCTCGAACGCGGCGGCGAATAGCGGCAGGTCGCCCAGCCCCGCCGCAATCCCACCTGTCTCGGCGCGGCCCTTCTCAAGCTTGCCCAGCACGGCGCGCGCGCGCTTGACCACCGGATCGGGCACGCCGGCCAGCTTGGCCACGGCCAGGCCGTAGCTGCGATCCGCCGCGCCCTCGCTGACCTCGTGCAGCAGCACGAGATCGCCTTTCCACTCCCGTGCGCGGACGTGATGCAGGCTGAGGGCTTCGCAGGTCTCCGCCAGTCGCGCCATCTCGTGGTAATGCGTCGCGAACAGGCAGCGGCAGCGGTTGGTCTCGTGAATCGCCTCGGCCACCGCCCAGGCCAGCGCCAGCCCATCGTAGGTGGACGTGCCGCGGCCGACCTCGTCCAGGATCACGAAGCTGCGCGGCCCGGCCTGGCTGAGGATCGCGGCGGTTTCCACCATCTCCACCATGAAGGTGGAGCGCCCGCGCGCAAGGTTGTCCGACGCGCCGACGCGGCTGAACAGATGGTCGACCAGGCCGATGCGCGCCGACCTGGCGGGCACGAAGCCACCGGCCTGCGCCAGCAGCACGATCAGCGCGTTCTGGCGCAGGAAGGTGCTCTTGCCGCCCATGTTCGGCCCGCCCACCAGCCACAGGCGATCGTCGGGTGAGAGTGCGCAATCGTTGGCGACGAAGCGCTCGCCGCCCTTTGCCAGCGCCGCCTCCACCACCGGATGCCGCCCCGCCTCGATGGCCAGCACCGGGTCATCCTCGATCACGGGGCGGCACCATTCGCCCTCGCTCGCGCGCTCGGCCTGGCCTGCCGCCACATCCAGCCGGGCCAGTGCGGCGGCGGTCGCGGCGATGGCGTGGCGGCGCGCCGCGACCCGCTCCACCAGATCCTCGAAATGCGCCTCCTCCGCCGCCTGCGCGTGTCCGCCGGCCTCGGCGATGCGGCTGGCCTCGTCGTGCAGGGTAAGCGAGTTGAACCGCACCGCGTTCGCCATGGTCTGGCGGTGGGTGAAGCCGCTGTCGGCGGCCATCAGCTTGTCGGCGTGCTTGGCCGGCACCTCTATGAAGTAGCCGAGTACGCCGTTGTGGCGGATCTTCAGCGCGGGCGTGTCGGTCTCGGCGCGATAGCGCGCTTCCATCGCCGCGATGGCGCGCCGGGCGTTGCCCGAAACCTCGCGCAGTTCGTCGAGCGCGTGATCGTAACCCGCCGCGATGTAGCCGCCCGACTGGCGTTCGGTCGGCGGCGATGGGACGAGGGCGCGGGCCAGCAGGTCCGTCAGCTCGGCATGACCTGTCAGCGCAGGCAGCAGCGCGCCGAGCAGGGCGGGGGTGTCGGGCCTGCCCTTCAGCAAGTCATGCACCCGCCGTGCTTCGAGCAGGCCGTCGCGCACTTGCCCCAGATCGCGCGGAGAGCCACGCCCGGCCACCAACCGCCCGAGCGCGCGGCCAATGTCGGGGAGGGCGCGCAGCAGCGTGCGCAGGTCCGCGCGCAGCAGCGGATCGCGGTGCAGCCAGCCGACCAGCGCCAGCCGCGCCTCGATGGCGGCACGGTCCACCAGCGGGGCGGAAAGGTCGTCTGCCAGCAGTCGCGCGCCCGCGCCCGTCACGCAGCGGTCGATTGCGGCGACCAGCGATCCGGCGCGCCCGCCCTGCTGGCTGGCGAGGATCTCGAGGCTGGCGCGCGTCGCCTCGTCCATCGCCAAGTGTTCCCCCGAACGCCGCGCCACCGGGGGCAGCAGCAGCGGCAGCGTGCCACGCCCCGCGTGGTCGAGATAGCCCAGAAGCCCGCCCGCCGCCGCCAGCATGGCGCGGGTGAACAGGCCGAACCCGTCGAGCGTCGCCACGCCGTGGACCGCCTTCAGCCGCGCCTCCCCGCCGTCGCTGGCGAAATCGCCACGCGGGCGCTGCACGGCGTCCGGCGGGGCGGCGGGCCAGTCTTCGGGTGCAACGCATTCGGTGGCGCCGATCCGCGCCAGCACCGCGCCCATGCGCTCAGGCGCGCACTCTTCCAGCACCATCGTGCCGGTGGAAATGTCGACCGCGGCCACCCCGCGGGTGCCGCGCAATTCGCACACGGCGGCGAGCATGTTGGCGCGGCGCGGTTCGAGCAGCGCCTCCTCGGTCAGGGTGCCGGCGGTGACAAAGCGCACGATGTCGCGCCGCACCAGCGCCTTGGAGCTTGGCGTGCCTTCGCGCCGTGCCCGCTCGCGCGCCTCGTCCGGCGTCTCCACCTGTTCGGCAATGGCGACGCGGCAGCCGGCCTTGATCAGCCGCGCGAGATAGCCTTCCGCCGCGTGCACCGGCACCCCGCACATCGGCACCGGCGTGCCGCCGTGCTCGCCGCGAGCGGTCAGCGCGATATCCAGCACTTGCGCCGCGGTCCGCGCATCGTCGAAGAACAGTTCGAAGAAATCGCCCATGCGGTAGAACAGCAGGCAATCCCCGGCCTCGGCCTTGAGGCCCAGATACTGCTGCATCATCGGGGTGGGAGAGGCTGTCATCGCTTGGGCATCATGCCTAGCGGCTGGCGGTGCGATTCGGGAAGGGCGGTGCACGGGCCTATCCCCTGCTGCCCCTATGTGCCCCCGCCCCTATCCTCTGGCGCAAACCCGCTCTATGGCTGGCCGCGACAGAAGCCGCGACACGAGGAGAGGCGCCGCAGTGGCCGAAGAAAAGACCAACAGCTTCACCGCGCGCGAGGCGCTGTTCTACCACGAGACCATCCGGCCCGGTAAGATCGAGATCATCGCGTCGAAGCCGATGACCACGCAGCGCGACCTCAGCCTGGCCTATTCGCCAGGGGTTGCCGTGCCCGTGGAAGAGATCGCCCGCGATCCCGCGCTGGCCGCCCGCTACACCGCCCGGGCCAACCTGGTGGCGGTCATTTCCAACGGCACGGCCATCCTCGGCCTCGGCAACCTGGGCGCGCTGGCGTCCAAGCCGGTGATGGAAGGCAAGGCGGTATTGTTCAAGCGGTTCGCCGACGTCGACAGCATCGACATCGAGCTCGATACCGAGGATCCCGACAAGTTCATCGAGGCGGTCGCGCTGATGGAGCCGACGTTCGGCGGCATCAACCTGGAAGACATCGCCGCGCCCGAATGCTTCATCATCGAACAGGCGCTGCGCGAACGCATGAACATCCCGGTCATGCACGATGACCAGCACGGCACCGCGATCATCGCCGCGGCGGGCCTGATCAACGCCTGCTACCTGACGGGCCGCGACCTCAAGACGGTAAGGATGGTGGTGAACGGGGCGGGCGCCTCCGCGCTTGCCTGCACTGCGCTGATAAAGTCGGTCGGCGTCCCGCATGAGAACGTGATCGTGTGCGATCGCTCCGGCCCGATCTATCCGGGCCGGGAGGGCGTGGACCAATGGAAGAGCGCCCATGCCGTGCCGACGGCTGCGCGCAGCCTGGAAGAGGCACTGGTCGGCGCGGACATCTTCCTCGGCCTGTCTGCCGCGGGCGCGCTGAAGCCCGAATGGGTCGCCGGGATGGCCGATCAGCCGATCATCTTTGCCATGGCCAATCCTGTGCCCGAGATCATGCCCGACGAGGCCAAGGCCGTTCGGCCCGATGCGATCATCGCCACGGGCCGCAGCGATTTTCCCAACCAGGTCAACAACGTGCTGGGCTTCCCGTTCATCTTCCGCGGCGCGCTGGACGTGCGCGCGACGGCGATCAACGAGGAGATGAAGGTCGCTGCCGCCCACGCCATCGCCGAGTTGGCGCGCGAGCGGGTGCCCGAGGAAGTAGCCGCGGCCTACGGCGTCAATCACCAGTTCGGCCGCGAATACATCATTCCCGCTCCCTTCGATCCGCGCCTGATGGAGCGGGTTTCGTGCGCGGTTGCCAAGGCGGCGATGGATTCGGGCGTGGCGCAGGATCCGATCGAGGATTTCGAGGCCTATGCGGTGCGTTTGCGCAGCCGGCTCAACCCCACCACCTCGGCGCTCACCCGTGTCTACGAGGACGCCAAGGCCAACCCCAAGCGCATGGTCTTCGCCGAGGCCGAGGAAGAGGTCGCGCTGCGGGCGGCGATCCAGTTCCGCGATTTCGGCTACGGCACGCCCATCCTCGTCGGGCGCACGGAAAAGGTGATGGAAAAGCTGAAGGAGCTCGCCGTCGACGATCCGGAAAGCTTCACGATCGCCAATTCGGTCTCCTACGAGCGGATCGAGGAGATGGTCGCCTATCTCTATACCCGCCTGCAGCGGCGCGGTTATACCGAGCGAGACGTGCGTCGCATGGTCAACCAGGAACGCAACGTATTCGCCTCTCTGCTGGTGGCGATCGGGGAGGGCGATGCGCTGATTACCGGCCTGACCCGCACCTTTGCCCAGTCCGCGCGGGAGATTGGCCGCGTGCTGGATGCCAAGCCCGACGCGACGCCGTTCGGCGTGCACATGGTGATCGGCAAGAATCACACCACCTTCCTCGCCGACACGACGATCAACGAACGGCCCACGGCAGAGCAGCTGGCCCACATCGCCACCGAGACCGCTGCGGTGGCACGGCGCATGGGGCACGAACCGCGCGTCGCCTTCCTGTCCTATTCCACCTTCGGCAATCCGCCCGGCCAGTGGCTGGGCAACATACGCGACGCGGTGGCGATCCTGGATGCGCAGCAGCCCGATTTCGAATACGAGGGTGAAATGGCGCCCGACGCGGCGCTGAACGAAAAGGTGATGGCGCTCTATCCCTTCAGCCGTTTGTCGGGGCCGGCCAACGTGCTGATTTTCCCCGGCCTGCAAAGCGCCAACGTTTCGGCCAAGCTGCTGCGCGAACTGTCGGGAGATACCACCATCGGGCCGATAATGATCGGATCGGAAAAGCCGGTGCAGATCGCCCCGATGACCGCGACGGCGCCCGATATCCTTACGCTGGCGGTGCTCGCCACCGCAGGGGTCGTCGGCTGATGGTGTGATCGGCCGGCTCCTCGCCAGTCCGGTCAGTAGAACGCGGTGATGGCCAGGCAGGTGGCCGCGCCGACCACCAGGTTCATCGGGATGCCGATCTTCAGGAAGTCGGTGAAGCGATAGTTCGCCGCGCCATAGGCCAGGGTGTTCGTCTGATAGCCGATGGGGGTGGCGAAACTGGCGCTGGCGCCGAACATGACTGCCACCACCATGCCGCGCGGGTCGACCCCTGCCGATGTGGCGAGGCCAATCGCGATGGGCGTCATGATGACGGCGACGGCGTTGTTGGTCACGACCTCGGTCAGCACGCTGGTGGCGGCGTAGACGATCACCAGCAGCAGCAGCGGCGAGCCCTGGGCCATCAATGGTTGCAGGGCGGCCACGGCAAGATCGATGCTGCCCGCGTTGTCCAGCCCCTTGCCAAAGGCGAGCATGGCGAAGATCAGCACAAGCGTGCTGCCATCGAGGCTGGCCCAGGCCTCGTCCGGCTCGAGGCAGCGGGTCGCCAGCACCACCGCCACGCCAAAGATCGCCATGGCCTCGATCGGCAGGCCGAACACCGCCGCGCCCAGCACCACCGCCGCCAGCGTCGCCAGCGCCAGCGGCGCCTTTTCGCGGCGGAACGCGCGGATGGAGCTTTCGGTGACGTGGGTCAGCTGGACATTGGCCTGCAACGCCTGGGCAGCGTCACTCGCCGCGGCGATCAGCAGCCGGTCGCCAGCCCGCACGCGCACGTCGGCCAGCGTCGGCCCGGCGCGGTGGCGCGGACGCGACAGGCCTAGGACGCGCACCTGCAAGCGGGACAGCAGCGGGATTTCCGCCAGCCTGCGCCCGACGATGGGATGCGTGCTGGACACCACCGCCTCGACGATGCGCAGGTCCTTTGCCCGCCAGTCGCGCCGCGTGGCAACACCGCCGCCAACGCCGGTCAGTCCGGTGCGAAAATCCACCGCCTCGGCCAGCGACGCCAGTTCCTCGGGCGTTGCGGCGACGACGAACTGGTCGCCCGCGCTCAGGATCTCGTTCTCGAACCCGGTGCGCTCCAGCCGGTCGGCGCGCCTGCGTGCGACCAGCGTCAGGCCGGGGCGGCGCGCGAAGCCGGTATCGGCCAGCCTGCGACCGATCAGCGGGCTGTCCGGCGCCAGCGTCAGGTGCGAGAGGTAGACGTCGCTCTCGCGGTCCTCATCCATCGTGCGCGGGCCGCGTTTGGGCAGCAGCACCGGCCCCAGCACGACCAGCAGCGCCAGCCCCGCCGTCATCGCGACCAGGCCAACGCCGGTGATCTCGAACACGCCGAAGGCCGCCAACCCCTCGTCCTGCGCCACGCCGTTCACCAGCAGGTTGGTGGAGGTGCCGATCAGCGTCAGCGTGCCGCCCAGGATGGTGAGGTAGCTCAGCGGGATCATCAGCTGCGTCGCCGCCATGCGCGTCACCCGCGCCAGCCGGCGGGCGATCGGGGTCATCACGATCATCACGGGCGTGTTGTTCATGAAGGCCGAGGCGAACACCGTGCCGCCGGCGACCTCCATCAGGGCAAGGCGCGGCTTGCGCAGCGTGCGGCGGATGACCCAGCCCGACATCGCTTCCAGCGCGCCGGTGCGCAGCAGCGCGCCCGACAGGATGAACATGGCAGCGATGGTAATGGGGGCCGAATTGCCGAACACCGCCAGGGCATCGTCGCTCGGCAGATAGCCCAGCAGCATCATCGCCGCCGCACCCAGCACCGCCACCACCACCGGCGGCCGGCGTTCGAGCATGAAGGCGGCGAGCAATGCCAGCAGCATGACAAGGCCGATCGCGGCCGAATGGCCCTGCAGGTATGCGGAAACTGCGTCCAGGGTCATGCGGTTTGCCTCGACAGGGAGCCGTGGCGCGTGGGTCGCCCAGTCATGCTGGCTTGTCGACGAAGTTTTTCTTCAGCGGCGGCGGAAGCGGAAATACCAGACCTCGTGGCCGTAGACCTCGCGCGCCTTGGTCTCATAGCGTGTCTGCAACCAGCCGGAGGGGCGCTTGCGGAAGCCATCGGGCTTGTCGATCACCCATTCGAACGGTGCCGCCGGACCGGTGGTGAAGCGCCGCATCACCATCAGGGCATGGCGCAGATAGACCGGGTGGTCGGTGCCGAAGCGAAATTCCCCGCCCGGCTTCAGCTTGTCGGCGAACAGGCGCACTGGCCCATCGTTCATCATCCGTCGCTTGGCGTGCTTGGCCTTGGGCCAGGGGTCGGGGTGGAGCAGGTAGAGCATGGTCAGCGCGCCGTCGGGCACGCGGGCCAGCACCTCCAGCGCGTCGCCGTGATGGATGCGCACGTTGGGAAGGCGGCCGCCGCCTTCGTGTCCGTCGCGGACGTGGACCAGCGCCTGCGCCACGCCGTTGAGGAAGGGCTCTGCGCCGATGAAGCCGTGATCGGGCAAGAGATCGGCGCGGTAGGCGAGGTGCTCGCCGCCGCCGAAACCGATCTCGAAATGCAGCGGGCGCTCGTCTCCGAACAACCGGCCGGCGGTGACGGGCCCTTCCTGCGGCACCGCGATCTGCGGCAGCAGGGTATCGACCAGTGCCGCCTGCGATGCCCGCAGCGGCTTGCCGTGGCTGCGGCCATAGAGCCGCCCCAGCGTGGTGGGATCGCCTTGCTTGTTTGCGCTCATGCAGCGCGCCCTACCGCCAGGCCGGGGGCTTGACCAGCCATCGCAAGACGCCCCGGAAGCGGGCGGCTTCCGGGGCGTCTCAGGCTCCCGTCCGGGGGCAAGCGTGGATCAGGCGGCTACGGCCTCCGCCTCGGGATCGCGCAGCACATAGCCGCGGCCCCAAACGGTCTCGATGTAGTTGTCGCCGCCGCACGCGCTCGAAAGCTTCTTGCGCAGCTTGCAGATGAACACGTCGATGATCTTGAGTTCGGGTTCGTCCATGCCGCCATAGAGGTGGTTGAGGAACATTTCCTTGGTCAGCGTGGTGCCCTTGCGAAGCGAAAGCAGCTCCAGCATGGCATATTCCTTGCCGGTCAGGTGGACCCGCGCGCCGTCGACTTCCACCGTCTTGGCATCCAGGTTCACGGCCAGCTTGCCGGTGCGGATGATCGACTGGCTGTGGCCCTTCGAGCGGCGCACCACGGCATAGATGCGGGCGACCAGCTCGTCCCGGTGGAACGGCTTGGTGACATAGTCGTCCGCCCCGAAACCGAAGCTGCGGATCTTGCTGTCCATCTCGGCAATGCCGGACAGGATCAGGACCGGCGTCTGCACCTTGGCCACGCGCAGCTTCTTGAGCACGTCGTAGCCGTGCATGTCCGGCAGGTTGAGGTCTAGCAGGATGATGTCGTAATCATACAGCTTGCCCAGATCGAGGCCTTCCTCGCCCAGATCGGTCTGGTAGACGTTGAAGCCTTCGGTCGTCAGCATGAGCTCGATCGCCTTGGCGGTGGTCGGCTCGTCTTCAATCAGCAGCACGCGCATTGGGGTCTCCCCTGAAAGTCCCGCGGTAACCCTCTGACAAGAGGTGTTGCCGTGAATTAACCACGACGCTTCTCACCGAAAAAGGTTAACAATGGGTTTCACGCGTTAAGACTTTCTGGTGAGTCTTTTGGGTGACAGGTGGATTTCCGGGGCGAAACAGGGCCCCCGCGCCGGTTCTTGCAGGGGCGGCGCAGGGAAGGGCGGCATTGCGGCACGGGGACGTCGCCTCCGGCAGCAGCCGTCTTTCCGGTTAAGGTTCGCGCCGCGAATCGTTAAGATCGGGGCTTTGTCGTCCTTCGTCCGAACGTGTCCGACCGCTCGGATTCGCGCGGCGACAAATATCGCGAGCATTTGCCGGCGTTTTTCGCTATGGCGAAACGCGTCGGCGTTGCCGGAACCCGTTCCGCCTGCCTTGCCCCGCGCGCCGCTTTCGTGCGTTTCCTTCCCCGACCTTCCCCTGGCCGCAGCCTGGCGTGATGGCGTATCCTTGTGAGTTTGCATGCCTTTCGAAAATCTTCCGCCGATCCTGGGCCAGGCCATGGCCGAACGCGGCTATACCGCCCTGACCCCCGTGCAGGCCGCCGTCAGCGGCCCCGAGGCCGCCGGGCGTGACCTTATCGTTTCGGCGCAGACCGGTTCGGGCAAGACCGTGGCGTTCGGCCTGGCGCTGGCCGCAGAGCTGCTTGGCACCACCGATGGCGCGCCGCTGGTCGACCGGCCGCTGGCGCTGGTCGTGGCGCCCACGCGCGAACTGGCCTTGCAGGTCAGTCGCGAACTGGGATGGCTCTATGCCAAGGCCGGCCTGCGCATGGCTACCTGCGTCGGCGGTATGGACGCCAGCAAGGAACGGCGCGCGCTGAAGTCCGGCCCGGCCATCGTCGTGGGCACGCCCGGCCGCCTGCGCGACCACCTGGAACGCGGCGCGCTCGACCTGTCGGGCCTGGCCGGCGTCGTGCTCGACGAAGCGGACGAGATGCTCGACATGGGCTTTCGCGACGATCTTGAGGAAATTCTCGACGCCGCGCCCGAACAGCGGCGCACCCTGCTGTTCTCCGCCACCTTGCCGCAGCCCATCGTGCGGCTGGCCGAGCGCTATCAGAAGGATGCACTGCGCCTGTCGCTGGCGGGCGAGAACCGCGGCCACGGCGACATCACCTATCAGGCGATCACCGTCGCCCCGTCCGAGATCGAGAACGCGGTGGTCAACCTGCTGCGGTTCCACGAGGCAGAGACCGCGATCTGTTTCTGCGCCACGCGTGACAGCGTCAGGCGGCTGCACGCCACGCTGCAGAACCGCGGGTTCGGCGTCGTCGCACTGTCGGGCGAACATTCCCAGTCGGAACGCAACCAGGCGCTGCAGGCGCTGCGCGATCGGCGCGCGCGCGTGTGCGTCGCCACCGACGTTGCCGCGCGCGGGATCGATCTGCCCACGCTCAGCCTGGTGATCCATGTCGAGATCCCGCGCGATGCCGAATCGCTGCAACACCGTTCCGGCCGCACGGGGCGCGCCGGCAAGAAGGGCACGGCCGCGATCGTGGTCCCTTACAATCGGCGCAAGCGGGTGGAGAGCATGCTGCGCGGCGCGAAGATCGCGGCGGAATGGATGGATGCGCCATCGTTCGAAGCGATCCGCGAGCGCGATCATGCGCGCCTGATGGAAAAGCTGACCGAGCCGACCGAGCATGACGAGGCAGACCTGCTGGTGGCGCGCGAACTGATGGAGCGCATGGCGCCCGAGGCTATCGCCGCGGCGCTGGTGCAGGCGCACCGGGCGCGGATGCCGCAGCCCGAGGAACTGCTCGCCAACACGCCCGAAGCGCGCGAGAGCGCCAAGGCCGACCGTCACCGTCCCGGGTTCGATGACGTGGTGTGGTTCCGCATGGGCATCGGTCGCCAGCAGAATGCCGAGCCGCGCTGGCTGTTGCCGCTGATCTGCCGCCGCGGCCACATCACCCGCAACGAGATCGGCGCAATCCGCATCGGCCAGCAGGAAAGCTGGTTCCAGGTGCCACGCCCCATCGCCGCCAAGGTTTCCGATGCCATCGCGCGCACGGCGTCCAGCGACGACGATCAGGATGCGATCCCGATCGAGCTGTCAGCCGAACCGCCACGCATGCAGGCCCGCGAGAACCGCAAGCCGAACAATGCGCGGGGACCGGGCAAACCGCACCGCAAGGGACCCAACGATCGCGGGCCCAACGATCGCGGACCCAACGAACGCAAGGGACCCAATGATCGCAAAGGGCCGGGCGATCGCAAGGGTCCGGGCGGCGGGGCCGGCAGGCCGTGGCAGAAC
Organism: Aurantiacibacter arachoides; assembly: GCF_009827335.1. GTDB lineage: Bacteria > Pseudomonadota > Alphaproteobacteria > Sphingomonadales > Sphingomonadaceae > Alteraurantiacibacter > Alteraurantiacibacter arachoides. The sequence continues at coordinate 2,627,949 of NZ_WTYH01000001.1, read as the reverse complement.
AAGGGCAAGCCCGCGCGGCCGCCCAAGCCATAGGCGGGTCGGTGCATATTCGGTCGGCGTAAAGCCGATCGCTACATCCGCGCCAGCTTCTTTGCCCGCCGGCGCTGCACGCTGGAGCCGATCCCGATGGCCTCGCGGTATTTCGCTACCGTCCGCCGGGCGAGGTCGAAGCCCTCGGCCTTCAGCAGGTCGACCAGCGCATCGTCGGACAGCACCTTCGTCGCGTCCTCGGCATCGCACAGGGCGCGGATGCGGGCCTTGACGGTGGCGGCGCTGGCGCCTTCGCCATCGCTGCCGCCGCCCACGCCGCTGGAGAAGAAATACTTGAGCTCGAACGTGCCGCGTTCGCAGTGCAGGTACTTGTTGGAAGTGACGCGGCTGACGGTCGATTCGTGCATCTCGATCGCCTCGGCCACCCGGGCCAGCGTCAGCGGTTTCAGTTCCGACACGCCCTTGCGGAAGAACCCCGCCTGCTGCTTCACGATTTCGGCGGCCACCTTGAGGATGGTCTTCTGCCGCTGGTCCAGTGCCTTGATCAGCCAGTTGGCATCGGCCAGCTTCTCGCTCAGCCAGCCCCTGGCGGCCTTCGATGAGCTGCCCTCCCGCAGGGTGAGGTAATAGCTGCGATTGACGACCAGGCGCGGCAGGGTGTCCTCGTTCAGGCGGATGTCCCACCCCTCGTCCGCGCCGGCGGTCAGCAGGATATCGGGCACCACGGCCGCACTGCCGCCGCCGCCGAACCGCAGGCCCGGCTTCGGATCGTAGCTGCGCAGTTCGGCCAGCATCTCGGCCAGGTCTTCCTCGTCCACCCGGCAGATGCGGCGGATGTGCGCAAAGCTGCCAGCGGCGACCAGTTCCAGGTTGTCCAGCATCACCCGCATGCACGGATCGTAGCGATCGGCCTCTATCGCCTGCAGCGTCAGGCATTCGGAGAGCGACCGCGCACCCACGCCCGTGGGATCGAGCGACTGGACCACGCTCAACGCGTCCTCCACATCGGCCAGCGTCACCCCGAGCGCGGCGGCGACTTCCCGCAGCGGCGTGGCGAGGTAGCCCGCCTCGTCGAGCAGGTTGATGAGGTGGCGGGCGATGAGGCACAGGTGTTCGTTGGGGGCGCAGGCGCCGATCTGCGCTTCCAGATGTTCGGCAAGCGTTGGCTCCTCGCCAGAGCGGTTCTCGAAGTCGAACCCAGCCTCGCCGCTGGCGCCGTCGCCGCCGCTGCCCATCTGCGCCGACCAGTCCCCGGTGTCGCGATCGCGGTCGAGCGCGCCGGTATCGATATCGAGCGCCGCCTCGCCCGTGGCCGCATCGGGGGTGGCGTCATGCGGTTCGCTGTCCGCTGGGGCCTCCCGGTCCTCCACCCGCATCTCGCCAGCCTCCAGCAGCGGGTTCGCCTCCAGCGCCTCGCCGATGAAGGTCTCTATTTCCAGGTTGGACGCCGCCAGCAGCCGGATCGCCTGCTGTAACTGCGGCGTCATCACCAGCGATTGCGATTGCCGCAGGTCGAGGCGCGGGCCGAGCGCCATGATCAGAGGGTAAAGGATTCGCCCAGATAGAGACGGCGCACGTTCTCGTCCGCGACCAGTTCCTGGGGAGACCCGGCGAACAGCACCTGGCCGCCGTAGATGATGCAGGCGCGATCGACGATGTCGAGTGTCTCGCGCACGTTGTGATCGGTGATCAGCACGCCGATGCCGCGCTGTTTCAGGTCTTTCACCAGGTCGCGGATGTCGCTGATGGAGAGCGGATCGATGCCGGCAAAGGGTTCGTCCAGCAGCATGATGCTGGGCTTGGCCGCCAGCGCGCGGGCGATCTCGCACCGTCGCCGCTCACCCCCGGACAGGGCCATCGCCGGGCTGGTGCGCAGGCGGGTGAGGCCGAATTCGTCGAGCAGGCGTTCCAGTTCGGCGGCGCGGGTGGTCTTGTCCGGTTCCACCATCTGCAGCACGCAGGCGATGTTCTGTTCCACCGTCATGCCGCGAAAGATGCTGGTTTCCTGCGGCAGGTAGCCGAGCCCCAGGATCGCCCGGCGGTACATCGGCAGGCGGGTCACATCGACGCCGTCCATCAGGATGCGGCCCGAATCGGGGCGCACCAGGCCCATGATGGAATAGAAGCAGGTCGTCTTGCCCGCGCCGTTGGGGCCCAGCAGGCCCAGCACCTCGCCCTTGGCCACGGTCAGCGAGATATCCGACAGCACGCTGCGCTTGTCGTAGCTCTTGGCGATGGAGATGACTTCCAGGCCACCAGTGGGCGGCAGCGCGGGCGAGGCGTTGGACGGCGCCTCGGCCATCGTTTCGGCCAGCGCCTCCTCGTCAAGGAACCCATTGTCCAGCATGTCGTCCTCGGCAGTCATCCTGCGCCCTCTAGCACGGCTGCCACGGCTTTGAAGGGTGTTTGGGGCTTTGAAGGGTGTTTGGCACGTTACCGGCATGGCCCGTCCGATTGCTGCACGACGATCATGAACGCATGGTTGCCGCGCTTGCCAAGGTGGGGGGCTTTGTGCTTGGCTGCGCACAGGGATTGGAAGAGGAGCCGCGCATGACCAAGGCGCTTTCACATGCCCGCCAGGCGCAATCGCGCAGCGGGATCGACGCAAAGGGCCGGCTGGACTGGCGCCGGAAGGTCAGCGACCACGTCGCCTTCGGCCTGCTGGTCTATACCGGGATGCACATCTTCTGGACGATGACGCAGCTCAACGGCCACGGTGGCTCGATCCTGCCCTACTTCGCATTGATCGTGCTGGTGGCCGCGATCATTCCGGGCTGCCGGTGGATGGAAGACAGGTGGAGCACGCTGTCCGATGCCGAGGCGGCCGATCCGGCACTGCGGCGCGCCTACACGCGCGACATGGCCCTGCTGTGGACGGCCGCAATCGGTCTGCCGGTGGTGCTGACCTTTGCATTCCAGGGTGTGGCAAAGCTGTTCTGACGCTGCTGGCGCGCCTGTCCGCCGCGCCCTTGGTCCTGTGGGCGCTTGCAGCGGCGCTGATGCTGGCATTCGGGCCCGGCTTGGCGCGGGCGGCCATCCCGCTCGAAAGCGGCGCCCCTGCCGCACCCGATACCTCCGTCAGTTCCGCGCCCGCCGCCGGCTCGATCGATCTCGACCCGGATCCGGCGCAAGACCAGCGCATCGCCGCGCGGCTGGGTGACATCTTCGCCAACGTGCCCAGCCTTGTGAATGTCCGGGTCAGCGTCAGCCAGGGCGTCGTCACGCTGTCGGGCGCCGCACCCGATGCCAGCGCGGTCGCCCGGGCCGAGGCCATCGCCAGCGGGGTGGACGGCGTAGTCACGGTCGAGAACGGGGTGGAGCGCGACGTGTCCGTCGACCTGGACGGCAGCATCGGCGGGCTTGGTGACAAGGTGCGTGGGGTCGTGCGCACGCTGCCCCTCGCGGGTCTGGCGCTGCTGGTGGCGCTGGCGATCGTCGCCTCTGGCTATCTGCTGGCCTCGCTGACGGGCCTGTGGCGCCGCCTTGCGCCCAATTCCTTCCTCGCCGAACTGATCGCCAGCGCCATCCGCTTCGTCTTCATCGTGCTGGCGCTGGTGGTGGCGCTCGACATGATCGGTGCGGGCACCCTGATGGGCGCGGTGCTGGGCGGAGCCGGTGTCATCGGTATCGCGCTGGGTTTTGCCATGCGCGACACGGTGGAGAACTACGTCGCCAGCCTGATGCTGAGCCTGCGCCAGCCGTTCCGCGCCAACGACCACGTGGTGATCGAAAGCTTGGAGGGCCGGGTCATCCGCCTCACCAGCCGTGCTACCGTGCTGATGACCCTGGATGGCAATCACCTGCGCATCCCCAATTCCACCGTCTTCAAGGCGGTGATCCTCAACTACACCCGCAACCCGCAGCGCCGTTTCGATTTCACGCTGGGCGTCGATGCCGACGACGACGCGATGGCCGCGCGAGAGGTGGGGAAGGACACGCTACGCGGGCTGGACTTCGTGCTGGATGCCCCCGCCCCCGAAGTGCGTATTGCCGAGGTGGGCGATTCCAACGTGGCGTTGCAGTTCCTCGGCTGGATCGACCAGCGGGAGACCGACTGGAACAAGGCCCGCACCCGCGCCATCGCCGCCTGCAAGATGGCGCTGGAAGGCGCGGGCTTCGCGCTGCCCGAACCGATCTACCGCCTGCGATTCGATCCGCGCACCAGTGCGCTGCCGTTCGAGAACCTGGGCGAGAATTTCGGCGAGCATCTGGCGGCCAAGGGCGGCGGCAAAGGCGCAGGCAGCAAGGCAGGCGGACCTGCGCCGTCACCCGCCGCGTTGCCGCAACCCACGCCCGCGCCCGCGCCCGCTCCGGTCACCGGCCACGCCGAAGACGTCAGGCCGGACGACGAGATCGCCCGCATGGTCGACGAGGAACGGCGCGAGGCAGGCGGCGATCAGGCGAACGACCTGCTGGATCACGCTCGCCCGGTGGAGTGACCGCACGGACCCCGGCGAACCGGGGTCAGATCTTTCAAAGGTGCGACTTCTCGGGCCTGGGCGCATTCTTCGCCCGTTCGATGCTTTCCAGCACGATGCGCTTGGCCTCGGCGGCGTCGCCCCAGGCGCCCACGCGCACCCACTTTTCCTTCTCCAGATCCTTGTAGTGGGTGAAGAAGTGCTCGATCTGCTGGAAGATGATGCTCGGCAGATCCTTCGTTTCGCCAACGTCGGAGTAGTAAGGGAAGGTGGTGTCCACCGGGACGCAGATGATCTTCTCGTCGCCGCCGTGTTCGTCTTCGAGGTTCAGTACGCCGATCGGGCGGGCGCGCACCACGCAGCCGGGGATGAACGGCGAACGGGCGATGACCAGCGCATCGAGCGGATCGCCGTCGGGCGACAGGGTGTGCGGCACGAAGCCGTAGTTGCACGGATAGCGCATGGGCGTGTGCAGGATGCGGTCGACGAACAGCGCGCCGCTTTCCTTGTCGAACTCGTACTTCACCGGCTCCCCGCCGGTGGGCACCTCGATGATGACGTTGAGGCTTTCGGGCGGATTGTCGCCGGTGGGGATGAATTCGATGCGCATGGATGCTGGGTCCCTGATGGAAATGGTCGGGCGAAACGCGTTGCCGTAGCCCGCTTCCGCCTTTGCGCCGCGCCTTTAGGGCGGGGCGGCGGAGGGGGCAAGTGTCAGCGGCGGCTGGACGGGCGCTGTTGTGTGCGGGGCGCCAGCAGACGGTCGAGCCCGGCCTCGCCTTCGCCCATGCGTTCCAGCCACGGGTAACGAATGCCGTCATAATAGGCGAGCGCGATGGTCTCGATCCGCTCGCCCCGCTGGACCAGCAGGTTGATTGGCTGGCGATCTTCTGCGGCGCGGGTCAGGGCGTTGGCCAGCGTCTGCCGCGTGAAATCCACGCCATCCACCGCCACAATGGTCACGTCGGGCATCAGCCCGGCTGCGAACGCGGGCGAGCCCCATAGCGTGCCGGACACCCCGCCATCGCTGCCCACCGACATACCGAGCGAGCCGGAAAAGTCCCCCGTCGCCCCGTCGCGCGCCTGCGCGGTCCAGGGGTTGGGTTCGTCCTTCCAGACCAGGCGATAGCCGCCAGCCTCGATCCCGGCGAGCGGCGCGGGCTGGCCTGCCTCGCGCAGCCGGGTGGTCAGGAACGTCGCCCAGTCGTGCGGGTGGACCGCGTTCAGCGCGGCCACCACGTCTTCGAAGGTGTAGGGATTGACGCTGTGTTCCCCGTCGGGCCCGGCGAAGAAGGTGGCGGCGAAATCGTCCAGCCCCCTGGCCCCGCGCGTCTCGCGGCGGATCAGCTGGTCGGCCTCCAGCCAGACGAGGCCGGCCTCGCGGTAATAGTCGCGGTTGCGGCTGAGCGACGGCCAGGGCCGGTCCGCCTGGTAGCCGAGCATGGGATCGTAGGTGGTATCCTCCACGCTGCGCCAGTCGCGGCCCGCCACCATGGAAAAGTTCGCCGCCTGGTTGGCGATGTAGCCCAGCACCATGTCCCTGGGCATGAAGCCGCTGCGCGCGGCGAGCACGAAGTCCCAGAAGCTCGTCTGCCCTTCGTAGACCCACAGCAGCCGTGCATCGAGCGCGGTGTGATAGTCGGGCGCGTCGAGCCCCGCGGGGCGGCGGTACTTGCCGTTCCAGCTGTGGGTGAATTCGTGCGGCAGCAGCGTGTTGTCGTGCGCATTGCCGGCAAAGTCGGACAGGTCGTCACGCGTCTGGGTGTTCTCGCTCGAACGGTGATGCTCCAGCCCGATGTCGCCCAGCTCGTCGGTCAGCGCGAGCAGGAAATCGTAGTGATCGAACCGCGGCCCGCCGAACAACAGCAGCGCCTCCTCCACCAGCGCGCGGTGGGCGGCGATGGCCTCGCCGTCGGCCTCGATATCCTCTGCCTCGTCGCCGAACGCCTGCAGCTCGACGTTGTGGCCCAGATCCCAGCTGCGGTGATGCGCGCCGGCGAACAGCGGCGAATCGACCAGCGTTTCATAGTCGGTGGCGGCGTAGTGGACGGTGCTGCCGTCGACCCGCGCGCCATCGAGGGCGCCTGCCGCAGTCCAGCCTTCGGGCAGGGTCACACTCGGCTCCACCATGATGCGCGCCACATCGTGGCCGGCGGGATAGAGCGACATCTTTTCCCACTGCACGTTGGCGATCGCATCGGTGATCAGCGTGCGCCAGCCGCCACCGGGGAAGGGCGAGGCGTAGATCATTTCTGCGGTAACGCTGCGTGCCCCCGCGGGCAGCGCCAGGCGAAAGGCGTAGGGGGCATAGGGCACCCGCTCCCACGTCACCGGCCCGGCGTCCGACGTAAAGGCGAGGCGGGAAATGCGCTGGACCTGGCCCGACGCGGCGTGGTTGCCGGGAAGCCACTGCGGATAGACCAGCACCAGTTCGCGCGCGCCGTCCGCCACGGGGATCGCCTGCGTGGTGCGGAACGTGCGGGCGCGGGTGTCGGTCGCGTCGACGTGCAGACGCATGGTGCCGGGATAGGGCGTGTCGGCGGATGGCGGCAGCGGATCGCGGTCCTGCGCGGCGGCGGGAACGGCAGCGACCAGGGCGGCGGCAAGCGCGGCGGAAGCAAGCAGGGTGCGGATCATGCGGGCCTGTCTGGCGCGGCGGCGGCCAGATGGCAATGCGGCCCTTCGCCATGCCAGGCGTTGCAGGGGGCGCATTCGCCCAGTAACGGGCGGGCCATGGCTAAATCAGGTTTGAAGACACCCCAGGCGATCCGCGGCACGCAGGATATCTTCGGCGCCGATGCGGAGGCCTTTGCCTTCGTGGTCGAGACGTTCGAGCGGGTGCGCAAGCTCTACCGCTTTCGCCGTATCGAAATGCCGGTGTTCGAACGCACCGAGGTGTTCAGCCGCGCCATCGGCGAGACGACCGACGTTGTCTCCAAGGAGATGTATTCGTTCCTCGACCGGGGCGAGGAAAGCCTGACCCTGCGGCCCGAGTTCACCGCCGGCATCGCCCGCGCGTTCATCACCAACGGCTGGCAGCAGCACGCGCCGCTGAAGGTGGCGACCCACGGCCCGCTGTTCCGGTACGAACGCCCGCAGAAGGGGCGCTATCGCCAGTTCCACCAGATCGATGCCGAGATCATCGGCGCGGCCGAGCCGCAGGCGGACGTGGAATTGCTGGCCATGGCCGACCAGCTCATCCGCGAGCTGGGGATCGAGGGCGTGACGCTGCACCTCAACACGCTGGGCGACGGCGACAGCCGCGAGGCATGGCGGAGCGCGCTGATCGATTACTTCGGCCAGGTGCGCGGCGAATTGAGCGAGGATTCGCAGGAGCGGCTGGAGAAGAACCCGCTGCGCATCCTCGACAGCAAGGACCCGCGCGACCGCAAGTTCGTGGCCGATGCGCCGAAGATCGACCAGTTCCTGTCCGGCGAGGCGCAGGACTTCTTCGGCGCGGTGACCAGCGGGCTGGACGCGGCGGGCGTCAAGTGGACGCGGGCGGAAAGCCTCGTGCGCGGGCTCGACTACTATCGGCACACCGCATTTGAGTTCGTGCCCGACGAGGGCTCGGCGGCGGCCGCTGCGCTGGGTTCGCAAAGCACGATCCTCGGCGGCGGGCGCTACGACGGGCTGATGGAAAGCCTCGGCGGTGCGCCGACGCCTGCGGTGGGCTGGGCGGCGGGGATCGAGCGGCTGGCGATGCTGGTGGAGAAGACAGAGAAGTTCGAGAGCATTACGCGTTCTTATTCCGTAGCGCATATTGCGATCGTTCCGGAAAACGAAGAGGCAAAGGCCGTATGCTTCGAAATTGCGAGCAAGCTGCGGAACGCCAAGTTCGCTCGTTTTGATCGACCTTTCGGAGGCATTGAAGTTTTCACGGGGAGCTTCAACAAAGCCTTCCAGCGCGCTGCCAAACAGTCTGCGGCAATCCTAGTTGTTGGAATAGATGAGAACGGTTTCGAGACCATTCGTTTTTCTATGGGGAAATTCGGTGCCGACGCGTGGACATATGGCGACGCTCTTACTGTGATTGAGCAAGACTGGTCTGTGCGGGACGTAGAGGTTCAAAAGGAAGACAACTGGGGACGAATGATTCCGCCAAGTGGCCCATACCAGATGAAAAGAAAGCCCACAGGTTGACCGTCACCGCCGAACGTCTGCGCCAGATCGGAAATCGTTTTGCCGAACTCGAGGCGCGCATGGCCAGCGGTCAGCTCGAGGGCGACGCCTTCGTGGCGGCCAGCCGCGACTATGCCGAGCTCGAGCCGGTCGCGAAAGCCGCCATCGAGGTTGCCGCCATGCGCGAGGAAATCGCGGGCCTTACCGACATGCTCGCAGACCCGGAAATGAAGGCCATGGCGGAGGAGGAACTCGCGCAGCTGAAGGCCCGCCTGCCCGAGGCCGAACGCGCCCTCGCGCTATCCATGCTGCCGCGTGACAGCGCCGACCTGCGCCCCGCCATGCTGGAAATTCGCGCCGGCACCGGCGGTGATGAGGCGGCGCTGTTCGCCGGCGATCTTTACCGCATGTACGAACGCTACGCCGCCGAGCAGGGCTGGCGGGTGGAGCCGGTCTCCATGGCCGCCGCCGACGTCGGCGGCTTCAAGGAGATCGTCGCCAACGTCGCCGGAACCGGGGTGTTCGCCAAGCTGAAGTTTGAATCTGGCGTCCACCGCGTGCAGCGCGTGCCGGTGACCGAGAGCGGCGGGCGCATCCACACCAGCGCGGCCACGGTCGCGGTGCTGCCCGAACCCACCGAGGTCGACGTCAGCATCGACGAGGGCGACCTGCGCATCGACATCTACCGATCCAGCGGGGCGGGCGGGCAGCACGTCAACACCACCGACAGCGCTGTGCGCATCACCCACGTGCCCACGGGCATCGTGGTGGCGATGCAGGACGAGCGCAGCCAGCACAAGAACCGCGACAAGGCGATGAAGGTGCTGCGCGCGCGCCTCTACGAGAAGCGCCGCGAGGAAGCGCACGGGGCCGAGGCCGACCTGCGCAAGGCCATGGTCGGCAGCGGCGACCGCTCCGAACGCATCCGCACCTACAATTTCCCGCAAGGCCGCGTGACCGATCACCGCATCGGCCTGACCCTGCACAAGCTCGACGAGGTGCTGGCGGGGCCGGGCCTTGGCGAGGTCGTCGACGCGCTGATCGCCGAGGATGAGGCCAAGCGCTTGGCGGCGATGGATGGCTGAAAAGCCGGCGGGTTTGCCTGTTGCCGAGGGTATCCGCGAGGCCGCAGCGCGTCTCGCCGCGACGAGCGATACCGCGCGGCTGGATGCGGAGTTGCTCATGGCGCACGCGCTCGGCGTGTCGCGCTCTGACCTGCTGCTGCGGTGCATGGCCGATCCGGCCCCCGCGGATTTCGCTGCGTTGGTGGAGCGGCGTGCCGGGCATGAGCCGGTAGCGCACATCCTCGGCACGCAGGATTTCTACGGTCGCCCGTTCCGCGTCACACCCGACGTGCTGATCCCGCGTGGCGACAGCGAGTGCGTGGTCGAGGCGGCGCTGGCCGCCGCGCCCTTGGCCCGGCGCGTGCTCGATCTCGGCACCGGCTCGGGCGCGCTGCTGCTGACGCTGCTGGCCGAACTGCCCCAGGCGGCGGGCATCGGCATCGATGCCTCCGCCCCCGCGCTGGCGGTGGCGGAGGAAAACGCCGCGGCGCTGGGCCTTGCCGGGCGGGCGGAAATGCGTCCCGGTGACTGGACGCTGCCCGGCTGGGCGGACGGGTTCGGCGTGTTCGGCCTCGTGATCGCCAATCCGCCCTATGTCGAGGACTGCGCCGAACTCTCCCCCGACGTTCGCGACCATGAACCTGCCAGCGCGCTGTTCGCTGGGCCAGAGGGGCTCGACGACTACCGCGTGCTCGTCCCCCAATTGGCTGCGCTGCTCGCGCCCGGCGGCGTGGCGGTGCTGGAGATCGGCCACCTGCAGGCCCGCGTGGTTGGCCGGATCGCCGACGATGCCGGCTTCGCCGTCACCATCCACCGCGATCTCGCCGGACGCGACCGTGCGCTGGTCCTGCGACAAAAGGCTTGGCAAAGCCGCACCGAGTAGTTACGTCGCAACCAAGGCCCAAGGGACGGATGGACGCCCGGGGCCTTTCACTCCGACATTTGCTGGACGAGGCGGCGAACCGCTTCAAGGGTAAAGATGACGGACGAACCGGCGCCCCGCGTGGCGCCTGCGATGGGGTCACGGCCCTTGCCGCGCTGCGGCGGGCAAACGAAAGCCAGGGAAGCGAAATTCCTTTGAACCAGAACCGGAATAACAATCGACGTCGCGGTCGCGGCAACAATCGTGGCGGCCCGGGCGGGGGAAACCAGTCCAACCGCATCGATTCGCGCGCACGGGGCAATGCGCCCCAGATGCTCGACAAGTACAAGAAGCTGGCGCACGAAGCTTCGCTCAACGACGACCGGGTGCAGACCGAATATTACCTGCAGTTCGCCGACCATTACTTCCGCGTGATTGCCGACAGCAAGCCGCAAAAGGACGACCGACCCGCGCGCGAAAACGATCGTAGCGACGATCGCCAGGATTTCCGCAACGATGACCGTGAGGACGATCGCGACGACGACCGCGGCGATACGGACGTGTCGGACGATCGACAGGATCGCGGCAACCGCCAGCGCGCCGGGCGTAATGAACGCCGCGACAACGACGGGCGCGACGATAACCGTGGCAACGACAACCGTAACGAGGGCCGGGGCAACGAAGGTCGCGGCAACGAGAGCCGGAGTGGCGAAGGCCGACCGAAGCGCGTGCGTAACCAGCCGCAACCCGGTGCCGAGGGCGAGGCGGGCGACCAGCAGGACGACCGGAACCCCTTCACGCGTGACGATACGCCGCGGGACGAACGGTCTGACGGCGAGCATTCCAAGGATGCGCAGCCCAAGGCCAGGAAGCCCCGCCGCCGCAAGGATGCGGAGGATCCCGCGGGCGAGGCATCGCCGGTGGACCATGGCGGCGGGCTGGACCCGGCCATGCTTCCCCCCGCCATCGCCCGCACGAGCGACGAAGAGGGCGCCGCGCGCAAGCCGCGCAAGCTCTCCACCCGGCGCAAGCCCAAGGACGATGATGACGACGGTGCCCGCGAAGCCCTAGGCTGAGCCGCGCCGGAAACGCGCACGTGGAGGCTCAATCCGCCCTGCCGCTGATCGACCGTCTGCCGCGCGCGGACGGTCGCGGGGCATGGCTGTGGGCGCTTGGCCTCGGCTTCATCTCTGCAACCGGATTCCAGCCGCTTGGCCTGTGGCCGCTGGCGCTGCTGGCGATGGGGCTGTTCGCGCTGATGACAGCGAGCGCCAGCAGCTGGAAACGCGCCACCTGGCTCGGCTGGCTGTTCGGCTGGGCGCACTTCACGTTCGGCAACGTGTGGATCGCCGATTCCTTTACGCATCAGGCGCAGATGCCGGCGGTCCTCGGGTGGGCCGCCGTGCCGCTGCTCGCGATCTATCTGGCCGTCTATCCGGCGCTGGCGGCAGGCGCGGCGCGGGCGCTGGCCAGAACCGGCGCGGGCTGGGGCTTCGTGCTGGTATTCGCGGGCGCGTGGGTAATCGCTGAATGGCTGAGAAGCTGGGTCTTCACCGGCTACGCCTGGAACCCCTTTGCCATGGTGTTGCTGGGCGAATTCTCGCGACCAGGGCTGGCTGCGCTCGCACCGATGGCGGGCACCTACGCGCTCTCCGGTTTCGCCCTGTTCCTCTCCGCCGCACCGCTGTTGCTGGCGCTGGAGCGGCGGAATCGGGTCATGCTGCTGGTGATCGCGCTGACCGTTCTCGGCATGGTCTGGCCGGCGCCGGCGCCGCGCGAGGGCACGGTGCGTGTGACCATCGCCAAGCCGGTCATCGCGCAGGCCGCGCTGAACGATCCGCGTTCCTTCGAGGCGAACTACCAGCGCCTTGCCGACCTGTCCCGACGGCCCGACCCGGCCGCCACGACGCCGCGGCTGGTGCTGTGGCCCGAATCGGGCATGGCGGATTACCTGCGCGAGGGCTATCCGCAGCGTTATTACGACACCACCACGGCAATGGGCAGCCCGCAGTTTGCGCGCCGCCGCCTTGGCGCCACCGTGGGTGTTGGCAGCGTGCTGCTGACCGGCGCGACCGAACTGGAGATCGGTCTCGGCGACGAGGGCACCCGCCGTGCAGTAGGTGCGCGCAACGTCGTCACCGCGCTTGGCGCCAATGGCGACATCATCGACAGCGTGGCCAAGTCGCACCTCGTTCCCTACGGCGAGTATCTGCCGATGCGCGGGCTGCTCGAACCGCTCGGCCTGTCGCGGCTGGTGGCGGGCACCATCGATTACTGGCCGGGTCCCGGGGCGCGGACCGTCGATCTGGGCCCGCTGGGCAAGGTCAGTCCGCAAATCTGTTACGAGATCATCTTTTCCGGGCAGGTCGTCGACCGCGCCGATCGCCCTGATTTCATCGTCAACCCGTCGAGCGAGGGCTGGTTCGGACCCTCGGGCCCGCCGCAGTTCATGGCGCAGGCGCGGATGCGCGCGATCGAGGAAGGCCTGCCGGTGCTGCGCGCCACCAACAATGGCATCAGCGCGGTAATCGATGCGCGCGGCGTGGTCCGCGAGCATCTCGAACGGGCCGAGGAAGGGCAGATCGACGCCATCATTCCTCCCGCCGCCGCGCCCACGCCTTTCGCCAGACTGGGCAACCTCCTGTCGCTTTTCTGGGCAGCAGGATTCCTTTTCGCCGGTGTCGTTGCCATGCGCCGCCAGCCCCGTTAGAGCCGCGGCGATTTTCATCATCACGATGTCCCCCTTGAAGTCCGTTACGAGAAGGCAATCTCCAACATGCGCCACACTTACCTGTTCACGTCCGAAAGCGTCTCCGAAGGCCACCCCGACAAGGTTTCCGACCAGATCTCCGACGCCATCGTCGACTACATGCTGCGCCACGACAGCGAGGCGCGCGTCGCCTGCGAGACGCTTACCGCCACGCAGCGCGTGGTGCTGGCGGGCGAAATCCGCTGCCGCGGCGTCTACGAGAACGGCGACTGGGTCGAAGGCAAGAAGGCCGAGATCGAGGCGCTGGCCCGGCAGATGGTAAAGGACATCGGTTACGAGCAGGACGGTTTCCACCACCAGACGCTGACCTTCGAGAACCACCTCCACGGCCAGAGCGCGCACATCGCGCAGGGCGTCGATTCCAGCGGCAACAAGGATGAAGGCGCCGGCGACCAAGGCATCATGTTCGGCTTTGCCTGCGACGAGACGCCCGACCTGATGCCGGCGACGCTGGATTACAGCCACAAGATCCTCCACCGCATGGCCGCCGACCGCAAGAGCGGCGCTGCACCCTTCCTCGAACCCGACAGCAAAAGCCAGGTGACCCTGCGGTACGAGAACGGCAAGCCGGTGGAATGCACCGCCGTCGTCGTCTCCACCCAACACGCCAAAGGCTACGACGAAGGCGACAAGGAACGCGAGCTGCACGAATATGTGAAGGGCGTCGTGCGCGACGTGCTGCCCGACGGCCTCGTGACGGATGCCACCGTATGGCACATCAATCCCACCGGAAGCTTCGAGATCGGCGGGCCGGACGGCGACGCCGGCCTGACGGGGCGCAAGATCATCGTCGATACCTACGGTGGCGCGGCTCCGCACGGCGGCGGCGCGTTCAGCGGCAAGGATCCGACCAAGGTCGATCGCAGCGCCGCCTACATCACCCGCTATCTGGCCAAGAACATCGTCGCCGCCGGCCTCGCCACGCGCTGCACGATCCAGCTTGCCTACGCCATCGGGGTGTCAAAGCCGCTGTCCCTCTACGTCGACACGCACGGCACCGGCACGCACGACGATGCCGCACTGGAACGGGCGATCCAGTCGATCGACAAGCTCGGCGACCTTACCCCGCGCGCCATCCGCACGCACCTCAGCCTGAACAAGCCGATCTATCGCCAGAGCGCGGCCTATGGCCACTTCGGCCGCAAGGCGGAAGGCGATGCCTTCCCGTGGGAGCGCACCGACCTGGTGGACGATCTGAAGGCGGCGCTGGCCTGACTTGACGGGCGACGCCGGGTGCCCCTTTCCGGCGTCTCCACCGATCCCGCACCCTTGCCGCGCAGTCGTGTCGAGGCGCTCGACGCGCTGCGCGGGATGGCGGTGATCGGAATCATCCCGATGAACGTCATTGCCTGGGCGATGCTGCCGGCTGCCTATATCAACCCCCGGGCCGATGTGGTGGGCGGCACTGGCCCGCTGGAAACGGCCCTGTGGGCGCTGACCTTCGTGCTGGTCGAGGACAAGTTCCGCACGCTGTTCGCCATGCTGTTTGGCGCCGGAGTGGCGATTCTGATCGAGCGCGCCCGCGCCGGCAATGCAGCCCACCCCTTGCGCGAGCACTATGCCCGCATGGCCGCCCTGATGGCGATCGGCCTCGCCCATGCCGTGCTGCTGGCCAACAACGACATCCTCAGGAGCTACGCCCTGACCGGTTGCCTGCTGCCCATCGCCATGCGCTGGCCGGTGCGCCGGCTGCTGTGGGCGGCGGGCGGGCTGGCCTTGCTGGAGGTAACGGTGATTGCCCTGTGGGCCGTGCCCGCCATCACGGGCAGCGATGCCGCGTCCAGCATCGCGGCGGAGGCGCAGTTCGGGGCTGGCGGAGATGTCGGCTATTACCTCGACCGGGCGCGCGAGACCTTCGGCGAACGCGTGGACCGGCGCATTGGCGAGATGCCCGTGATGGTGATTTCCGTTTTCTCCTCGCTGCCCAACAACCTTGCCGCCATGCTGCTGGGCATGGCGTTGTGGCGCGGCGGGCTGCTGGCGGGCGAGTGGCCGCGTCAGCGCCTGCTGCGGCTGGCCGGGTGGCTGGCCGGGGTTTCGTTGCCGGTGCTGGCGATACTGGCGGCGTGGTCCATCGCGACGGATTTTGACGCGGCCGTGACCGCGGCGAACGCGCTCGCCTTTTCGATCCCCTTCAACATGGCGCTGGGCGTCGCCTACGCCGCGCTTGCCATGGCGCTATTCGCTCGCGGCGGAACGCTGACCCGGCGGCTGGCGGCGGCGGGGCGCATGGCGCTGAGCAATTACCTCTTTACCAGCGTAATCTTCGCCGCGCTGTTCCATGCCTGGGGGCTGGGGCTTTACGGCAAGGTCGGGCGAGGCGCGGCGGAGGCGCTGGTGCTGCTGCCCGCGGCATGCATCGTGCTGTGGTCAGCGCCGTGGCTGGCGCGCTTCCGGCAGGGCCCGGCGGAATGGCTTTGGCGCAGCCTCGCCGCGCTTCGGCCGATGCCCTTCAGGCGCTGACACGCGAAAGGGCGGCCCCGCTGCGGGCCGCCCTTGCCGGGCACGCTGTCGGCCAATCAGGCCGGCCTTGCCCCATGGTTCTCGCGCACCCAGCGCCCGACCTTGCGACCGTACTGCGCGATGGCGTGCATGTTGAAGAAATGCCAGCCGCCCAGCACCATGACGGCAAGGCCGACCTTGGTGGCGACGAAGCGGATGGCCTCGGCCAGCGTGGTCGGTTCGCTGCCAAGGCTGATGGTCAGCAGGATGAAGCCGATGTTGACGAGGTAGAAGCCCACCACCAGCAGGTGATTGGTGCTGCGCGCCAGCACCTCGTCATGCCCGAAGCAATCGACCAGGAACACCTCGCCATTGACGCTGAGGGTGCGGGCCACCCAGCCGGTCATAGCAATGGCGATGACGAGGTAGGCGAGATAGCTGAGTTCGGTCATGGGTCTTCTCCTTCGCTTCAGAACAACAGGTCGTGGACGGGGTTGGAGCGACTGGAGCTCCGGTGGCTGTTCGATGGTTTCATGCGGTGCCGGCCCCATACCCCACTGGCTGGAAGGCCGGATATCGCGCCAAGAGCGCCAAAGATCAGAAG
This sequence comes from Aurantiacibacter arachoides, assembly GCF_009827335.1. Lineage (GTDB taxonomy): Bacteria > Pseudomonadota > Alphaproteobacteria > Sphingomonadales > Sphingomonadaceae > Alteraurantiacibacter > Alteraurantiacibacter arachoides. The sequence goes on along the minus strand of NZ_WTYH01000001.1, from coordinate 2,611,676 downwards.
GCCATAAGAGTCATTGCCAAGAACAATTGCAAACAAAACGCCGATCACCGCCCCTCCGACCAAGCCGCAAAGCGTGTGGTTTTCTAAGGTTTCGCAGTGATGCGCGGAGAGAAAGACCGTGGCGGGTAGCATCACAAGGACCATTCCTGTGATGGACAGCAATGAGGTAAAAATCAGCGGTGAAACCGCGAAGATAATCCTGCTTTCGAGGTCCCTCAATTGGGTGCGCTCGAGCAGTTCAATCATGGTCATGAGTGTGAACGGCCCGCCAACCGCAAGCGCGCCGACAATTGTCGATAGTGCAAAAAAGCGCGGTCCGTCACAACAGCGCTTTATGGGATCTCTATTTTCTGAAATTTCAGAAACGACAAGAGAAGGTTTCGTGGTCATGTCTGTATCCTGCGCGTGAGTTTATTTGCTCTGGTTTCGCACCGGCACGAAGCGGGCGACCTTTCCGCCCAGTTTCATCAGCGCCACCAGCGTGCCCTTGGGCAGGCGGCGCACATCGTCGAACCAGCCGGTCAGGGTGCCCATGAATTCGTGCATCCGGCCGATCCGTTCGCGTATGTGCGCGGGCACATCGTCACGGCCCTCAAGCTGCGCGGCAAGGTCCGCCAGCACCAGCAGCGTCGGGTCGATCTCGCGCTTCTTGCGCTCCACGCTGATCCGCATGAGCATTTCCCACAGGTCGGTCTCGGCCACGAAGTGATCGCGCCGGTCGCCGGTCACGTGCTGGCGGCGGACGATGGCATAGCCCTGCAGTTCCTTGAGCGCGGTGGAGACGTTGCTGCGCGCGAGGCCCAGCGTATCGCAGATTTCCTCTGCGTGGAGCGGACGGTCGCTGAGATAGAGCAGTGCGTGAACCTGGCTGACCGAGCGGTTGACGCCCCAGTGGGTGCCCATTTCCCCCCAATGGAGGATAAAGGCCTCGGCCTCGGGAATATCGGTGATCGCCACGATTCGTTTCCGCCTTTCTGTAATTACAGAAATACACGATAGGCGATGCGTGTCAATCCGCCGGTTGTCATTCTCCGTATGCTGACTAGGATGGCGGGCGGGACAGATGCGCGTTTGCGCGCGATGACGGGACAGGGGCCGCACCAATGCCAGCCAGCGCCTTGGCGTTCGACGCCGTGACCAAGCGGTTCGGCGATTTCACCGCGGTCGATGCGCTCAGCTTTGCCGTGCCCGAGGGTAGCGTGTTCGGCTTTCTGGGTGGCAATGGCGCAGGCAAGACCACGTCGCTGCGCATGGCGCTCGACATTCTCACCCCCACCAGCGGCAGCATCGTCGTGCTCGGCCAGCCGCCCAGCCGCGAGAACGCCGCCGCCATCGGTTTTCTTCCCGAAGAGCGCGGGCTCTACAAGAAGATGAGCGTGCTCGACACGATCGTCTATTTCGGCCGCCTGAAGCGCATGGAGGCAGGGGCCGCAAAGGCCGCCGCCATGGCGCTGCTCGAACGGCTGGAGCTGGCGGACCGCGCCAAGTCCCCGATCGAGAAGCTGTCCAAGGGCATGGCGCAAAAGGTGCAGGTGGCGACCGCGCTGGTCAATTCGCCGCGCCTGCTGATGCTGGACGAGCCGTTCTCCGGCCTCGACCCGGTCAACCAGGCCATGCTGGAGGACTTGATCGCCGAGGCCGCCAAGGGCGGGGCTACGGTGATCTTTTCCACCCACGTCATGCAACATGCCGAGCGGCTGTGCGATCGGCTGCTGCTGCTGGCCCGGGGGCGCAAGGCGTTCGAAGGCACGCTGGACGAGGCGCGTGGTGCGTTGCCCTCGCGGCTGGTGCTGGCGGCGCGCATGGACCCGGCCGGCCTGCCCGGTGTCGCCCGCGCCCGCCGTCTGTCCGGCGAAGGAGAGTGGCAGGAATACGAGGTCGAACTTGCCGACGGCGCGCCGCCCGAGGCGCTGCTTGCCCACTGCACCGCCAACGGGGTGGCGCTGAACCGTTTCGACGTCCACCGGCCCAGCCTGCACGAGGCGTTCATCCACTTCGTCGGCGCCGATCCGGCCACGACCCGGCAGGAGACCGTGCGATGAGGGACGTCCTGCTTGTCGCCATGCGCGAAATTCGCCAGATCACCGCCACCAAGGGCTTCTGGATCATGCTGCTGGCGCTGCCCGTGGCCCTGGCCGTCTCGGGCTTTGCCACCAGCAGCCTCGCGCCCGAAACGACCACTGCCTACACCATCGTCGATGAGACTGGTGGCATCGGCGAGGGTATAACCGAGCGCCTGGACCTTGCCGACCAGCAGCAAACGCTACGCGATCTTGGCGAATACGCCGCGCGCTGGGAGTTGCAGGGCGTCGATCCGCAAGCTCCCTGGGCTGACCGCCAGGCGTGGCTGTCCGAAGCCGAGGTTCGCCGTTTTGCCGATGCCGGCGGGGCGGAGGCGGCGGTTGCCAGGCTTGCCCCCGTGCTGCCCGCCGGTGTCCCACCGTTCGAGATCGAGGATCCGGCCTACATGGCGGTTCCGCTGCCGGACGGGATCACGCTGGGCCAGGGTGACGCGGCGATGGACGACAGCCTGCAGGCTGCCTTCGAGAACGACATTACCGCCGGCGACCGCTCGCTCCCCTACGGCGCCGTGCTGCACATCCCGGCAAACTTCGGCGAACCGGGCGCGGCGGCGCGGATCTATACCAACGGGCGCACCAACCAGACGCTGATCCAGGCGTTTCGCGACGGGCTCGACACGGCGGTGCGGGACCGCGCCTTTGCCGTGCAGGGCATCGATGCCGGCACGGCCCGCGCCATCGGTACGATGCGCGCCCCGGTTGGTGTGACCGAACCACCGCCGGGCGGTGGCCTCAGCGCGGTGATGACGCGCTCGCTGGTGCCGATCGCGCTCGTCTACCTGCTGCTCATCACCGCTGTCACCACCGGCTCGATGATGCTGCAGGGCGTGGTGGAGGAACGATCGAACAAGCTGTTCGAATCGGTGCTCGCCTGCATCCGGCCCGACGCGCTGATGCAGGGCAAGCTGCTGGGGCTGGGCGCCGTCGGCATCGTTATCGTGCTGGTCTGGGCCGGAACCGGGCTGGCCGGTGCGCTGTATTTCGAAGGCTTCGCGGCCGATGTCCTCAAGCCCTCGCTCGAGGCACTGGACGATCCGCTGCTGATCGCGGCCATGATCGTCTACTTTTTCGCCGGCTACGTCATTCTCGCCATGCTGTTCCTCGCCATCGGCGCCTTGAGCGAATCGATGCAGGATGCGCAGAGCTACCTTACGCCGGTCATCCTGCTAGTGATGATCCCCGTGCTGATCGTGATGCAGGCGGCGCTGAGCGGGCCGGACCAGCCGATCGTGAAAATCCTGTCATGGATCCCGCTCTACACGCCCTTCGCCATGCTCGCCCGCCTCGGCAGCGGTGTCGCGACGTGGGAGATCGCGGGCACCATCGTGCTGCTGGCTGTGTTCATCTGGATCGAACTGCAACTGCTTGGCCGCATCTTCCGCGCCAGCCTGCTGAACGACAAGAAGCCGGCGCTGAAGCAGATCGTGGCCATGGTGCGCGGGCAGGGCGCGGCGCGCGAGGGCTAGGCCGTCAGGCGGCGTCAGGCGGGCGGGGCGCGAAAGTCCGCGGTGATGGCACCACAGGCTGCAAGCTCTGCCTCGTGGCCGGCTTCGCGCCAGGTTTCGGCAAGCGCCGCCGCCTCCCACGCGCGCATGGCCGGGTGATCGAGCACGCGTTCCACCCAGGCCTGCCCGCCGCCCATGGCGAGGCCATAGGTCCGGCACCGGTAAGCGACGGGCGCGAAAAAGGCGTCGAGCGCGGTGAAATCGGGCCCGGCCAGCCACGGCCCGCCGAACCGCGCGAGCCCTTCCTCGAACAACTCGCGCACCCGCCCCACGTCCCGCGCCAGCGCCGCGTCGTGCGGTCCCGGCGCCACGCGCACGCCGACGTTCATGGTGCACTGGTTGCGCAGGGCGGCGAACCCGCCGTGCATTTCGGCAACGCCGCACATTGCGAACGCGCGCGCTTCCTCGTCGGCGGGCCAGACGCCCGCGTGCCGCTCCGCCAGGTAGAGCGCGATGCCGAGCGAATCCCAGACCGTGGTCCCGCCATCGAGCAGAACCGGCACCTGTCCGGTCGGCGAAAAGGCGCGAAAATCGTCGTGGTTGCTGGGCTTCGCAAAGGGCACGATGCGATCGGTGAAGGCAATGCCCAGCGCCTTCATCAGCACCCAGGGGCGCAGGCTCCAGCTCGAATAGTTGCGGTTGGCGGTTATCAGGGTGTAGGTCACGGCATCACGTCGTCTGGCGCATTGCCATCCATGCCCGCGCCGTCCCCACCGCGTAGGCGACGCCGTAGACCAGCACGATGAGCGAGCTGACGATGGCGAATGGCGTCAACGCCTCGGGCCGGATCGCCAGCGCCGGCAACACGACAAGCGCACGCAGCAGATAGACCGCCGCGATCAGCACGAGCGCGGTGCGCAGCAGCGGGGGGCGCCGTGTCCGCCCGGCGCCGGAAAAGGCATAGGCCGCCCACAGCGCGAGGACGACGGCAATGCCCAGCGTCAGCAGGTGAGGCCAGAGCGCGCCAGACGCCGCCGCCATGGCAATGTCCTCGCCCGCGCCGACGAAGCGATACCATTTCTCCCCGCCGACGATGCAGGCGACGTGCAATGCCGATGCTGCGAGCGAGAGCCAGCCGCCGGCGACGAGCCAGGGCGTGCCGGGGTTTGCAGCCACGCGTGCCAAGGGTCAGCTGACGTAATGCGCGGTGGTCTTGGCGGCGACTTCGTCCGCACTGATGCCGGGCGCCATCTCCACCAGGCGGAACGGGCTGGCGTGATCGGGCCGGTGAAATACCGCAAGGTCGGTCACGACCATGTCGACCACGTCCGTGCCGGTCAGCGGCAGGGTGCACGACGGGATGAACTTGGGGCTGCCGTCCTTGGCGGTGTGCTCCATGACGACGATAATCTTCTTGACCCCGGCGACCAGGTCCATCGCCCCGCCCATGCCCTTCACCATCTTGCCCGGGATCATCCAGTTGGCGATGTCGCCGTTCTCGGCCACCTCCATCGCGCCCAGGATGCACAGGTCGATATGCCCGCCGCGGATCATCGAGAAGCTGGTGGCGCTGTCGAAATAGGCGCTGTGCGGCAGTTCGCTGATGGTCTGCTTGCCGGCATTGATGAGGTCCGGGTCTTCTTCGCCTGCATAGGGGAAGGGGCCGATGCCGAGCATGCCGTTCTCGCTCTGCAATGTGACCTGCATGCCTTCAGGTATGTGATTAGCCACCAGCGTCGGAATGCCGATGCCGAGGTTGACGTAATATCCGTCCTTCAGCTCGCGCGCGGCGCGGGCGGCCATCTGGTCGCGGGTCCAGCCCTTCGTTTCCTGGTGCGTTTCTGTGGACATGGGCAGGCTTTCCTTCAGTCGAGCGGTGCGGGGATGAGGAACCAGCCCGACCCCAGCATCGCCTCCAGCGGGCCGGCGGCGCTCTGGTCGAGCAGAAAGGCGTAAAGATCGTCGAAGTCCGTGCGCTCGTCCCCGGCAATGGCGATGGGGCAATGCGTTTCCAGCAGCGCGCGGCGGCGCGCCTGCTTGGTCTCACCGGGATAACGCTGGACGAACAGCGGGTCGCGCCCCGTCGGGTCCAGCCCGGTGGACAGCAGCAGTTCGCGGATGCGCCCGGCCTCTGTCGGTTCGCGGTCGGTCATCCAGGCAATGGCCACGTTGCGGCGGCGCAGATCGTCGAGCACGGCCACCAGCGCAGGATTCGGCGCGGCGCCCATGGCGGTGGGCATCAGTCCGCCCGCCGGGTCGAGGTCGAGCAGGACGGCAGGGACTTCTTGCTGGCAGGCGGCGAGCGAGGGACGCAGTGCGCTGGGGTTTTGTAGCAGAGCGGAATACCGCTCAGCAGGCCGGGCGGCCGCATCAGGATCGGCATCGGGCAGCGCGCGCGCTGCAAAGGCGTGAAACGCACCGAGGGGACCGTCGTCGGGAATCGTCGCGGCGGGTGCTGGCAGCTCGCTCGTATCCAGCACGGTGAAGGCGGCGTAGCTGGCGAAATCGACCGTTTCGGGATCGATGTCCGTGCCCACGGTTATCGCCTCGCGCGTGCGATCGCCCGTCAGCGCGCTGCGCGCCAGCAGCCCGCCGCTTGCCGCAATCGGCACGATTGCCAGCGCCACGCAGCCTTGCAGGGCAAGGGCGATGGCCATGGCAGCCAGGATGGGCGTCTTGCGCAAGGTGTCAGGCGCTCTCGCGCTGACGCGTGGTGACGAACTCGATCTTCTTGTCGTAGGGCGCGCCCAGCACCAGGCGGTTCACGAACACGCCGGGCAGGTGGATGCCGTCGGGGTCGAGCTCGCCCGGCTTCACGATTTCCTCGACCTCGGCGACGCAGACCTTGCCGCAGGTGGCCGCGGGCTGGTTGAAATTGCGCGCGGTCTTGCGGAACACGAGGTTTCCGGTCTCGTCAGCCTTCCACGCCTTGACGATGGACAGGTCGGCAAAGATGCCGTGTTCGAGGATGAAGTCCTCCCGCCCGTCGCCCCGGTCGAACTGCTTCACTTCCTTGCCCTCTGCCACCTGGGTGCCGACGCCGGTCTTGGTATAGAAGCCCGGAATGCCCGCACCGCCGGCGCGCATGCGCTCGGCCAGGGTGCCCTGCGGGCAGAATTCCACCTCCAGCTCGCCAGCCAGATATTGCCGTTCGAACTCCTTGTTCTCCCCGACATAGCTGGAGATCATGCGCGAGACCTGCCGCGTGCGCAGCAGCTTGCCGATGCCTTCGTTATCGATGCCAGCATTGTTGCTGGCAAAGGTGAGGTTGCCCACACCGGAGGCCTGAATGGCGTCGAGCAGCCGTTCGGGAATGCCGCACAGGCCGAATCCGCCCGCCGCGATGGTCATCCCCTCGTGCAACAGGCCGGCAAGGGCGGCCTCGGCATCGGCGTAGATTTTCTGCATGGGTGTCCTCTCGCAATTGGCGACTCTGACATGGGATTAGAGGCTGTCGCGAGCGATGTCACCCTGTCGCGCAAAGTTGCTGCAACGCAAAATATCGGGTCGCACAATGCACCATCGGGCAATTTGGTGGCGCCCGCCACCTGTCGATCATGCTGACAACCAAGCGTTTTCGGGCGATGTTGCGTGCGATGCAACAGCTTATGCCCTTTTCGCACTTGCGAGATCGGCGCCCTCGCAGCATATGTCTCCCTGCCTTTCAGGCATCCTCTCCCAAAACTTCCAGGCCCGGTCGGCAACGACCGGGCCTTTTTTCTTGTCCGCTCGTAACAGCGACAAACGCGGCACCAACGCGGGCTACGCCCGTTTGTAAAGCGAGGGAGGGCACCCTAGCTTTGTCCTTCGTAATGCAGGATTGAGGACGAGAGCGCCGCATGGCCCAGGACAACGCCGCTACAGAAATCGAACAGGGAACCGTCAGGCTGCAAGTTGCCGCCGCCAGGCAGGAGGAATCGGGCCGGGGCGTCGTGCGCGTGCCACGCAGCGCGTTCCAGGCGCTCGGCATTACCGAGGGTGACGCGGTGGAGATCGAGGGCAAGCGTGCCACCGTATCCATCGCCATTCCGGCCTACGAGGAGGACGAGGCGCTCAGCGTGATCCGCCTCGACGGCCTGCAACGCGCCAACGCCGAGGCATCGTCGGGCGAACACGTCATCGTGCGCCGCGCTGACAGCGTGCCGGCCACCCGTGTCGTCTTCGCGCCCGCCCGCAAGGAAATGCGCCTGCAGGGCCCGACCGAGGCGCTGAAGCGCGTGTTCTTCAAGAAGCCGCTTGTCGCCGGCGATCTCGTCGCCACCCACGGCCAGCAGCCCGTGGCGAACGTGCCCGCCAACGTGCGTCGCATGTTCAACGCCCCCGCCTATGCGCTGACCGAGATCCGCCTGCAGGTCGTCTCCACCAGTCCCAAGGGCATCGTCCATATCGACGAGAACACCGAGGTGGAGCTGCGCGCCGAATTCGAGGAGCCGCGCAGTGCGCGCGGCACGATCAACTACGACGATGTCGGCGGCATGGAAGACACCATCAAGCAGCTGCGCGAGATGGTCGAGCTGCCGCTGCGATACCCCGAACTGTTCACCCGCCTCGGCGTCGACCCGCCCAAGGGTGTGCTGCTGCATGGCCCGCCCGGCACTGGCAAGACCCGGCTGGCGCAGGCCGTGGCAAACGAAAGCGATGCCGAGTTCTTCACCATCAATGGCCCCGAGATCATGGGATCGGCCTATGGCGAATCGGAAAAGCGCCTGCGCGAGGTATTCGAGGAAGCCGAGCGCAGCCAGCCGGCCATCGTCTTCATCGACGAGATCGATTCGATCGCCCCCAAGCGGCAGAACGTGGCCGGCGAGGCGGAAAAGCGCCTCGTCGCCCAGCTCCTGACGTTGATGGACGGGCTGCAGTCGCGCGCCAACCTCGTCGTGATCGCCGCCACCAACCGACCCGACGCCATCGACGAGGCGCTCAGGCGCCCGGGCCGCTTCGACCGCGAGATCGTGATCGGCGTGCCGGACGAGCAGGGCCGGCGCGAAATCCTTGGCATCCACACCCGCGGGATGCCGCTGGGCGAAGGCGTGGATCTTGCCGAACTGGCGCGCTCCACCCACGGGTTCGTGGGCGCGGACCTTGCCGCGCTGACGCGCGAGGCCGCGATCGAGGCGGTGCGGCGCATCATGCCGAAACTCGATCTCGATGCGCGGGAAATCCCGCCCGAAGTGCTCGAGGAATTGCAGGTCGAGAAGGAGGATTTCCGCGAGGCGCTGAAACGCGTGCAGCCTTCTGCCATGCGCGAGGTGATGGTGCAGGCCCCCACCGTGGGCTGGGCCGACATCGGCGGCCTTGGCGAAGCGGAGGAAAAGCTGAAGGAAGGCGTCGAACTGCCGCTCAAGAATCCGCAGGCCTTCGAGCGGCTGGGTATCCGTCCGGCCAAGGGGTTCCTGCTCTATGGCCCGCCCGGCACCGGTAAGACCCTGCTGGCTAAGGCGGTCGCCAAGGAAGCGGAGGCGAACTTCATCTCGATGAAAAGCTCGGACCTGCTTTCCAAGTGGTATGGCGAGAGCGAGCAGCAGATCGCCCGCATGTTCGCCCGCGCGCGGGCCGTGGCGCCCTGCGTCATCTTCATCGACGAGATCGATTCGCTGGTCCCGGCCCGCGGGTCCGGCGCGGGCGAGCCGCAGGTGACGGCGCGCGTGGTCAACACCATTCTTGCCGAGATGGACGGGATGGAGGAACTCTCCAGCATCGTGGTGATCGGTGCCACGAACCGCCCAACGCTGGTCGATCCCGCGCTGCTGCGGCCCGGCCGGTTCGATGAACTGGTCTACGTCGGCCCGCCGGACGAGGCGGGGCGCGAGCATATCCTGAACATTCACACCAAGGCCATGCCGCTGGCCGATGGGGTGGATCTGGCAGCCATCGCCGCCAAGACCGAGCGCTTCACCGGGGCGGACCTGGAAGACGTGGTCCGCCGCGCCGGCCTCAACGCCATTCGCCGGTCTGCCAAGGACGGTTCGGCCTCGCCCGACAGCGTGTCGAAGGCCGACTTCGACGAGGCGCTGGAAGACAGCCGGGCCACGGTCACGCCGCAGATGGAAGAGGAATACAAGAAGATGAAGGGCGAGCTGAAGAAGCGCGCCATGGAAGTGCGGCCCATCGGCTTCCTTACCGAGGGCATGGTATCCAGCCGGCGGGAGAACAAGCACGAGGACTGAGCCGGTACTGTCGTCTTGTCGAGGGATGTGGTTCGCTCCGCTCCCTCGCGGGCCCAAGCATAGAACGCTCGGCCAATCCCTCGTCAGTTCGGTCCCCCGGTCTCGGGCGCCTTGGCGTGGCCGCCGGGCAGTTCCAGCCGGTGGCGGATCAGCGCGTCGGGTTGATTCTCACGCAACCAGGCGAGCATGTGTTCGCGGATTGTGCACCTGAGGTTCCACAGGTCGCCTATGGTCGCCGCGCTGACGGTCAGGCGCAACTCGACGCTTTCGGGATAGGCCTCTGTCACCAGCAGTTGGGCGGTGCGGCGGTCCCACAGATCCTGCGTTGCCGTGAACTGTTCGAACTCCGCACGGATGGGGTCGACGTCGGCAATCGGGTCCAGATGCAAGAATACAGGACCGGACAAGGCCTCGTTACGGCGCGACCAGTTTTCAAAGGTGTCGTCCAGGAAGCGGCCGGTCGGCACGACTATGGCGCGTTCGTCCCAGGTTCGCACGATGACAAAGGCCATGTGGATCTCCTCCACCCGGCCGGTGTGGCCATCCACCTTGACCATGTCGCCCAGTCGCAGCGGCTCGGTAATGGCGACCTGCAGGCCCGCGATCAGCGACTTCAGCGCCGGCTGTGCGGCGGCGCCAACGGCCAGCGCGGCAAGACCGGCAGAGGCGAGCAGCGTGGCGCCAATGTTCTGCACGGTGGGGATGGCGAACAGCATCAGCCCCACGGTGATGAAGATGATCGCGAACATTGCGGTGCGCGAAAGGATGGCGATGCGGGTGCGGCGGCTGCGCACCGCCACCGGGTCCGCTGCGGCATCGAACCGCATTTCCATGGTCGCGGTATAGGCCTTGACGATGGAATAGACGATCCAGCCAAGAAGGGCCGGGCGCAGGAACTTGCCAAGCGGCTCCCACACCTGGGCCAGCAGCGGGTCGGCCTGCGCGGCAAGCGTTATGGCAATCGCGATCAGCGCCCACTTGATGGGTGAGCGAATGCGCTCCACCACCACGTTGTCCGACGGCGAGTCCGAGGCGCGCGCGAGCTTCATCACGATGGCGAAGATAATGCGATAGGCAATCCAGGCAGCGATGACGGCAGTCAGCAGCGCAAGCGCGGCATAGCCGGCATCGAGCCAGTCGATGCCCCAATCGCGGGGGTCGAGACGGTCGAACATGGTCTGTCACCTATGGGCCGGGGGTCGGGGATGCAACCCCGGTGCCCCCGGCAGGAAGGCAGCGCCCCTCAGGCGGGCGGCGCAGACGATCTAGTGGGCGTCGTCCCAGCTCGGGCCGTGGCCGATCTCGATACCGAGCGGCACGGTCAGTTCGACCGCGGGCAAGGCGGCATCGGCCATGACCCGCGCAATGACGGCGCCGGCCGCCTCCACGTCGCTCTCCGGCAGCTCGAACACCAGTTCGTCGTGCACCTGCAACAGCATCCGCACATCCGGCAAACCGGCCTCGCGCAGGGCGGGCAGCATGCGCGCCATGGCCCGCTTGATGATGTCGGCGCTGGTGCCCTGGATCGGCGCGTTGATCGCGGCGCGCTCGCTTCCCTGGCGTTCGGCCTGCTGCTTTGAATTGATGCGCGGAAACCACGTCTTGCGGCCGAACAGCGTCTCCGAATAGCCCTTGGCGCGAACGCTTTCGAGCGTTTCGTGGATATAGTTGCGGATGCCGGGAAAGCGTTGGAAATAGGTGTCGATGATGGCCTGCGCCTCGTCCGCCTCGATACCCAGCCTGCCGCCAAGACCCCAGCGGCTGATGCCGTAGAGGATGGCGAAGTTGACCGTCTTGGCCTGCGCGCGGGTGTCGCGGTCGACCGTGCCGAACATTTCGAGCGCCGTGCGCGAATGGATGTCCTCGCCGCTGGCAAAGGCTTCCTTCAATTGCGGCACGTCGGCCATGTGCGCCGCCAGCCGCAGTTCAATCTGGCTGTAGTCCGCAGCAAGCAGCACGTTGCCTTCGTCGGGCACGAAGGCCTTGCGGATCTCGCGCCCGATGGCGGTGCGGATGGGAATGTTCTGCAGGTTCGGATCGGTGCTGGATAGCCGCCCGGTCTGCGCGCCGACCAGGCTGTAGCTGGTGTGGACGCGCCCCGTATCGGGATTGATCGCGGCCTGCAGCGCCTCGGTATAGGTGCTGCGCAGCTTGGTCAGTTGCCGCCATTCGAGCACCTTGCCGGCAATCGGCGCGCCTTCGCCGGCGAGGCGTTCCAGAATGCTCTGGTCGGTCGAATACTGCCCGCTCTTGCCCTTCTTGCCGCCCTTGTGGCCCAGCTTGTCGAACAGGACGTCGCCCAGTTGCTTGGGGCTGCCGATGGTGAACGGCTCGCCCGCCAGTTCGTGGATCTCGGTCTCCAGGCCGGCGGTGGTTTCGGCAAAGGTTTCCGACAACTTGGCGAGCGCCGCCCTGTCGACCCTGATGCCCTCGCGCTCCATGCCCGCGACCACGGGGATAAGGGGGCGATCCACCCGTTCGTATACGCGCGTTGCGCCTTCTTCGGGCAGGCGGCGCTTGAACAACTGGTAGAGGCGCCAGGTCACGTCGGCATCCTCGGCGGCATATTGCGTCGCCTTGTCCAGCGGCACCTCGCCAAAGGGGATGGCCTTCTTGCCGGTGCCGCAGATGTCCTTGAAGGTGAGCGTAGTATGGCCGAGGTGGCGCTGGGCCAGTTCGTCCATGCCGTGGCCCCCGCCGATGCCGCCGGCCCCAATCCCGTCAAGGGCGCGGCCTGCGTCCATGTCGAACGACATGATCATCGTATCCTCCACCGGCGCTACGGTAATGCCGGCGCAGCGCTGAAGGATGGTAATGTCGTACTTGATGTTCTGGCCGACCTTGAGGATTGCGTCGCTTTCCAGCAGCGGCCTCAGCATGGCCATGGCGGCGGCACGGTCCACCTGCGGCGGCTTGTCGGCGAACATGTCGCTTCCGCCATGCCCCAGGGGAACGTAGCAGGCATCGTTGGGGCCGAGCGCCATGCTGATCCCGGTCAGCTCGGCGCGCATGGGATCAAGGCTGCTGGTTTCGGTGTCGATCGCCACCAGACGCGCGGCGAGCGCCCGCGCCACCCAGTGTTCCAGCCGGTCGATTGTCTGCACGCACTCGTAGGCATCGCGGTCCACGGCGGGCCAGTCGGGCAAGGGCTGCGTGTTGCCCTGCTGCGCGGCGGGCGCGCCCTTCTGGCTTTGCTTCGCGGGATTGAGATTGGTCGGTCGGTCAGGGCTGCCGCTCCCTGCGCCAAGGCGTTTGAGCAGCGAATGGAATCCGTGCGATTCCAGGAACGTGGCGAGCGGTTCGGGCGGAATGCCGTCGAGAGCCATGTCCTCCAGCGCGATGGGCAGCGGGCAATCGCACCGCAGTTCCACCAGCGTCCGGCTTAGCTCGGCCATCGCGCGCCCCTCGATCAGGCGGTCCTTCAGCTTGGAGGCTTTCAGCGACGGAGCCGAATCGAGCGCGGCGGACAGCGAGCCGTTGTCGGATATGAGCTTCGAGGCCGTCTTGGGCCCGATGCCGTAGATGCCGGGAATATTGTCCACGCTGTCGCCCATCAGCGCCAGCACGTCACCCAGCTGTTCGGGCGGAACGCCGAACTTGGCAATCACCTCCTCGCGGCCGATGCGCGCGTCCTTCATGGTGTCGAGCATGTCGATGCACCCGCCTGTCGTGACGCCCGGCTCCAGGTCGTCTTCGCCGCACTGGCCGATCAATTGCATCAGGTCCTTGTCGGAACTGACGATCGTGACGTCCCATCCCTTGCGGATGGCTGCCTTGGCATAGCTGGCGATCATGTCGTCCGCCTCCACGTTCGGCTCCTCCACCATCGGCAGGCTGAAGGCGCGGGTGGCGTCGCGGATCAGGGGGAACTGCGGGACGAGATCCTCTGGCGGGTCGGGGCGGTGGGCCTTGTAATCGGCATACAGATCGTTGCGGAAGGAATGGCTCGACTTGTCGAGCACGACGGCAAGATGCGTCGGCCCGTCGGCCTTGTGCAGGTCGTCGGCCAGCTTCCACAGCATGGTGGTGTAGCCGTAGACCGCGCCCACCGGCGTGCCTTGCGGGTTGGTCAGCGGGGGCAGACGATGGTAGGCGCGAAAGATGTAGGCCGACCCGTCGACCAGGTAGAGATGTTGCGTGTCCGACATGGGGCCGCTGCTAGCACGCCGCCGGCGCCGGGTCAGCCGCAATCCGAATGGCGATCAACGGCGCGCGGGTCGCTTCCATTCGCCGCAATTATGCCACATTCCCCTTGCGCTTGCCCAATTGTGGCCTTATTTGGGCAGTGAGCCGGCCAGAAGCCTGCTTTGGGAAGGGCGCCACAAGGCCTCTTCACCAATTGAAGATCGCAAGAAAGGATCTCTCCTATGCGTAAGATTGCTCTCGTCGCCGCCATCTCGGCCGCCGCCCTGTCGCTCGCCGCTTGCTCGGAGTCGACCGAACAGAACGCTGAAGACGCCGTTGAAGGCGCCATGGCCGACACCGAATCCAACACCGAAGCCGCTATCGATTCCGCCGAAGCCGGCGTTGACGAAGCTGCCATGGAAGTCGATCAGGCTGCCGAAAACGTGGACGATGCAGCTGCTGCCGCCGAAGGCGAACTGCAGAACGAGACCACCACCGAAGCCGCGGTCGACTAATCGAACTGCCTTCGCGTAAAAAGAAAGGGGCGCGACCAGCGATGGTCGCGCCCCTTTCTTTTTGTGCCTGGAGAAAACGGAGGGGATCAGCCGCCGTTGTTGTCGTCGCCGTTGTCGTTGGCGGCGAATGCCATTTCGGCATAGCCGTCGTAAATCGCCCGCGCGATGGAAGCGATGCGCGCCTCGCGATTGGGGCGGCTACCTTGCCCGGTGACGTAGATGGCGACCGCGATGGTGCGGCCATCGGGTGCGGTCAGGATGCCGATGTCGCTCGAGGTGTTGTTCAGTGAGCCGGTCTTGTGCGCGACGCTAACACCGCTGGGCAGCATGGCCGGAATGCGGCGCGTGCCCGTGCGGCAGCGTTCCATCGCGCCGAGGATCACGCGGCGGCTTTCCGCGCTGAGCCAACGGCCCTGATAGATGCCAGAAAGCAGCTGGACCATGGCCTGCGGCGTTGCCGAATCGCGCAGATCGATGTGATGCGCGGGATCGAACTCGCCATCGTCGCGCACGAGAGTGGCAATGTCACGATCAAGGCTGAAATCGGTCAGACCTGCGCGTTGTGCCCAGGCGTTGACTGCGCCCGGTCCGCCAACGGCCTGCAGCAGCGCGTCGGTCGCCTGATTGGAACTGCGGGTAATCATGATTTCGATAAGGTTCGCCGCCGACATGTATTCGCCGCGTCGCACCGGGGCAACGCTGGTCGAGAACGGGCGCGAGCTGACCGCATAGAGCATGGGGTATTCGCTCGACAGGCTGGCACGCCCCTGGTCCACCATCTCCAGGAAGGTCGCGGCGATCGCGATCTTGCTGGTGCTGGCCATCGGAAAACGCTGATCGCCGAGCACGGAGATTTCCTGACCCGTGGCGAGGTCGATGGCGGCGACGCCGATGCGCCCACGGCTGCCCTCGGCGATCTGCGCGATGCGCTGTTCGATCCGGCTGTCGTAGGACGGGGCGTAGTCGCGCGGGGCACGAACCTCTGTCCCGAAGGTGCTGTCGAAGGCACTCTCGAAGCCCTGGACCTGCGCCGCAGCAGGGGTGGAAATAAGCGCTAGCGGTGCTATGGCCAGCGCCACCAGCGATGCGATACGTCCTGTCCCGAATATTTTCATGCTGTCACCCTGCCCGCGTCATGCTTTGTAATTGCTTAACGGGGGCAGGGGTGACGAGGGCTCCGCGACGAGATGTTAGGTTTTGGCGCTGAAGCGTGAAAATCGCCGTGGATTGCGGGAACCCACGGCGCTCGCGCAAAAATTCATGCCGCGGCCAGAGCCTTTTCGATCCGGTCGAGCGGCTCGTTGGTCAGCGCCTTGTCGAGCTCGCCCGCCAGCCGCTTTTCCAGCTCCACGTGATAGTGGCGCCGCATTTCACCCAGGGTCTTGGGGTCGGCGATGATGACCAGGTCGTCGATCTCGCCCGCCTTGGCCTTGGCGTTCAGCCATTCCGCGGCAGCGGCTGCATGGGCCAGTTCGTTGAGATCGGTATTGCCCTTGATCTGTCCGGCCTTGTCCTGATGCTTGACCCCGGCACTGAAATTGGTCGCTTCGAGAGAGGGCGTGGCGATCTTTTCCAGCTTGGGTTCGAACGGCTGCCCGGTGTTGCGGAGCAGCACGAAGCGCTCCCCATCGACCAGCGCGACATGGGCCTTGTGCGGACATTTCATTGGCAGTTCTCCTTTGCGATGATTGCTTGTGCACCCAACGGGCAGGGTCGGCAGATGTGCCGGAGCGCGGCGCTTTTTCGCTATTGCGGCCGGCGCAGCCGCCAGGCGAACTGGTCGCTGCGTTTGCGCAGGCCTTCATCGAAAACGCTGGCGGTGCGCGGGTCTTCGGGACGCGCGTAGAGGTCGCTTTCCGCCTCGAGCAGGAAACCTGCCTCGGTCAGCGCGGTCATGGCAAGATTGCGATCCATCCGGTGCAGGCTTTGTGCCGCGTCGACGCCGGCATCATCGGCCGCCTGGTGATCGACCACCACCAGCACGCCACCCGGTTTCAGGCTGTCGAACAGCATCCGGCTGACAGCATCCGGTGTGCCCGCGGGCACGGTATCGCGATAGAGATCGTGAAAGTTCATCACCGTGATGATGGTATCGAGCGGTTCGGGCCAGCCGGGATCGGCCAGGGGTCCGCGCAGTGCGAAGACGTTGAGCTCGGTCCCCTGCGCATCGGTATAGCGGCGCACCGTCTGATCCTGATCGGTGGCGTACTGCGCATCGGCGGCAATGAACTCGTCGGGTTGAAAGGCGTAGACCTTGCCCTGCCGGCCCACGGCAATGGCCAGCAGCCGGGTGACGTAACCGCCCCCCATTATGTAATCGCCCACCACTTCGCCGCGATCGACCTGAGCAAATGCGAGCAGTTCACCCGGCAGGCGCTGCGCGTCGGACGCCAGGTCGTCCAGCCGGCCGATGTCGGTGATGGCCTGCTGATAGCGATCGGGGGAATAACGGGTGGCCGGCGGTTCGGCTGGTGTATCCTCGGCGCAGCCTGCCAGCGCGAATGCCAATGCTGCGGCGAATGCAATGTGACGCATGGCCCAAACTCCTCCCCGTAACCATCCCGCTAATGTGCGCGCTGGCGGGCCTGCAGGCAACCGGGTCACAATGGCCCTTGACCTGTGCGCCCGGCAGTGGCTTGTTTCCGTTGCAACAAACCGTTTTTCTCCCGGAGACTTCCTGCAATGATCCTTTCGCCTCGTAACACGGCAGGGCTCTCGCTCGCCGCCATGCTGCTGGCTTCCGCCGCGCCCGCCCTCGCGCAACAGGTGCCGATCGTGCAGCCGGGCGCGCCGGGGCAGAATGTTCGCGTGCTGAGCGCGGACGAGGCGACGCGCCTTGCCCGCAACGACGTGACGAGTGCCGACTACGCCTTCATGCAGGACATGATCGTCCATCATGGCCAGGCGGTCGAAATGGCGGCGCTGGTCGACGGGCGCACCAACAATGCGACGGTGATCGCCGCCGCCGGGCGCATCACCGCCTCGCAGGCAGACGAGATGGAGTTCATGCGCGAATGGCTCGCCCGGTTCGGCCAGCCCGCGGCGATGGCGGGCATGGGCCACATGGATCATGCCGACATGGAAGGCATGGCCAGCCCCGAAGAGATGGCCGAACTGGCCGCGGCGCGCGGCGTCAACTTCGACCGCATGTTCTTCGAACTGATGACGGCGCACCACAAGGGCGCGCTGACCATGGTGGACGACCTGCTGTCGCAGAACGGCACCGCGGCCGACCCGCAGATGTACGAATTCACCAGCGAGGTCAGGAACGACCAGCAGGCCGAGATCGACCGCATGAATGTGGCGCTTGGCGAACTGTCGGATGATCCGCGTGCCGGCCTTGCCGCCGGCTTCCTGGATGCGGGGCAAGCGATCAGCGGTATGCGCCGCCTCGCCTCCTTGACCAAGCCTGCAGGCTTCTTCGATCCCGCCAACCCCGCCGGTGGCCGCGTGCGCCTGCCCGCAGAGGAGCCCGCGACCAGCCCCGATGCCGAAAGTGCCGAGGCAACGGGCGAGGGCGCGGTCCACGCCAATCACGCCGCGATGGGCCACGCCATGCCTGCCGCCACAGTCGAGACCACGCCCTCGCCAGCGCCGGGCGATCCGCGCGAGGCGGCCGTCGCTGCCGCCGAACCCGAAGAGCCGGTCGAAGCACCCGAGCCCCGCTTCGCCCAGCGCGGCGGTCCGCTGTCCTTTGCCAATACCGACATGGCCTTTTCCGGCGACCTGATGGTGGCCGGCAACTATCACGGCTTCAACACCTATCGCCTCGGCGACGAAGGCGTGCCCGAACTGATCGGCTCGGTGGTGTGCCCGGGCGGGCAGGGCGACGTTTCGATCGTGGGCGACATCCTGATCATGAGCGTGGAATCCAACTCGGGCCGCGTCGATTGCGGCCTGCAGGGCGTGGCCGAGGACGTCAGCCCCGAACGCTTCCGCGGCCTGCGCGTGTTCGACATCTCCGACATCGCGCGCCCGGTACAGGTAGGCCAGGTGCAGACCTGCCGCGGCAGCCACACGCACTCGGTGGTCGACGCCAACGACGATCGCATCCTGGTCTACAACTCGGGTACGGCGGGCGTGCGCGAAGGGGATGAATTGGCAGGCTGCGTGGGCAACATTCCCGGCGATACCCGCACCGCGCTGTTCAGCATCGACGTGATCGAGATCCCGCTCGCCAATCCCGCGCAGTCGCGCATCGTCTCCAGCCCCCGCGTCTTCGCCGACGACGAGGGCAACATCGCCGGCCTGTGGCAGGGCGGCGATCACGGTGACGGAACGCAAAGCACCAGCCAGACCAACCAGTGCCACGATATCACCGTGTTCCCCAGCCGCCAGCTGGCCGCGGGCGCCTGTTCGGGCAACGGCATCATCTTCGACATCTCCGATCCCTACAACCCGGTGCGCCTTGACGCGGTGACCGACGACGGGTTCGCCTACTGGCACTCGGCCACCTTCAATAACGATGGCACCGTGGTGCTGTTCACCGACGAATGGGGCGGCGGCGGGCGTCCGCGTTGCCAGGCAAGCGATCCGCGCGAGTGGGGTGCCGACGCCTTTTACGAGATCGTCGACAACCAGCTGGTGCGTCGCGGCACCTACAAGCTGCCCGGGCCGCAAAGCGACAAGGAGAACTGCGTCGCGCACAACGGCTCGATCATCCCGGTCCCCGGTCGCGACATCTTCGTGCAGGCCTGGTATCAGGGCGGTATCTCGGTGATCGACTTCACCGACCCCAACAACCCGTTCGAGATCGCCTATTTCGATCGCGGCCCGGTCGATCCCGACCAGCTGGCGATGGGCGGTTACTGGAGCGCCTACTGGTACAACGGTCGCATCTACGGCACCGAGATCGCTCGCGGCATCGACGTGTTCGCGCTGGAGCCGAGCGAATTTCTCTCCGCTGCCGAGATCGCCGCGGCAGAGGCGGCCGACATGGGCACGACGTTCAACCCGCAGACCCAGTTGCCCGTCACCTGGAGCGTCGAACAGATCCGCATGGTGGAGGAAAGCCGCCGCGGCGGCTGATGCCCGAAGGGGCGGATTTCGCAATCGTCCCGTGCAAACGAAATGACAGGCCCCGGCCCGACCTTAGCGGCGGGCCGGGGTTTGTTTCTTAGAAGAACGTCCGCAGGCCCAGAAGCAGCACCAGTCCGCCGGCATCCTCGCCCGCTGCCCGGCGCCGGTCGGCCGTGCGCCCGGTCGCTGTTTCGTATTCGACGCCCAAATAGGGAGCGAATTCGCGCGTGACTTCGTATCGCAGCCGCAGCCCGGCGGAGAGGTGCGGCACGCCCGCACCGACGCCCAATTCCGGAATATCCTGTGCGGCGAACTCCACCTCCACGCGCGGCTGGAGGATCAGGCGCTGGGTCAGGCGCATGTCGTGTTCGGCCTCCACCCGCGCGGTCAGGTCACCCTGATCGGACAGGAAGGCGGTGGCATCGAGGTGGATGTTGTAGGGCGCGAGGCCCTGCACGCCGAGGGCGAGCTGCGGCGTAACCTGGGGTTCGATGTCCAGCCGCAGACCCGCCTGCAGGTCGAACCACGGGGTAATGGCGTGGCCCCAAAGGAGCTGCACCTCGGCCTCCTCGATCGTGCCGCCAAAGGCCCCTTCGCCCTCGGTCTTGAGCACCAGCTTGTCGAGCGCGTCGCCGTACCAGCCCTGCGCATCCCACAGGTAGCCTTCCTCGCCATCGTGGAAACGCACCTCGGCCCGTTCGACGAGCAGGGTGGCAAAGGTGCCGCCGCCGTGGACCTCGTGATTGCGTGCGCGGGCGACCGCCATCGCCTCCTCGCCCCAGATGGCCGCGGCGGCATGGTCCGGCTTTTCGAGGGCGCGTGGCGGCGGCGGGCCTTCGGGTACGTCCGCAGTCATCGCCCCATGGTCCATCGCCCCGTGGTCTATCGTCGAATGATCGACCTGCGGCGTGGCTGCCTGGTTCAGTGGACGGCGCACGGGGGGCGCAATGCGGATCGAGCCGAGAGGATTGGCCTGCGCCTCGCTGGGCGCCGGGGTTGGAGCGGGTGTTGGCGTCGGTGTTGGCGTGGGGGCCTGCTGGTGCTGCGCGTGGTCCTGCGCCATCGCCGGCACTGGAAGCGGTAGCGGCAGCACCATCGCCGCCAGTAGCAGGGCGCCCCTCATGCCCCCGCCTCCGCTGCGGGGAAGGGCCGCACGGTCACCGTCTGCATCATGCCGGCGTGCATGTGGTAGAGCAGGTGGCAGTGAAAGGCCCAGTCGCCCGGCTCGTCCGCGGTCAGATCGAATGTGGCTGTGCCGCCAGGTTGCACGACCAGCGTATGCTTGCGCGGCTGGTTCATCATCCCCGCGCCGTTGACCAGCTCGAAGAAATGGCCGTGCAGGTGGATGGGGTGCGCCATCATGGTGTCGTTGACCAGCTTGACCCGCACCCGCTCGTCGAAGCCGAAGCGAATGGGATCGTCGGTCACGGCGTTGAAACGCCTGCCGTCAAACGACCACATGTAGCGTTCCATGTTGCCGGTCAGGTGGATCTCGAGCTGGCGCTCGGGCATCCGGTGCGGGTTGGCATCGCGCGCGGCGAGATCGGTGTAGCGCAGCACCCGGTGGGGGACGGTGTCGAGGCCAAGACCGGGGAAGTCCATCCGGTCGACCGGCATGGGCGCGACCATGTCGATGCCGGGGCCAACCGCGACGTCCGGCGGCAGCAGCGATGTGTCGCGCATGGAATGGTCCATGCCGCCGTGATCCATGGGAGGGGCATCGGCAGCCGCGGGCATGGTATGGCCCATGGCCGCGTGGTCCACGCCGCCGGAGCCATGGTCCATCTCGTCCATGCCGCCCATACCCATGTCCGCCATCGTCAGGGTCACCGGCTCGCGCAGCGGCGGCGGCGCGGCAATGGCCCCGGCCTGCGAGGTCAGCGTGGCAATACCCATGCCGGAGCGGTCCATCGCCTCCGCCACCAGCGCGTGCGTGCCGGCCTGCGGGGTGACGATCACGTCGTAGGTTTCCGCCGTGCCGATCTGGAATTCGTCCACCGCGACCGGCTCCACCTCCTGCCCGTCGGCGGCGATCACCGTCATCGCCGTGCCGGGGATGCGGACGTTGAAAAAGGTCATGGCGCTGCCGTTGATGACGCGCAGCCGCACCCGTTCCCCGGGCGCGAAGGCAAAGGCCAGGTCGTCCGCCGGGCCGTGGCCGTTGACAAGGTAGGTGTAGGTCGCAGCGCCCACGTCGCTGATGTCGCGCGGGTTCATCCGCATCCGGCCCCACATCAGCCGGTCCGCGGCGCTCATCGAGCCGTCCGAGAGCGTGGTCATCTGCCGGTTGAAGTAGTGTTCGCCCACCGCCAGCATCCGCGCGATCTCGTGCGGGTGCATCGGGGTGAATTCGCTCAGCAGCACGACATAGTCGCGGTCGTAGCGGGAGTCAGGTTCCGCCGCGTCGATAACCAGCGGGCCGTAGAGGCCCTGCTGTTCCTGCAGGCCCGAATGGCTGTGCCACCAGTAGGTGCCGTTCTGGCGCACGGGGAAGCTGTAGCGAAAGGTTTCGCCCGGCCTGATACCGGGGAAGCTGATGCCGGGCACGCCGTCGTACTGGAACGGCAGCAGCAACCCGTGCCAATGGATCGAGCTGTCTTCGGACAGGCGATTGGTCACGTCGATGGTGACGTCCTGCCCCTCGCGCAGGCGCACCAGCGGGCCGGGCACGCTGCCGTTCACGGCCACCGCATGGCCGCTGCGCTCGCCGGTGGTGAAGTGATGGTCCCCGATGGAGAGCGCGATGCGTTCGCCCGACACCTCGCCGAAGCCCCGGCGTGCGTGGGTCAGCGATTGCCCGCGCGCCCAGCCAGGCACGGCCATTGCGCCGGCGACGAGGCCGCTGCCCGCAAGGAACCCGCGCCTGCCGACCTGGAATGATGCTGTCACTGTGCCTTGCCTTTCGCGAATATGCGTCCTAGCTAGATACCCCCTGGGGGTATTGCAACAGGAATAACTATGACCGAAAGCGACGCCGATACCGTCAAACGTCTCTCCCGCATCGCGGGCCAGGTCCAGGGCGTCGCCCGGATGATCGAGGGCGAGCGATACTGCATCGACGTTCTCACCCAGCTTCAAGCCGTGAAGGCCGCGCTCGCCAAGGTCGAAAGCGCGGTGCTCAAACGCCATGCGGCCACCTGCGTATCGCAGGCCATCGCCTCGGGCGACGAGGCCGAGCAGCGGGCAAAGTTCGGCGAACTGATCGATCTGCTCGAAAGGACGCGGAAATGAGCAAGCCCACGGCCACCCTCTACCGCATGGTCATGCCTGGCCACACCTGCCCCTATGGCCTGAAATCGAAATGGTTGCTGGAGAGCCAGGGCTACGAGGTGGAAGACCACCTGCTGACCACCCGCGAGGAGACCGACGCCTTC
This sequence comes from Aurantiacibacter arachoides, assembly GCF_009827335.1. Classification (GTDB taxonomy): domain Bacteria; phylum Pseudomonadota; class Alphaproteobacteria; order Sphingomonadales; family Sphingomonadaceae; genus Alteraurantiacibacter; species Alteraurantiacibacter arachoides. The sequence goes on along the minus strand of NZ_WTYH01000001.1, from coordinate 2,588,950 downwards.
AAGGCCCGGCACGCCGTCAAGACGACGCCGCAGACGTGGATCGGCGAGCAGCGCGTCGGCGGCTATACCGATCTGCGCCAGCATTTCGGCAAGAGCGTGGATGATGGCGGCGTCAGTTACTGGCCGGTCGCCATCCTGTTCGCCATGACCGCGCTGATGGCGTTGGGCGCTGCCTGGGTGGCAACGGGGGAGGCGGTATCCGTGCTGGCGGCCGAATGGTTCGTCAGCTTTTCGATGTGCGTGCTCGCCTATCTCAAGCTGCGCGATGTCGAGAGCTTCTCGACCATGTTCCTGAACTACGACCTGCTGGCGAAGCGCTGGGTGCCCTACGGCTACGTCTACCCCTGGGCCGAGGGGCTGGCGGGCGTGCTGATGACCGCGCACCTGCTGCCCTGGCTTTCGATCCCCGTCGCGCTGACGATCGGCACCATCGGCGCGGTGAGCGTGTTCAAGGCCGTCTATATCGACAAGCGTGACCTCAAATGCGCCTGCGTGGGTGGCGACAGCCAGGTGCCGCTGGGCTTCGTCTCGCTGACCGAGAACCTGTTCATGGTCGGCATGGCGCTGTGGATGGTCATCAGGATGGGAGCGATGTGATGGATGACGGCAAGCAGATGCAGCACGGCAGTTACGCCCGTTTCAGGGCGATGGTGGGCACGTCCACAGTGATCATGTTCGGGCTAATGTACCTCAACACCTATGCACTCGATCACGTCTATTTCAGCGAGACGCGGTTCTGGATGATGTTCGTGATGGGCAGCGTGATGGCGCTGGTGATGCTTGCCTTCATGTGGGGGATGTATCGCAGCACCGCGAAGAACTGGATCATCGTCGGCGTGGCGGTCGCCGTATTCGCCGGATCGCTGTGGCTCGTGCGCAGCCAGCAGAGCGTCGACGACGCCGAGTGGATGCGCGCCATGATCCCGCATCACTCGATCGCCATCATGACCAGCGAACGCGCGCAGATATCCGACAGGCGCGTGCAGCAACTTGCCGACAGCATCATCACCGCCCAGCGCAAGGAGATTGCCGAGATGCAGTGGCTGCTGGACGATATTGCGCGGAACGGCGAGACCGTGACTGACGCGGAGGCGGCCGGGCGGCCAATTCCGGCAATGGGGGGCTGGTTGAATGCGGACGGCGGCGCGACGCCGTAAGTGCGCTCAGGTCAGGCTTCGCAACCGATCGTAGCTGGCTGCCAGGCCGGCGGGCACCTGGATGGACAAAGCCGCTTGCGCACGTTTGGCCGCGCGATCGTCGGTAAAAAACTCTTCGGGACTCTTGGAATTGCGCGCGGCCGCAGAGCGCATCAGGCTTTCCATCCGGGCATCCGGCGTAATGCCGAAATGCGGCAGGATGCGCGTCAGGGCCGCTCCGGGCAGATCGTCATAATCGACGAACAGGGTGAGCTGATCATCCCCATAGCCGGCAGCCGCGGCAGCGATCTGGTGGATGATCCAGCCGGGGAACTCCGCCGCCTCGACGGCATCGGCACCTGTCAGCCCGAAGGTTTCCCACCGCACGGCGCCCTTGTGGACGAACATTCCCGGCCTGCGCGCTTGCGAAGCCAGCACTTCTCCGGGATGGCGCGCCAGGAAAACCCACGCGGTATCGGGCAACACGCGCTGCAACAGCGGCAGAGCCAGCGTGTGCCAGCTGTCCAGCTTCAGGAAGCCCCGGGTTATCGCCTTGTCGCGGAACCGCAACAGCGCGCCTGCCATGAGGCGGACGGTATGCTCCGGCACGATGCCGCACAGGGCCATCTGCAGAACCGTATCGAAGATTGGCGGCTCGCTCAGGCATATATGGTTCGGCGCGGCATCCAGCATGCGCGACACCAAGGTAGAGCCGCAGCGCGACATGTGCAGGACCAGCCCGTCGGGGGGAGGGGCATCGGCAAACACGTCCAGCGCGCCCAGCGGCGTGATCACGTGTGCAAAGGCGTTAGCCGGCAGGGTACGGACACGCGCCGCAGTCTGTTCGAAAAACGGTTCGCGAAACGACGTTCTTTCGAAGGCGAGCCATTCGATCGCCGGCTGCCCGTCCATCTCGACAATCCTGACAGGAAGGTAATCCGGCCCGGGGACCGCACCGGTTACGGACAGGGACGGGGGTAAGCGCCGGGCAGGCGGGTCACTTTGCAAGATGCGATCCTTCGCCGATTCGTTCGATCTTCAAGGTCGTTCGTTCCGATGCCGCTGGCAAAGGAAAAGGCCCGGCAGGATCGCTCCTGCCGGGCCTTTCGTTTTCCGGATGACCGGGTAGCGAGGCTACTTAGAAGCCGCCCATGCCGCCCATTCCGCCCATGTCGGGCATCCCGCCGCCACCGGCAGCCTTGTCTTCCGGAATTTCCGAAATGGCTGCTTCGGTGGTGATCAGCAGACCGGCAACCGATGCCGCGTTCTGCAACGCGGTACGCACGACCTTGGTCGGGTCGATCACGCCGGCAGCCACGAGATCCTCGTAGGTGTCGGTCGCTGCGTTGAAGCCGAACGAGGTGTTGTCCTGGTCAAGCAGCTTGCCCGAAACCACCGCGCCATCATGGCCGGCGTTCGAGGCGATCTGGCGCACCAGCGAGGTCAGCGACTTGCGAACGATGTCGATGCCGCGGGTCTGGTCCTCGTTGCTGCCGGTCACGCCGTCGAGCGACTTCGTGGCATAGAGCAGCGCGGTACCGCCGCCGGGGACGATGCCCTCTTCGACAGCCGCACGGGTCGCGTGCAACGCATCGTCGACGCGATCCTTGCGCTCCTTCACCTCGATCTCGGACGCGCCGCCGACCTTGATGACGGCAACACCGCCGGCGAGCTTGGCCAGACGTTCCTGCAGCTTCTCGCGGTCGTAGTCGCTCGACGTGGAGTCGATCTGCGCACGGATCTGCTCGACGCGGGCCTTGATGCCCTCGGCATCACCGGCACCGTCGACGATGGTGGTGTTGTCCTTGTCGATGGTGACGCGCTTGGCCTGGCCGAGCATCGAGATGCCGACGTTCTCCAGCTTGATGCCGAGATCCTCGGAAATCATCTCGCCGTTGGTCAGGATCGACACGTCCTGCAGCATGGCCTTGCGACGATCGCCGAAGCCGGGGGCCTTGACCGCCGCGACCTTCAGGCCGCCGCGCAGCTTGTTGACCACCAGGGTGGCCAGCGCCTCGCCCTCGATGTCCTCGGCGATGATGAGCAGCGGGCGCCCCGTCTGCACCACGGCCTCGAGCACCGGCAGCATGGCCTGCAGGTTCGACAGCTTCTTTTCGTGGATGAGGATGTAGGGATCCTCGAGCTCGACCGTCATCTTTTCGGGATTGGTCACGAAGTAGGGGCTGAGGTAGCCACGGTCGAACTGCATGCCCTCGACGGTCTCGAGCTCGAATTCGAGGCCCTTCGATTCGTCGACGGTGATCACGCCTTCCTTGCCGACCTTTTCCATCGCCTCGGCGATCTTCTCGCCGACTTCGCGGTCACCGTTGGCCGAGATGATGCCGACCTGGGCGATCTCCGACGAACCGGCGACGTCCTTCGAACGCGCCTGCAGATCGGCGACGACCCTGGTGACGGCCAGATCGATGCCGCGCTTCAGATCCATCGGGTTCATGCCGGCGGCGACCGACTTCATGCCCTCGTTGACGATGGCCTGGGCCAGCACGGTGGCGGTGGTGGTGCCGTCACCGGCAAGATCGTTGGTCTTGCTGGCCACTTCGCGCACCATCTGCGCGCCCATGTTCTCGAACTTGTCCTTCAGTTCGATGTCCTTGGCGACGGTGACGCCGTCCTTGGTGATGCGCGGCGAGCCGAAGCTCTTGTCGATCACGACGTTGCGACCCTTGGGGCCGAGCGTGACCTTGACGGCATTGGCGAGCGTATCGACGCCCTTGAGGATGCGCTCACGCGCGTCGCGGCCGAACTTTACGTCCTTGGCTGCCATGTTGGTTTCTCCTGGTTTGGAATGATTCGTGAAAAAAGCGTCAGGCGGTGATGGCTCAGCCGATCACGCCCATGATGTCGCTTTCCTTCATGATGAGGAGGTCCTCACCGTCGATCTTGACCTCGGTGCCGGACCATTTGCCGAACAACACGCGGTCGCCGGCCTTGACGTCCATCGCGGTGATGGTGCCGTTCTCGGCACGCGCGCCGGTGCCGACGGAGACGACTTCGCCCTCGCTCGGCTTTTCCTTGGCGCTGTCGGGGATGATGATGCCACCGGCCGTCTTTTCCTCGGCCTCGATGCGGCGGACCAGTACACGGTCGTGTAGCGGACGGAATGCCATAGGTATGACCTCTTCCTGTTATCTAGATGTGGATTGGCACTCTCCGTACGAGAGTGCCAGCGAGGTCGATATGTTTATGCCGCAGGCCTTAGTCAATGGCGCGGCGCGGCAAAAATTTCGTCGCGGGGGCGGGCCATGGTCGCGATGCGGCAATACCGGCTCAGGCAGGGGTGAGGCCCAGCCGTTCGCGCGCGCGCCAGCGCCATAACAGCAGCGCGGCGGCAAACACGAGGCCCGTTGCCAGGCCGATCCACACACCCGTTCCGCCCAGCGACGTGCCAAGGCCCAGCCCGGCGGCAAGGCCGAAGCCCGGCAGCCAGTAGCTGAAGACCGCGATCCACATCGGCACGCGGGTATCCTTCAGGCCGCGCAGCGCGCCCGCCGCCACCGCCTGTATCCCGTCGAACAGCTGGAAGGCGGCGGCAATGACGAGAAAGCCCGTGGCCACTTCCACCAGCGCGGCATTGCCGCTCGCGCCGGGGTCGAGATAGATGGCCAGCAGCGCCTGAGGCATCACAAGAAAGGCGATCGCGGTGAAGACCATGAAGCCTGTGCCCATGGCGATGCCGGTCCAGCCGGCGCGGGCGATGCCGAGCCGGTCGTTCGCGCCGACGAAATAGCCAACCCTGATCGTCGCCGCCTGGCCCACGCCGAAGGGGACCTGGAAGGCAAAGGCGGCAAGGTTCAGGGCAACGGTGTGCGCCGCCAGTTCCAGCGCCCCGACCCGGCCCATGAGAAAGGCGGCCGCGCCGAACACGCCTGCCTCGGCCAGCACGGTGATCGCGATGGGCGTGCCGATGCGCACGATCTCCATGAACCGCGGCCAGTCGGGCCGCCAGAAGAAGCCCATGATGCGGTAGCGATGCAGCCGCGGATCGAGGCGGATCGCCAGCGCGTAGAAGGCGACCACGCTGATCGACGTGATAAGCGTGGCGATCGCAGCACCCTGCAGGCCCAGCGCAGGCGCGCCCAGATTGCCGAAGATGAAGGCGTAGTTGCCGATTGCGTTGATGCCGATGCCGACCGCGGTGATGGCGGTCGCGAACAGTGGTCGCCCGAGCGTGGCAACGAAGTTCCGCAGCACCCCGGCCACGATCATCGCCGGTCCCGACCACAGCAGGATCGCCATGTACTCGCCCGCCAAGGCGGTGAGGGCAGGGTCCTGTCCGGTCGCGCGCATCAGTGCCGGCGTGAGCAGGCACACCGCCATCCCGATCACGGACAGCAGGGCGGACAGCCACAACGCCATGCGCACGGACCGGCGAACGGGGCGCAGCGCCGGCGCGCGTGCGCCCAGCTCGCTCGCCATGATCGGTGCGACCGCGCCGGTCAGGCTCTGCAGGCTCCACAGCACCAGTCCGAACACCGCCACCGCCAGTGACGATGCCGCCAGTTCCTGCGCGCCGATGCGGGCAATGAAGATGACGTCGATCGCATAGGTCAGCATTTGCAGCATGTTGGCGAGCGCCAGCGGCCCCGCCAGCCGCAGGGTCTCGCGCGTCTCGGCTTGCCAGCCGGGCGTGGGGGGATGGGCGACGGGGCGCATGATCTGGACCGTTTCGGGGCGGCCCGTCCGGATAGGCCCTGGCTGGCTGCATGGGAACCGCGTGGCGTCGTCCGACCGTGAAAATCATGAGTCTTGCGGCGGCGATGTCACAACCCTTGCCGTTCGTGCCACTTGCCGTTTATGGGACATAGTCAAAGACAGAGGGATATTCGTGATGCGCGTGTCTGCACTTTTTGCCGCCGGTTCCGCCCTGGCATTGCTGCTTTCGGGATGCGGCGGAGACTCGAACGAGGTTTCGGACCAGATCAACCAGGCCGCCGATGGCGAGGGCGCGACGCGCGATGCCGCGGTCACGCCCGCCCAGGCCGACGAAACTGCAACCATGGAGGCCGATGAGGCTGGCGAAGCCGGCGATGCGGCGGAAGGGGAGGGAGCGCCCGCGCCGACCGACACGCCGTCGCCTGCGCCCAGTGCTTCTGCCACCACGCGTGCCGCCGCGCCCACTGCTGCGCCCGCACCGGTCGCTGCCGCGGGTCCGCCGCAGTCTTTCGCCACCTGCGCCGTGTGCCATTCGGTGCAGCGCGGCCAGAACGGCATCGGGCCGAGCCTGGCCGGCGTGTTCGGCCGGCGCGCCGGCAGCGTGCCCGGGGCCAACTACAGCGCGGCGATGCAGGGCGCGACCATCACCTGGAACGAGGGCAATCTCGACCGCTACCTTGCCGATCCAGCTGCCGTCGTCCCGGGCACCACCATGCCGCCGCCCGGGCTGAACCCGGCGCAGCGCCGTGAGGTAATCGCCTACCTCAGAACGCTGTAGGCCCGGTCAGGCTGGCGAAAGCGAATCGGTGCAACAGGCGTGGCCATGCACTCGTCCCTAGCCATGCTCGCGGCGCTGGCCGCCACTGTCACCCTTCCTGCCGCGGCTTGCGCCCAGGAGGTGTTCGGCGGCGTCTACGCCCACGCGGTGGACACGCCGTTCACGCTGGAGACCACGGAAGGCGGCGTCGACATCGCCGCCGGCGTGCGCTTCGACGGGATCGAGGCGCTGGGCTTTCTGGGCAAGCCGGAACCCTATGTTGTCGGCAATCTCAACACGCGCGGGGACACCTCGTTCGCCGGTGTGGGCCTGGCCTGGACCATCGGCGACGGACCGTTCTACGTGCGCCCGGGCATCGGCCTGGTCGTTCACGACGGGCCGGAACTTCGCGTGAACCCGGCCACCGGCATCCGCACCGACCTCGGCAGCCGGGTGCTGTTCGAACCCGAGATCGGCGTCGGCTATCGCGTGTCCGAACGCGCCAGCGTGGAGGCGCACTGGATGCACATCAGCCAGGGCCAGATCTTCGACAGCAACCAGAACCCCGGCATCGACATGATCGGCGCCCGCATCAATTATCGCATTTAGGGCATCGCCGAAAACCCCTGTCGTGCGTTGCAGCGGCATGGATCAACGACAGACAAATCTCGATGACGCCGCGACAGGCGAAGGCCTCATCGCTAGCATGGACCTGGCGGTTGTGGGCGCGCTGCACCCCTATCGCGACAATCCGGCGCTCAAGGCGATCGGTGCGGCGAGCGAACTCGCCGACCAGCCGCCCCTGATCGCCGCTTCGCTCGGCACGCTAATCGCCGGCCTGCTGACACGCCGGCCGCGGCTGGCACGTACGGGCCTTGCAATGCTGGCAAGCCACGCGCTCGCCACCGGCATCAAGACACTGGTCAAGGACCGCATCGATCGTCCGCGTCCGGGCAAGGTGGAGCGGGAAGGCGAGCATGCCATCGAGCCGGGCACAAGCACGGACGGCGAGGACCGCTCGTTCCCGTCCGGCCACAGTGCCGGCGCCTTTGCCGTGGCGCGGGCGGTGGCACGCGAATATCCTGGTGGCGCGCCCGTGGCGATGGCTCTCGCGACCACCGCCTCGGCGATCCAGGTGCCACGCAAGGCGCACTTCCCCAGTGACGTGATAGTCGGCGTGGCTATCGGCCTTGCGTCAGAGGCGATCGTCGCGTTCGCGCTGCGCCGACTGTGGCGCGCGGACTAGCCACGCGTCGAGCTGACGATCCGACCCGCGTTGTCGGTCACCACTTGATAGAGCGCACCGTCGTCTGCACGCAGGCTGCGCACGGTCTGGCCGGCAGAATTTACCGTCTCGTTCACGAGGTCGAGCCCGCTCGAGGCAAGGTCGAGAACCGCGCCCGAGCGCAGGACGCCCTGCGTAAGGTCGCCCACCGTGCCGACCGTGTTGTTGACGACACCGCCGAGCGTATCGACCGTGCCGGGCAGGGCCTCGGTCAGCGACGTGATGATTTCGGGATTGTTGTCGAGCGTCTGAAGCGTGCGCTCGATGATGGCGCGCACGTTGTCGAGCCGCACGATCAGCGCTGCCTGCGCCTGCACCCCGGTAATCTCCAGCGAGACCGATTCCAGCGTGACGTCGGCACCCGCGTTCAGGCGCAGCAGGTTCGCCAGGCGCGCGTCGAGTGAGATGTGCGCCTCCAGCCCCTGCACCTCCAGCGAAATCGATTCGACCGACAGGTTCGGCACGTCGAGCACCACGTCGGGTTGCTCGCTGGCGGGAACGCTGGTGAGATACTGAACCGCCGGGCTGGCGGCGGACTGCTGGTCCTGCCCCCGGTCCTGCCGCTGCTGTGCGCTGGCGGGCATGGCGAAGGCCAGCGTCGTCAGTGCGGCGGCGGCGGCAAGGCTATAGCGGATCGTTCTCATCGGTCGGGGTTCCCTGTTCTGGCTGTTGTTGTTGCGGGGTTCGGGTCGCGGCCACGGGCTCGATCAGCGTCGCCTCGCCGTGGATGCGGATCGTGAGGTTACGGTAGCTGCGCTGGCCACGCGGGTCTGAGCGTTCGACTTGCACCGGCGGCGCCTCGCCCGGGTCGGCGCGAAACTCGGCCCGCAGGTCCCCGCCCTGCCGCACATCCACGCGGCGCGCCTCGATACGGGCGTTGAATTCGATGTCGGGCGGGGGTGCGGGAGCGGCGGGTGTCGCAGTGCCGACGGCTTGCAGGAAAAGGATCGCGGCGGCGTTCATGTCTTTGAGCCCAATCGCGAAATGCGCCGGTGGTTCCGGGACAGTGCGCATCGGGCAGGCATTGTTCCGCGATCTGGCAAGATGCAGCAAAAAGGGCGGCGCCTCGCGGCACCGCCCCCCTTGGTGATCCGGTAAGGGATCGAAGTGCAAGCCGTGAAAAGCTTACTTCAGCTCGACGGTACCGCCGGCAGCTTCGATCTTGGCCTTGACCTCTTCGGCCTCGGCCTTGTTGACGCCTTCCTTGACGACCTTCGGAGCCGATTCCACGAGGGTCTTGGCTTCGGTCAGGCCCAGGCCGGTGATGGCGCGGACTTCCTTGATGACCTGGATCTTCTTGCCACCGTCGCCGGTGAGGATCACGTCGAACTCGGTCTGCTCTTCGGCAGCCGGGGCGTCGCCACCGGCGGCGGGGCCGGCAACCGCGACGGCGGCCGCGGCAGAAACGCCCCACGCTTCTTCAAGCGCCTTGGCGAGTTCGGCCGCTTCCATGACGGTCAGGGCGGAAAGGTCTTCAACAAGCTTGGCAATGTCAGCCATGATGGTCACTCCAAATTGGGCGGGGCGAAAGAATGTGCCCCATGATGTTTCGTCTCGTGCTTAGAAAGCGTCTCTTACGCGGCGTGTCTGCTAGGCTGCGTCTTTGGCGGCATATGCGCCGACGACGCGGGCCAGCATTCCTGCAGGTTCGGCAATGGTCCGGACGACCTTGGTCGCCGGGGCATTGACGAGGCCCACGATCTTGCCGCGCAGTTCGTCGAGGCTGGGCATCGAGGCCAGGGACCTGATACCAGCTTCGTCGAGCACCTGCGTGCCCATCGATCCACCGACGATTTCCAGCTTGTCGTTCGACTTGGCAAAGTCGACGGCAGCCTTGGCGGCCGCGACCGGGTCTGTCGACCAGGCGAGACCCACGGGACCGGTGAGGTATTCCTCGATGCCCGCGTAATCGGTGTCTTTCAGGGCGAGCTTGGCGAGACGGTTCTTCGCAACCTTGTAGCTGGCGCCTGCATCACGCATCTTCCCGCGCAGATCGGTGGACTGGCCCACCGTCATGCCGAGGTTGCGGGTGACAACCACCACGCCGACCTCGTTGAAGACCTTGTTCAGCTCGGCGACCGCTTCAGATTTCTGCGAACGATCCATGCCGTACTCCTTCACTATGGCCGAATGCCCTGGCGGGCAGCCGGCCGGCTCAAGTTGCCACACGGCTCATGCCGGGTGGACGGGTCCGTTGATGGGGAAGGAGGTGCGTGCCATCACGCTGACGGCAAAGGCCCGAAGGCCGACGCCGGAATCTCGTATCCCCGTCTAGGCTGGAAATTAAGATGGCCCTATCGCCACCACCAACTGTCTCGGACGGATGACCGGAAGACGAGAAGCCCGCCGGTCAGGGCGGGCCTCTACGTATGTAGCGCGCCGTGTCAAGCGCGAAGGGGGGCGAGGGCTGCTCAGTCGAGCCGGTCGCGTTCTTCCTGCTGGGCCTCGGCCTGCGCTTCCAGGCGATCGGCCGCAGCCTCGTCGGTATCCTCGATGCGGTCGGCCTGCTCTTCCAGGTCTTCGGCGCTCTCGTCGAGCATCTCGGCGCGCTGCTCGGCGGTCATGCCGGCCATCGGATCGGCAGCTTCGCCCGTGGTGGCGGCAGTTCCGGCGTCCATCGCGGCGCCGTCATCGGTGGTCATCGCTGCGCCATCGGTCATGGCAGCGTCGTCGGTAGTGGCGGCATCGTCGGCACCATCGCCGCAGGCCGCGAGGGCAAGCGCGAAGGGGAGGGCGGCAGCAAGGGCAATCTTCTTCATCGGTCAAACTCCTGTCCGACCATCGGACTGCCTTGAAATCGCCTTATTTCAAATTGGTTCCCGTTGCCGTCGATGGCGGCAGGTCCAATGAAAAAGGCCCGCCTGGAGGGGCGGGCCTTCTACATTTTCTGGAATGATCCAGACGATGATTACATCGGCTCTTCGGTGGTGGCCGGGTCCATCGTGGTGGTGTCGTCGGTCATGGTGCCGTCGGTCATCGTGTCGTCGGTCATGGTGCCGTCGGTCATCGGGGCCTCGGTGGCCATCGGGTCGGCAGCCATCGGGTCCGCAGCCATCGGCTCGGCCATCGGGGTTTCGGTGGCCATCGGCTCGACCGGGGCAGCTTCTTCGGCACCGCTGTCGCAAGCGACGATGGCGAAGGCGAGGGGCAGAACCGCGAAAGCAATCTTCTTCATGGGGAGAATCCTGGGGCCGTGATTGGCCGCCCCATTATTGCCATATTCCCGGTGCGGTTCGCAATCAAAATTTCGCCACAATGTATGTTGCCAACGTTAATGGTCACTCCGCGCCCGTGCGAGCCGCATAGCCCAGCAGGTCGCCCGGCTGGCAATCGAGTTCCCGACAGATAGCCTCCAGAGTTGAGAAGCGGATTGCCTTGGCCTTGCCGGTCTTGAGGATCGAGAGGTTGGCAAGGGTGAGGCCGACGCGTTCGGCAAGTTCGGTCAGTGTCATGCGGCGGTCGTGCAGGAGGTCGTCGAGTTTCACCACGATGGCGGTTCCTTCTTCTGCAGGCATCAGACGGTCCCTTCCAGATCTTCGCGCATCGCCGTGCCCTGACGGAACACCCGGGCAAGGATGAACAAGGTGAGCGCCAGCAGGATACCGCCAAAGTCAAAAGCGGCATCAGTCGACGGATTGGTTTCCTCGAACGCTTGCTGGATATGAATTAGCAGCATGATTGCCGGGATGGCGATCACCTGCGCGCCAACGACAAGCCATGCCATGGCCGTCAGCCGGTCGGCGTTCTCGGGCACGAAAGGATCGCCCTGCCCCACGGTATCGACGATGCGCCGCAAGTGACGGAGGAACAGGAAACCGATCACCAGCACGAGGGCGAAAAGCGCCATCATGCCGATCACCGGCAGCAGCGGGAAGATGAAGTCAGCGCGGGCCGTCTCGGCGCGCATTCTCTCGGTGAGCGGGTCCTGGACTGCCAGCAGAATGGGAATGCCGACGACAAGCGCGCCGGAGCCAAACGCAACTAGAGCCTGAAAGAGGACAATGATGACACGCGCGGCGGACAGCAGCGGGTCTTTGGGTGTGAGCGCCATGGTGCGTTTCCCCCGGGTCAGGCCAGCGCCGGCGCGGCGGCCACCACGACGACTGACCGCTGGGCCGGGACGCTGGTGATGGCGGCCAGGCTGGTCGCGGCGATGACGACGGCGAATACGGCGGCACAGGTGCGATGCACGAAACGGGACATTTATCGATCTCCTTGATACGAGTTATTGTAGATCGATGTGACCGAGTCGTAGCATATTGTCAATCAATAATATCGCAAAACGATATGGCCATTATCGTTTGTCAGGTTGGCCTCATGTCAGAGGCCCATCGTCGGGCGCGCCGGTGCGGAACGGGCGATCCACGAGCGCGGTCGCCACGGCGTGCGCGGTCACGTGGTTCAGGGTCTTGAACACGTCGGGAATGACCTCGACCACCAGCAGGACGGCGGCAAACTCGATGGGAAACCCCACGATTGCGGCGAGCGGAACCAGCCGCGCCACGAAGGTCGCCGCGCTGGGAATGCCCGCGCTGCCTATCTCCAGCAGCCCGCCGAGGAGGCCGATCCCCAACAGCAACAGGACAGATGGCGTGGCGGAGCCATAGACCTGCGCTGCGTACATGGCGACGAACACGTAGGTCATCGGCGCGCTCATCCTGAGAGTGGTCGCCGCCAGCGGCACGGTGGCCCCGATCGCGCGTTCGGACAGGCCCATGGCGCGACAGCTCTCGATGGTCAGCGGCATGCACCCGGTCGAGCTTTGCGTGCCTACGGCCACGACCTGCGTCGGGAGCATCGCCCGCGCGAATCGCGGCAGCGGCACGCGCCCGGCGGTGGCTACCAGCAGGTAGAGCAGCCCCAACACCGTTAGTTGCGCGGCGACCATCAGGGCGATCCAGTGCGCCAGGCCTGCAAAGATGTCCGCTCCATGCTCGTAGGTCGTCGGCAGCACCAGCAGTGCCACGCCGAGCGGGGCGATGCGGATGACCCAGCCGACGATGACGAACATGGCGTCGGTCAGTCCGGTCAGCAACGCCGACAAGGCGCGCCGCCCCTCTCCATCGGGCAGCTTCGCCAGCGCCGCGCCGAACACCAGCGCGAAGAACAGCACCGGCACCAGCGTCGGTCCGGCCATCGCCTCGACCACGTTGGCCGGAATGATCGCCAGCACCGCCTCGGCCCAGGGCACGGGATCGGGCGCAACGCCGCCACCCGCCAGCGAGCGCATCGCCCGCGCCATCGCCTCGGTCACCGGAAAGGCGCCCAGCAGCAGTTCGGCGAGGACCACGCCCACTGGCACCGCGAGCAGGTACAACAGCCCGATCGCGCCAAGCGCCCGGCGTGCCGTGCGCCCCCCTGCACCACTGCCATCCCCACTACCGATCCCGCTCGAGCGCAGGAACAGCGTGGCGAGCAGGCCGAACACCAGCGGCAGGATCGTCATCTGCAAGGCGCGCAGCCAAAGCTTGCCGCCCAGCCCAATCACGCCGACAATCTGGTCCATCCCCTCGCTTCGCCCGGCGGCGGCCAGGCCCAACCCGGCCGCCGCGCCCACGGCAAGGCCGGCAAGGATCTGCGCGGCGAGGGGGAATGTCCTGCGCATCGGCGCTGTCGGTTCTGCAAGGTCGGTCATCGCCGCGAAACCTGCGGAGGTTTGCGGAGGCTGGCAAGCGGCTTGTGCCGATCCTCGCGCATGATTCCCTGCCGGTTGACCCGAAGCTGCCCCTCGCCTATATCGCCCCTACCAGCCGAGAGCTTCGAGCAAGGTGCGCCTTACGCGGGGGCGTATCCAGGACGGAAGCTTCGGCCTCTGCGCGTGAGACACGAATCGAACCAAGGCTGCAGCGGCAGCGCCCGGATAGGGTGCGCCTTCTTGCGGCCTTTGTCGCGTTTCACGCCCGATATCCCGCTTGCGAACATTCCCGGCACGGGCGGTCAACCGCCCCCCGTGCGTACACGCGAAGAAAAAGGCGTAAGGCTCGATCATGGCGACCAAGGCAACTCCGGCCCAGACCGGCAGCAAGAAGAAGCGCATCCGCAAGATTTTCGGCGACATCCACGAAGTGGTGCAGATGCCGAACCTTATCGAGGTGCAGCGCGAAAGCTATGAGCAGTTCCTGCGTTCCGATCGCGAGACCGGTTACGTTTCGGGCCTGGAGAAGACCCTGCGCTCGGTCTTCCCGATTCGCGACTTCGCCGGCACCGCCGAGCTCGATTTCGTCCACTACGTGCTGGAAGATCCCAAGTACGACGTGACCGAGTGTCGCCAGCGCGGCATCACCTACGCCGCCCCGATGAAGGTCACGCTGCGCCTGATCGTGTTCGAAGTGGACTCCGAAACCGAGACGCGCTCCGTGCTCGATATCAAGGAGCAGGACGTCTACATGGGCGACATGCCGCTCATGACCGAGAATGGCACCTTCTTCATCAACGGCACCGAACGCGTGATCGTGTCGCAGATGCACCGGTCGCCGGGCGTCTTGTTCGACCACGACCGCGGCAAGACGCACTCCAGCGGCAAGTTCCTGTTCGCCGCGCGCGTCATTCCCTA